>NZ_JBLFFK010000006.1:0-290856 GCF_051400715.1 Neorhizobium descurainiae
CCATTCATAGGCCTCCGTGTAGCCTATGAATCACCGATTAGATGATTTGGGAATCCTGAATGTCGATCCGACCTAGGAGCCCGTCGGGCAAAGCCCAGATCGGTCTGCTGAAAGCGGCTATCCGACGGCGTTCTTCGGTCGAAAAAAGGCCCGTCGTCATCCGCCACCGGCCATCGGCAAGTCCAGGCAGGAGTTGCGCGAATTCGGTTTCGACCATGCTGATGTCGGTAACGCTAGCCATCGCCAGAACCGTTCGCGCAAGTTCGACGTCGCAGCCGGTCACGGTTCCATTCGGCTGTCGATGGTTGAAAGGCGGTTCAACGAGATATGCAAAATCGACCATGCGTCTCGTATAGCACGAGACTTGAGAAACCCAGTGCCCGCTTTAGGGTCGAAACCTGAAAATTTGGATCACTCCCGCCTTCTATTTCGAAGGCGTGGAAAGAACGCTGCCACTACGCTAAAATATCCGCTATGAAGCGAAACGAAGCCATCGAGAAGCTGAAACAGCAGGCCGACGCCATAAAGGCGCTCGGCGCGACCTCGCTTTATCTTTTCGGTTCGGTCGCTCGGGACGAGGCAGGGCCCACGAGCGATCTCGATCTCTTCATCGATTATGACCCGGAGAGCCGCTTCAACGCCTTCGACTTAGTCGGCATAAAGCTTTTTTTGGAAGACGAACTCCACCTGCCGGTTGACATAACAACGCGTGACAGCCTTCATCCAATGCTCAAAGACAGGATTGAGAACTCCGCATTGCAGGTCTTTTGATGCCACGCGAAATTCGGCATTTTCTTCCAGCGTGCGCTGGACGAAACCTGATCAAGCCGCATGCGCCTCGCGGCTGTCCTTCGGCGCCTCGTCGCGCTCGAACATGCCGTAGTCGCGCAGGACATGGCCGATACGCAGGCGGTAATCGGCGAAGATGCCGTTCCGCCCTGCCCGCTGTGCGGCGCGATGGGCTTCGAGATTGCGCCATTGACGCACGGCCTCCTCGTCCCGCCAGAAGGAGAGCGAGAGAAGCTTGCCGCGCATCGTCAGACTCTCGAAGCGCTCGATGGAGATGAACCCATCGATCTTTTCGAGTTCGGAGCGCAGTTCGCCCGCGAGATCCAGATATTTGTGGCGTTCGCCCATATAGGGCACGACTTCGAAAATGACGGCGATCATGGCTTTACGAAAGCTCCGTGGGGCGTGGACATATTCTTCAAAAAGATGCGGTCTTCCTTCAGGATGAAACGCTCGCGTTTGGCGAAGGCGTAATTCTCCCGGCCAAGCGGATCGTCGGCGAGCCGGGCGCGATAGGCTTCATAAGCCGCGAGGCTGTCGATATTATAGACGCCATAAGCGGTTGTCGCCGAGCCCTCGTGCGGGCCGAAATAACCGATCAGATCGGCACCGCAGCGCGGGATCGCCTGACCCCAGGCACGGGCGTAGTCCTCGAATTTGTCCGCCTTGAACGGGTCGATCTCGTAACGGATGAAACAGGTGATCATGGCTTTCTCCTATGATGACAAGGACGTTTTGCCATATTGCCGAACGAGAATGCTTCGGTTAACATCGAAGTATGAAGGAAGGTCCAGACATTGCCCGCATCGGAACGCTGATCGGCGATCCCGCCCGCGCCAACATGCTGACCGTGCTGAGCGGCGGCCAGGCGCTGACGGCGACCGAACTGGCGCAGGCTGCCGGCGTAACCTTGCAGACGGCAAGTTCGCATCTCTCGAGGCTCGAAGACGGCGGGCTGATTTCCCAACGCAAACAGGGCCGGCATCGGTATTTCACGCTGGCCGACGCCGCTACCGGCGCTCTGATCGAAACCATCATGGGGTTTGCTGCAAGCCGCGGGCATCTGCGCCACCGGCCCGGGCCGAAGGATCCGGCGCTGCGCAAGGCGCGCGTCTGCTACGATCATCTCGCCGGCGACTACGGGGTCCGGATGCTCGACAGTTTCGTCGCTCGCGGCGCAATCGAGACCGATGGCGAGAACCTGACGATGACGGAGGAAGGCCGGGCCGAACTCGGCAAGCTCGGCATCGATGTCGCATCGCTTGCCTCCGGCCGCCGGCCGCTCTGCAAATCCTGCCTCGACTGGAGCGAGCGGCGCTCGCATCTCGCCGGCACGCTCGGCAAGGCGCTGCTGTCGCATTTCCTCAAAAAAGGCTGGGCGAGGCGCAGCGGCGAAAGCCGCGCGGTGCTCTTCACGCCGGACGGCGAGCGGAAATTCCTGACGCTGTTCCCGGCGGATTAAGCTCCCCTCTCCCGACCAGAGCGCCCTGATATCCCGCTCCCGCTACACGATCGCAGAGGCCGCTCCATTCGCAGCCGGTGCAGGCGCGACGCGTGGTGCCAAGGGAAAAGGCTCGGCGCAATCTCCTGAACAGCGCCGGATCGGAAGCGATCACCGATCCCACCTCCAGCCTGCGCCCCAGCAAGCCGGCGATGTCAGCCAGCGCCGCCGCATCGCGGCCCATTACCGAGGCACCAAAACAATGCGCATCCCCGTCCTGCAGAAGAGGGGCACATATATCGTCCGGGCCGGAGACGATCTCGATCGGCTCGCCGGCGGAGATCCGGCCGGCGAGGCGACGATAGTTGGCGACGAAGGCCGGACTGTAGCCTTCGCCGACAAAGGTCAGCATGCAGAGAAGATGATGCGGACGCAGCCTCGCCATCACTCCGCCGCGGCGCGCTTGCGGGAAGCGACCGCGGCGAGAACCGCCGCAGCAAGGCCCGATTTCAGCGCAGCGCCGAGAACGAAGGGAGCAACGCCGGCCCAGAACGCCTTTTCGGCGCCGATCAATGCCGCAAGCCAGGCCCAGCCGAGCGCGAGGCACAGAAGGTTGGCGATCAGATGCGCCGAGAAGCTGGCGACGACGCGCCGCCCGGTCCATCCGCGTTCGGAAAGCCAGCCGGCCAGAGCCGCCATGACCGGGAAGGATGCGAGATATCCGGCCGTCGGACCGGCGAAAGGCGCCAGACCACCCGAACCGTTGGCGAGGACCGGAGCGCCCAGCATAGCCTCGCCGAGCCATACCAGGACAGTCAGGGCACCGAGCCGCCAACCGTAAAGTACGCCGATCATCGTCACGGCGAAGGTCTGCATGGTGATCGGCACCGGAACCATCGGCACGGCGATCTGCGAAGCGAGTGCCAGCGCCAAGGTGCCGGCGAGCACGAAGACGGCGAGAGCGAGCGGCGAGCGGGCGGAAAGGCGCAAGGGATCGAAACGGCCTGCGGCCATCTGCTGAGGCAAGGACATGAAGTCTCCTTCCAAATTATAGATAATTTTGACTCACGATCTATATGTGAACGCAATTTTGACCGGAAGGCAAGTGCCAGCCAAAGGAAAGCCGCGACCGAGCAAGCCGAACCTTTCGTGAAAGACCAGTGAAGGGGCGAAACTCCCTTTCCGGAAGCCACCCGGCGATTATCTATAATTTTAAGGAAGACTCAGCCGACAATGGCGAAAGTTTCGCGCAAAGGCCCGTTCCTGGCCGGCTGCGGGCCGCGGCCGATCCATTGCACATGTTTCTGGAGGATGGCGGCGGCCTCCTCCGTCTTTCCCTGGCGCAGCGCCGCGAGGATGGCGCGATGGTCATGGTCGGTGCGCTTTTCCCAGCCGGATTGCCAGGCGGAGAAAAGGAAGCGGGCGCTCGCGGCATGCAGATCGTCGATCGAGGCGAGCAGACGGTTCATGCCGCAGGGCGTCAGGACGAGACGATGGAAACGGCGGTTCGCCTCCTCCCAGGCAAAGACGTCGGCCGCGGCGTCGCCTTCGCGGGTCGCCTCCTCGGCGGCATCGAGGATGGCGGGCGTCAGATGGCGGGCGGCGTGGCGAAGCGCCAGAACTTCCAGCGCGGCGCGCATTTCCGCAACCTCGCGGACTTCGGCAAGATCGAAGGAGGCGACGCGGACGCCGCGGCGGGGCTCGCTGATCGCCAGGCCCTGCGCCTCCAGCCGGCGGAAGGCTTCGCGCACCGGCACGTGGCTCGTCCGGAATTCCTCGGCGATGTGATCCTGACGAAGACGCGCGCCGGGAGCAAGCTCGCCGCGCACGATGCGATCGGCAAGCACGCGGCTGATGCGGCTGGCGATGGTGTCTTCCGGCTCCTTGCCCATGCATGTTCCTTAGAGGGGGCTTTCCGGCTTGTCGAGAGCCGCCCGCCACGCTTAGCCCAGCCATGCAGGAGTATCGATTGAGATTTCGGGGCGGGTCGGATAAAAGGCCGCCTTACTTTGGAGAAGGCATTCCATCATGAGCGGTTTCGACCTCATCATTTTCGATTGCGACGGCGTGCTCGTCGATTCCGAAATCATCGCGGCACAGGTCGAATCGAGACTGCTTACCGAAGCCGGATATCCGATCAGCGTCGAGGAAATGGGCGAACGCTTCGCCGGCATGACCTGGAAAAACATCCTGCTGACGGTCGAAAAGGAAGCCAACATCCCGCTTTCCGCCACGCTGCTCGACAAGTCGGAAAAGCTGCTCGACGCGCGGCTTGCCCGCGACGTGAAGATCATCGACGGCGTGAAGTTCGCGCTCGCCCGCCTCACTACGCAGCGCTGCATCTGCTCCAATTCGAGCAGCCACCGGCTGGACATGATGCTGGAAAAGGTCGGGCTGAAACCCTATTTCGCGCCGCATATCTATTCGGCCAAGGACCTCGGCCCCGACCGTGTGAAGCCGAAGCCGGACATCTTCCTGCATGCCGCCGAGCAGTTCAAGGTTTCGCCGGACAAGGTCCTGGTGATCGAGGATTCCGTTCACGGCATCCATGGCGCCAAGGCCGCCGGCATGCGCGTCGTCGGCTTTACCGGCGCATCGCACACCTATCCGAGCCATGCGGACCGGCTGACCGATGCCGGCGCCGAAACGGTGATCGCCCGGATGATGGACCTGCCGGCGGTCATCGCCGCGCTCAGCGAATGGACCGGCGCGTTCTGATCAGCTCCGGCGCGCCGGCTTCTTCGCCGGGCCGTCATCGAAACCCAGACGCACGCGGGTAAAGCGCGAGGCGCCGCCGACCGCATTCGGGATCTGCACGTCCGGCTTGTTGAAGATGAACTGCGTGCCGCCGGCGGGGATTTCGACCGGGAAGGCGACCTTCTGCGAATAGATGACGTTGTCGCCATCGACCACTTCGACGAGAATCGGCAGGGAGACCTGCCCCGGCGCGCCGGCAGGCCCCTGGACGATGCGGCCCTGGGCGACGACGTTGATCGTCAGCGTCGTCTCGTTGGCGGTGCATTGCCGCGTCACGTCGCCGAAAGAAGCCTGATAGAGCAGCTTTTCCGGATTGTCCTGGCCGCCGCGGGCATAGGCGCGGTGGATGGCATCCTGCTCCAGCATCACCACCTGCGGGCAATAGGCCTGCACGACCGGGGTCACGGGCTGCTGAGCCTGGGCCGTCAGGCCTTCCGTGGGGGATGAGGAATTGCAGCTTGCGAGAACTGCCACGAACGATACCGCCAGAAGACCACGCGAAATCTTGCCAAACACCGTACTCTATCCTCTTCCATCCCGTTCACGGGCCACGTTCTGGCGAGCCGGACATCTCATTTTCCGGTCTTTCACCGCCCATTTTCCTGGTCTATATCAGCGGCGCGAATAAAAATCGATTGGGGATTGAAGGTCGTGGACTACATTTCTACCCGGGGCGAAGCACCGTCCCTCCGCTTCCGGGATGCCATGCTTGCCGGACTTGCACGCGACGGCGGGCTTTACGTGCCGCGCGAATGGCCGGCGCTGACGAAAAGGGAAATCCGCGCGCTGCGCGGCAAGTCCTATCAGGAAGTCGCCTTCGAAGTCCTCAAGCATTTCGTCGCCGGCGAAATCCCCGACGACAAGTTCAAGGCGATGATCGACGAGGCCTATGCGAGCTTCCGGCACCCGGCGGTCGTGCCGCTCGTCCAGACCGGCCCCAACGATTTCGTGCTCGAACTCTTCCACGGCACGACGCTCGCCTTCAAGGACGTGGCGATGCAGCTTCTCGCCCGGCTGATGGACTACGTTCTCGCCGAACGCGGCGAGCGCGCCACCATCGTCGGAGCCACCTCCGGGGATACCGGCGGGGCGGCGATCGACGCTTTTGCCGGGCGCGAACGCACCGACATCTTCATCCTCTTCCCGCATGGCAAGGTCTCGCCGGTGCAGCAGCGGCAGATGACGACTTCGGCCGCCGGAAACGTGCATGCGCTGGCGATCAAGGGCAATTTCGACGATTGCCAGAACCTCGTCAAAGAGATGTTCAACGACGCCGCCTTCCGCGACCGGCTGAAGCTTTCCGGCGTCAATTCGATCAACTGGGCCCGCATCATGGCGCAGGTGGTCTATTATTTCACCGCCGCCGTTTCGCTCGGCGGGCCGGACCGGAAAATCTCCTTTACCGTGCCGACCGGCAATTTCGGCGATATCTTCGCCGGTTACGTCGCCAAGAAGATGGGCCTGCCGATCGACCGGCTGGTGATCGCCACCAACGACAACGACATCCTGGCCCGCACGCTGAAAAGCGGCCGCTACGAGATGCGCGGCGTGAAAGCGACCACCTCGCCTTCGATGGATATCCAGATCTCCTCGAATTTCGAACGGCTGCTGTTCGAATCCTACGGCCGAGATGCCGCCGCCGTGCGCTCGGCGATGGCGGGGCTCAAGCAGTCCGGCGCCTTCGAAATCCAGCCGGACGCGCTGAAAGCCATCAAGCGCGAGTTCCGCGCAGGCCGTGCGACGGAGCGCCAGGTGGCGGCCACCATCCGCGAGACGCTTGCGCAGACCGGCTACCTCATCGATCCCCATACGGCGACCGGCGTTTTCGTCGCGGGCAGGAACGCCCGCGCTTCGAGCCCGATGGTGACGCTCGCCACCGCGCATCCGGCGAAATTCCCGGCCGCGGTAAAATCCGCTTGCGGAATTGATCCGGCCCTTCCATCATGGCTCGCTGATCTCATGGAAAGGGAGGAGCGCTTCGATATCTTGGAGCCTGAGCTTAAGGCCGTCGAAACCTTCATCGGCCAGCATGCCCGCGCTTGAAGCCATCGGCCGCGCCGGAAAGACGTAAAGATGAATGTAGAACTCACCCGGCTTTCCTCCGGGTTGACAGTCGTTACCGAGACCATGCCCCATCTGGAGAGCGTCGCACTCGGTGTCTGGATCAAGTCCGGTTCGCGTAACGAGACCGAAGACGAGCACGGGATCGCCCACCTCCTCGAGCACATGGCCTTCAAGGGCACGAGCCGGCGCAGCGCCCGCGACATAGCCGAGGAAATCGAGAATGTCGGAGGCGAGCTCAACGCCGCCACCTCGACGGAGACGACCTCCTATTATGCCCGCGTGCTCAAGGACCATGTGCCGCTCGCGGTCGACATCCTCGCCGACATCCTGACGGAATCGGAATTCGACGAAGAAGAGCTCCGCCGCGAAAAGCACGTGATCCTGCAGGAGATCGGCGCGGCGAACGACACGCCGGACGACGTGATCTTCGACAAATTCTCCGAAGCCGCCTTTCGCGGCCAGACGATCGGCAGACCGATCCTCGGCACGCCGGAAACGGTGAAAGGCTTCACGCCCGCCCAGATCCGCAATTATCTCTCGCGCAACTATACGACCGACCGCATGTTCGTGGTGGCCGCCGGCGCGGTCGACCACGCCGCCTTCTGCAAACAGGTGGAGGAGCGTTTCGCCAAGCTGCCCCGCACCCCGAGCGCCCCGCCCGTCTTCGATACGGCGCGCTATATCGGCGGCGACGTGCGCGAAGACCGCGACCTCATGGATGCGCAGGTCCTGCTCGGCTTCGAGGGCAAGGCCTATCACATGCGCGATTTCTACTGTTCGCAGATCCTGGCGAACATCCTGGGCGGCGGCATGTCGTCCCGCCTCTTCCAGGAAGTGCGCGAGCACCGCGGCCTCTGCTACTCCGTCTATGCCTTCCATTGGGGCTTTTCCGACACCGGCATTTTCGGCATCCATGCCGCGACGAGCGGAAACGAGCTGCCGAACCTCGTTCCGGTGGTGATCGACGAGCTTCGCAAGGCGTCCGAATCGATCGATCAACAGGAAATCGACCGCGCCCGGGCGCAGATCCGCGCCCAGCTCCTGATGGGTCAGGAAAGCCCGGCCGCACGCGCCGGCCAGATCGCCCGGCAGATGATGCTCTATGGGCGGCCTATTCCAAACCCGGAAATGATGGAGCGGCTGGCCGGCATCACCACCCAGCGCCTCACCGATCTTGCCGGACGGCTGTTTTTCGATACAGTTCCGACATTGTCCGCCGTCGGGCCGATCGAACAGCTAGCGCCGATGTCCGACATCACCGCGGCGCTTTCCACGCCGGGATTTGAGACCAAGAAGGCTGCCGGCTGAATTCCGGCTGGAGCATGGGATGACGAAGTCGGTGTTTCGGTTCCTGTCACGACAGCCGGACACACCAGAGCTTTACGGCGAGAACCATCTTCTCCGGCTTCCGCGCTATTCCGATTACAGGCAGTGGTACAGGCTGCGTTCAGAAAGCCGCACCTTCCTGCAGCCCTGGGAGCCGACCTGGCGGCCCGACGAACTGACGGAAGCCTCGTTCCGCTCCCGGGTCGTCCGAAGCGGGCAGGAATATGCATCCGGGCTCGCGGTGCCGCTTCTTCTCTTCGACCGCCGGGCCAACGTGCTGCTCGGGGGGCTCACCATCGGCTACATTCGCCGGGGTGCGGCGCAAAGCTGCATGATCGGATACTGGATGGGCGAAAGACATGCGGGCCAAGGCCATATGTTGGCCGCATTGCAGGTGGCTATCCCATATATCTACGGCGGACTTCAGTTGCACCGGATCGAGGCAGCCTGTATTCCGGAAAACTGGAAAAGTGTGCGGCTCCTCGAAAAAGCCGGCTTCGAGCGGGAAGGTCTTTTGCGGAAATATCTGAAAATCAACGGCGAATGGCGCGACCATCTGATGTTCTCCCGGTTGCCGGAAGACGGTGAATTCGGGAAGATGATGAGACCATGAGCGCCCGGATTCTGCGTTTTCCGCCGCTGATGCGCTGGCTTCCAGCGCTCCTCGCCATGGTCGTCGCCGCCGTGATCCTCGCCGCCGCGCAGGCCGCGGGCGCCGCCGAGCCGGTGAAGATCTCGCGCGACGACACGGCGCTCGACCTTACCAAGACGACCGAGATCTACACCAACCAGGGCGAGGCCTTTCAGGTCTCCACCGCCGCCGGCGCCGACGGCATCCGCCGCCGTATCGAGGTGCGCGCAAGCTCCCCCCGCCACCAGGGCGACTGGGCGGTCTTCGCGCTCGCCAACGTCTCCGAGGAACAGCTCGAACGGGTGATCGTCGCGCCGCATTTCCGCCTCGCGAATTCCAAGATGTTCTGGCCGGACCTCGGTTCGCAGCGCATCATCTCGATCACGCCCTCGGAAGGTTTCGCGCTCGACCGGGTGCCGAGCCCCGACGCCGACGTCTTTCGCATCACGCTGAATCCCGGCTCGACCATCACCTTCGTCGCCGAACTCGCCACCCCACAGCTTCCGCAGATCTACCTTTGGCAGCCGGACGCCTACAAGGATACGGTCAACTCCTTCACGCTCTATCGCGGCATCGTGCTCGGCATCGCAGGCCTGCTCGCGGTCTTCCTGACCATCCTCTTCGTGGTCAAGGGCACGTCGATGCTGCCGGCCGCGGCCGCGCTCGCCTGGGCGGTGCTCGCCTATATCTGCGTCGATTTCGGTTTTCTCGACAAGCTGATCACCGTCACCTCAAGCGACCAGCGCATCTGGCGAGCGGGTGCAGAAGTGGCACTCGCCTCCTCGCTCGTGATCTTCCTCTTCACCTATCTCAACCTCAACCGCTGGCACGTGCATCTGGGATATGCGACGCTCGCCTGGATCGTCGGCCTCGTGCTGCTCGGCGGCGTGGCGGTCTATGACCCGTCCGTCGCGGCCGGCATCGCCCGCCTCTCCTTCGCGCTCACGGGCTCCGTCGGCATCCTGCTCATCATCTATCTCGGCTTCAACCGCTACGACCGGGCGATCCTGCTCGTGCCGACCTGGGCGCTGATCCTCGTCTGGCTGTTCGGCGGCTGGCTGACGGTGACCGGCAGGCTCGACAACGACATCATTCAGCCGGCGCTCGGCGGCGGGCTCGTGCTGATCGTGCTGCTGATCGGCTTCACCGTCATGCAGCATGCCTTTGCCGGCGGCGCCTACCAGCAGGGCCTGTTCTCCGACCTCGAACGGCAGTCGCTGGCGCTGACCGGCAGCGGCGACACCGTCTGGGACTGGGACGTGGCGCGCGACCGCGTCGTCACCACGCCGGACATCTCGATGCGCCTGGGGCTCGATGCCGGCGCCATGCACGGGCCGGTCCGCAACTGGGTGCCGCGGCTCCACCCGGACGATCGCGACCGGTTCCGCGCGACGCTCGACGTGCTGCTCGAACACCGCCGCGGCCGGTTGAACCACGAATTCCGCATCCGCGCCGAGGACGGCCATTTCCACTGGCTGCAGATCCGCGCCCGGCCGGTTCTCGGCTCGAACGGCGAGATCATCCGCTGCGTCGGCACGATCATCGACGTGACGGAACAGAAGAATTCCGTCGAACGCCTGCTGCAGGATGCGCTGCACGACAACCTGACCGGCCTGCCGAACCGCCAGGTCTTCCTCGACCGCCTGCAATCGGTGCTGACGCTGGCGCCCGGCGGCGACACCGTGCGGCCGACCGTCATGGCGATCGACCTCGACCGCTACAAGCAGGTCAACGATGCCCTCGGGATCGCCGCCGGCGACAACATCCTGATCGCGCTGACCCGGCGGCTCCGCCGCCTCCTGAAGCCGCAGGATACGCTGGCGCGGCTTGCCGGCGACCAGTTCGGCCTGATCCTGGTTTCCGAGCGCGATCCCGCCAAGGTGGCGGATTTCGCCGATGCGGTCTCCAAGGCGATCATGGTGCCGATCAACTTCGCCAATCGGGAGATCATCCTGACCGCCTCGATCGGGCTTGCCTCCTGGGTCGACCAGCAGGAGAGCGCCGCCGGCATGCTCGCCGATGCGGAGCTCGCCATGTACCGGGCCAAGCGCGCCGGGGGCAATCGCGTCGAACCCTTCCGTCCCGCCTTCCGTTCCGGCGGCACCGACCGCCTGCAGATCGAGACGGATCTTCGCCGGGCGATCGAGCGCAAGGAGCTTTCGCTCGCCTACCAGCCGATCATCCGGCTGAAGGACGGCGAGCTTGCCGGCTTCGAGGCGCTGATGCGCTGGGATCATCCGAAACGCGGCAGCATTCCGCCGTCGGAATTCATCCCGATCGCCGAGATGTCGGACCTGATCGGCCCGCTCGGCCTCTTCGCCATGGACCGCGCCGCTTCCGACCTGATGACCTGGCAGCATCAGACGGGCGATCTGCCGATCTTCGTCTCGGTCAACCTGTCGAGCGCGCAGCTCCTGAACGCCGACCTCTACAACGACGTCCGGGCGCTCATCCAGAAAACCCAGGTCAATCCGGGCCAGATCAAGCTGGAGCTCACCGAGTCGCTCATGATGGAGAACCCGGAGCAGGCGCGCCTCGTGCTCGGCAAACTCAAGGAAACCGGTCTCAGCCTCGCGCTGGACGACTTCGGTACCGGCTATTCCTCGCTCGCCTATCTCACGCAGTTCCCTTTCGACACGATCAAGCTCGACAAGGCACTGGTGAGGGACGCGACGGAAAAGCGCGCCGTTCTGCTGCGATCGGTGATCGCCATGGCCCGCGCGCTCGACATGGACGTGGTGGCGGAAGGCGTGGAGACGGACGAGGACGCCGCCGAACTCGCCAAGATGGGCTGCCATTTCGGCCAGAGCTATCTCTTCGGTCCCCCCGCCGCAGCCGACGCCGTGCTCAGGCTCCTGAAGGAACGTTTTCCGCTGACGAAACGGGCTTAGCTCGCCTGCCTTCGTCCCTCAGGAGCGGCGGAGTGGTTGCACATGAGGATGCGAAGCGGTGCGGCAAGCTCCCTCCGATCTCCCCCCTTGAGGGGGAGATGTCACCGAAGGTGACAGAGGGGGGTGCCGGCGCGGCAAAATTACGCCGACGAATGGCTGAGGCGTTACCCCCCCTCTGCCTGCCGGGCATCTCCCCCTCAAGGGGGGAGATTGGTATGCCGCGCTGCCTTTCTCCACATAGGAAGTGCTTGATCTAATCCTATCGGGCCCCTCACGCCGCCTTTCCTCTCCCCGGCTGTTCCCGGGCAAAGGGGCTGAGGCCGAGCCATTGCTGCATGGAATTCGCCATGTCCGTATCGCCGTCGAGCTCCAGCCGGCCCGCATTCATCTCGGCCCGAACGGTCGCAATCCCCATCCAGATCGCCGTCATCGTGCGGAGCGGCGAGGTCACGTAGAGATCGATCTCGAAGCCGGGATCCGTCGAGCAGACGTCGACGTCGCGCCCGTCGATGACGAGCCAGTAGCGCTGCTGCGCCGGCGGCTGTTCCGGATAGTAGAAGAGAACCGTGCAGCGCCGGGTGGGCAGCGGCACCGGATCGAGGTGGCGGCGCATGTCCCACATCAGCAGCGACGGATCGAGCTTCTGGAGAGAGTGCTGCGTCTCCACCCAGTGCTGCCCCCAGAAACCGAGCGTCATCACCACCTCGCGCAGTTCCTCGCCCGCCGGCGTCAGGTGATATTCGATGGAGCCGTCAGGCCCCCTGCGGCTTTCGATGATGCCGGCCTGGGTCAGCTCCTTCAGTCGCTTCGAGAGCAGCGTCGGGGACATGCGGGGCACGCCGCGCCGCAGGTCGTTGAAGCGGCGGCTGCCGCACAGAAGTTCCCGAAGCACCAATGGCGTCCAGCGCGTGCAGAAAACCTCGGCCGCCATCGCGACCGGGCAGAACTGGCCGTAACTTCCGGTCATTTCCGTCATGGAAAAACCCTCCGCGCCAATATCCGAAGTAGAATAAGCCCGTTCTTTTGAAGCACCAAGACCATTTTCCTGCACCATTGATTGTATTGCCGATTTTCACCTCATCCGATGGCGGGAAGCGGGATCGGCCAGTGGCGGTACACTTCCTGTACTTGCGGCTCTTTGGTCGCCGGCGAACAATCGGTCCATTCTCAACAACAGGAGGAGGATCAGAACATGATTGCAACAACCGAAATTTCACCCCGGGATGCGGTCCACGCGGAGCCGGTCGGCATTGCCCGCTCGCTGGGGCCGGCCTTTGCCGAACGCGCCGCAGCGGCTGACCAAGACGACGCCTTCGTCGCCGAGAACTACCGTGACCTGCGCGAGTCCGGCCTGGTGGAGGCAGGCGTGCCGGCCGATCTCGGCGGCGGCGGTGCGGAGGTCGCGGAACTCTGCGCCATGATCAAGGAACTCGCCCACCATTGCGGTTCGACGGCGCTCGCGTTTTCCATGCATACGCACCAGGTGGCAATCCCCGCCTGGCGCTGGACACATCAGAAGGCCGAGCCGGTGGTACCGCTCCTGAAGCGCGTCGCCGCGGAGCGGATCATCCTTCTGTCCAGCGGCGGTTCCGACTGGATCGAAGGTTCGGGCAAGGCCGAGAAGGTCGAGGGCGGCTACCGGATCACGGCACGCAAGATCTTCACCTCAGGCTCGCCCATGGGCGATATCCTGATGACGGGCGCGATTTTCGACGGCGACGACGGGCCCAAGGTCCTGCATTTCGGCCTGCCGATGAAATCGCCGCATGTCAAAGTCCTCGACACCTGGAGAACGATGGGCATGCGCGGCACGGGCTCCAACGACGTGACGGTCGAAGGCCATGTGGTTCCGGAAGAAGCGGTCGCCTTGAAGCGCAACCAGGGCGAATGGCACATGCTCTTCCACATCATCTCGATGATCGCCTTCCCGCTCATCTATTCCGCCTATCTGGGCGTGGCGGAAAGCGCCCGCGACATCGCCGTCGAACTGGCCAGGAAACGCAAGCCGGATGCGCATGTCATCGCGCTCGCCGGGCGGATGGATACGGAACTGAGGGCGGCGCAATACGCGCATGCCGCGATGATCGCCGCAGCCGAACGGGGCGAACCGGGCCCGGCCACCACCAACGAGATCATGATCGGCCGTTCGCTGGTGGCGCGCCACGCCATAGCCGCAACCGAACTTGCCATGGAAACGGCAGGCGGCGCCGCCTTCTACCGGGACAGGGGCCTTGAGCGGCGGTTCCGCGACGTGCAAGGCGCGCGCTATCATCCCTTGAGGATCGGCGCGCAGCAGGAATTCGCCGGCCGCACCGCCCTGGGGCTCGATACAACGAAAACCTTCTGACCGGAAAATCTTCCGGCCGGAGAAAGGAGGCCACGGCCGCCTTCCCGCAACACAACCAAAAGACGTTGACTGAGTACGGAAGCATTTCCGAAAATATGAAAATGCATATTTCCAGTTGACGAAATCGTGAACATACCCCTTAATTCTCACGGGGTTTTGAATGCGCCCTTAGGGTCCGGTTCTATTGGATGGGATGCACCCTGCGAATTTCATAGACCTGACCCTAGACTGACTGGCCCGCCTTCTGATCCACCAGAAGGCGGGCCGATTTTTTGCCGGCCGCGGCAATCAACGACGGCCGTGAACGAGCCTGTGGACGAATTCCAGCTTATCGACCACCGCCGGCGTCAGGATGAAGGGATAGAGGTCCGGAACGCCCATGGACCGGTGCAGGCTGTTGAGCGCCACACTGAACGGAATCCAGGCCGAGACGAGCTGTTCGGCGCCTCGTGCGTGATAGGGGTTGAAATCCACTTCGACCGCCAGTTCCCCATGCTGCCGCGGCTCGATCGACATGCCGTAGGAGCGGGCCGTTTCCAGCGTATCGACGATATGGAGGTAATGCGCGAAGCATTCGGCGAAATCCTCCCACGGGTGCGTGCTCGCATAGGTGCTGATGAAGGTTTCCTGCCAGTCCGGCGGCGGGCCCTGCTCATAGTTCCGCTGCAGCGCCTCGCCGTAGTCGGCCGTCTCGTCGCCGAAGACGGCACGGAACTCGTCCAGCTTTCCCTCGTCGCGCACGAGCTTGTCCCACATGTAATGGCCAGTCTCGTGGCGGAAATGGCCGAGCATGGTGCGGTAGGGCTCGTTCATCATGACCCGCACCTGCTCGCGGGTCGCGTCGTCGGCTTCCGCCGCGCGGATCGCGATCAATCCGTCCTCGTGGCCGGTCATGGCCGGCACCACGGTGCCGTCCGGCTGCACCTCGTCCACCAGGAAATCGAAGACCAGGCCGCCTTCCGGATCCTCCTCACGATTGGTGCGCGGCAGGTTCCAGCAGAGCAGCGAATAGAAAAGGTGCCGCTGCGCCTGGCTGATGCGGCGCCACTGGTTGAGGCCGACCTCGGTCGAGGCGTCGGGAACCAGCCGGTTATGCCGGCAGGCGGGGCAGAAATAATTCGGATCGGCCGCCGGGACCGTCCAATTGCAGATGTCCATGGCGGCGTTGGCGCAGGGCCGCACCTTGTATCCGGGCTCCGCGACGAGACGCCAGGTCCCCTCCCCCTCGTCTTCGGCCAGCGCGTGCATGGCGAGCTTTTCCGGCACGAAAGCCAGCCGATGGCCGCAATTGACGCAGGACCGGTTGTCGAAATGGATGGTCTGGCCGCAGTGATCGCATTCGTAGAGGCGCATGGGGAAACCGGATTCTCGAAGCGGATAGAGAAAACCTGCTCCAGGCGAGAGCCGGAACAGGTTTGATCTACGAGCCTGGCAAACCGCTACATGCGATCCACAACGTTCTTGGCAGCGTCCTTGACCTTGCCCTTGGCCTGCTGGGCATGGCCTTTGGCTTCCTGGGCATTGCCCTTCGCCTTAAGCTTCGGATTATCGGTCATGTCGCCTGCGGCCTGCTTGACCTTGCCGGAAACTTCGTTGGCCTTGCCGGCCATCTTATCGCTGGTGCTGCCCATGGTATCTTCTCCTTTGACAAGGGACCCCAATGTCCCGATCAAAGAACAACGCGAGCCCCTGTCGCTTCGTTCCGGCACCTTCAAAATTCAAGGAATCAGGCAAAATCCAAAAATCACGCGTGGCCGGCTTCGCTCGACAGCATTTCCGGGCTGACGCCCATCAGCGCCAGCGCCCGTTCGTACTTGCCTTCCACCGCGCGGTCAAAGATCAGCTCGTCGTTTGCCGGGCAATTCAGCCATCCGTTGCTCGAAATCTCCAGCTCGAGCTGGCCCGGTCCCCAGCCGGCATAGCCGAGCAGCATGGTCGCCCGCGCGGGACCACGACCGTCGCAGATCGCCCGGATGATATCGAGCGTCGCGGTCAGCGAGATGTCGTCGCTGACGGGGATCGAGGACTCGCTCGAAAAATCGTCGGAATGCAGCACGAAGCCCCGGCCGGTCTCCACAGGACCGCCGGAAAGAATTGGAAAATCACGGGTATCACCGGGCAGCATGATCACGTCGGCCTGGTCCATAAGCTTCAGATGCAGGAGGACGTCGGTGAAGGAGATCGGTTGCGGCCGGTTGATGATGAAGCCCATGGCGCCGGCCTGAGAATGGGCGCAGACATAAACGACCGTGCGCGTGAAGTTGGTGTCCTGCATGCCGGGCATGGCGATCAGGAACTGCCCGTCCAGGAAACCCCGCTCGCATGTGTCTCTCAAGGTCGAGAAAACCATCACGCCTCCAGCCTGCCTTCCAGCCCGAACCCGGACGGGAGAAGCTTCGATCTATCATCAAAGCAAGATGGGGCAGTCCGCCCCATCAATCAACCGAAAATGATCGGCTTCTGCGGGCTCGTGACTAGTCCGCGCCGGCTGGATCGGTTAAACGCTTGGCCCCATGAAGATAATTTCAGTCCGTAGCTTTCCGGCCCGCGCGCTTGCTGCGCTCGTCGCCTGGGTTACCCTGGGTATAGTCCTGGGCAGCCCGGCGACCAGCCGTGCGGAAACCACGCCCTGGGCCACCAACGAGGGCGGCCGCATGCGGATCGTGGCCCTGCCGCCGGAGCCCGATGGAACGGTGCGCGGCGCGCTGCAGATCGAACCGAGACCCGGCTGGATCACCTATTGGAAGGAACCGGGCGATGCCGGCATTCCGCCGCAGATGGTGTTTTCCAAGGCAAGCGGCGCGACGCTTTCCCATGTTTCATACCCCGTGCCGAAGCGGATCGCCAACGGCAAGCTGCGCGACATCGGCTACGATCACCCGGTGGCCCTGCCCTTCGAACTGAAGGTGGAAGATCCCGGCAGGCCGCTGACCCTCGGCGCCTCCGCCTTCATTGGCCTCTGCCGCAATATCTGCATCCCGTTCCAGGCGGAATTCTCGCTGGCGCTCGCGCCGGTCAAGGGCACGCCCGTGGAAGAGGCGATGATCATCAATCAGGCCGCCTCGAAACTGCCGGAAGCGCCTTCCGACGATTTCGCCGTCACCCATTATGCCATGACGCAGGGCCGGGAGATCCTGAACCTGAAGCTGAGGCTGCCGGAGGAGACCGCCAAGCCGCAGGTGATCGTCACCGGGCCGCAGGGCCATGTGCTCTTCGACGGCATCAACGGACATCAGGACGGCGACAGCTACTCGCTCGACATGCCGGTCGGAAAACTTCCCAAGAACTACGACATCAAGGGGAAGCGCTGGGGAATTCTGGTGATCGCCGGAAACCGCGCCATGGAAACCTCGCTCGTTTTCGAATGAGCCGGGGCGATCGGCCGGCTTCAACAATTGGTGTTCCGAAGAGCGCCGGGATCGCCCTTGCCATCGGGCGGGCCGGGTCTATAGTGCGCCGCGACTGGCGGGCCGGAGATATGGCCCGCAAAATCCCGCGCGACAGAGGAGAATTCCCATGACCATAGCCGTCGGCGACAAACTGCCTGCAGCCAAGTTCAAGGAAAAGACCGCAGACGGGCCGGTGGAGATCACCACCGAGCAGCTTTTCAAGGGCAAGAAGGTCGTCCTTTTCGCCGTCCCGGGCGCGTTCACGCCCACCTGCACGCTGAACCACCTGCCGGGCTATCTCGAAAACCGCGACGCGATCCTCGCCAAGGGCGTCGACGACATCGCCGTCATGGCCGTCAACGACTGGCACGTCATGGGCGCCTGGGCACAGCAGACGGGCGGCACCGGCAAAATCCACTTCCTCGCCGACTGGGACGGCGCCTTCACCAAGGCGCTCGGCCTCGATATCGACCTTTCCGCCGGCGGCTTGGGCATCCGCTCGAAGCGCTATTCCATGCTGGTCGAAGACGGTGTGGTAAAGTCCCTCAACATCGAGGAAAGTCCCGGCCAGGCGACCGTTTCGGGTGCCGCCACGATGCTGGAACAGCTCTGAACGATATCCGAACTGTCTCTGGAAGGGCGCCCGGCGGCGCCCTTTTTCGTTGGAACAGGACGAAGATTCGCCGCTTTTCGTCAGATGGCCATATCGAAGACCATCAGCCCCGACAGTCCGCCGTCCGTGGAGGCGAGAATGCGCTCGCCGACGGCGATGTGTTCGGGATGGACGAGATAGGCATCGCGGGCCTCCGGGCTTTCGAAGGTGACGATGAAGCCGTCGAGAAAGCCGCCGTTCAGGCCTTCCGGCGAGGTGTTCGACCCGTATTTGACGTCGAGAATGCCGGGGGTCACATTTTTCAGCGCCACGACCGCATCGTAGATCGCCTGCTTGTCGGCCGCTTGAAGGGCCGCCTTGAACCGAACGAAGACGCAATGCAGGATCATGGGCGGGCCTCCCGGGATTTTCATTTTGCGGCAGAATAGTGGCTCAGGCGGCAAGCGCAACCGCCCGTCAGGCGATTTCCAGAAGAAGTGCCCGGTGATCGGAAACCTCGGGCTCGGCCACCACGTCGAATCTCTCGACCTTCACCTCGGGCGTCACCAGAAGATAGTCCGCATAACGGCCTTGCTTCGGATACCAGGACGTGCGGGTATCGGTGAAGCCGCGCGTGGTGACAAGGTCGGTGAGCCCCAGTTCGCCCAGGATCGCGAAGGTTTCGCTGTCCGGCAGGAGGTTGAAATCGCCGCAGACGATGAGCCCCTCGCCCTTCCGCCGGACCTTTTCGACAAGCCCGACAAGCGCCTGCGCCTGGGCCAGCCTTGCGGGCGTATCGCCCTTGCCGGCGAGATCGCGCAGGCCGTGCATCTGCACGATCGTCACCGCCGAGCCGGCCTCGGGGCGGAAGATGCGGAAGCCATGGGCATTGCGGGGACGCGGGTGTTCGCCGAAACCGGAGGCCGGAAAGTCTCCGTGGATGAAGCCCTGCGCCTGGCCGATGACGGGCAGGCCCTGCCGGACGAAGGTCGCGAGCCCCCATTCGGACGCCACTTCGCAATCGCCGTCATAGAGCGGGCCGCGTGCGGCCGGAGCGAAAAAGGCATGATGGGTGGGCAGGATCGCTGTAACGTCGTTGAGCAGGCTGGCGCGCTGCGGCAGCTCGAAATCGCCGTCGCGGAAGGTCAACCAGCCGCCGCCGTGCTCTGAGACATGGGTGACTTCCTGCAGGCAGAGCACATCCGGATCGGCCTCCTTCAGATACCGCATCAGTGGCTCGTGGACGCGGCCGCCCCAGGCATTGAGCGAGACGAGGCGCAGCGTCATGGACTAGCGTTCCGTGGAAACCATGAGGATCATCGGCCGGTCCATTTCCTCCGCAAGCGCCGGCTCGGCGGCGATCTGCTCCCGCGAGGGGCACCATTCGACGACGCGGCGGATCAGGAAGCCGTTGTCGATCAGCGTGTTGAGCGTCGTGCCGACGGTGCGGTGATATTTGACGACGCCCTTGGCGAGCCAGTCGGTCGTGCGTCTTCCTTCGACCGAATAGCCATCCACCGGCCAGAATCTCCGGCCGGCCTCATCCGTCCGCCAGCCCGGATTGGCCGAGGCCATGTAGATCGGATGCTCGATGGTGAAGACGAATTTGCCGCCCGGAATCAGCGCCGTGTGGACCCGGCGTACCAGCCGGCCGAAATCCTCCAGATAGTGGAAGGCAAGCGAGCTATAGGCGAGATCGAAAGCGGCCTGCTGCAGTTCGACACGTTCCAGGTCGGCGATGTCGTAGGTGATCGCCGGATGAGCATTCTCGGCCTTTGCCCGGGCGATCATGTTCTCGGAAAGATCGAGGCCGAGCACGGAGGCTGCCCCTTCTTCCGCGGCAAAGCGCGAGAACCAGCCGAAACCGCAGCCGAGATCGACCACGCGCTTCTGCTTCAAATCCGGCAGGAGCGACCGGATCGCCGGCCATTCCGCAGCGCCGGCAAGGCCGTGCACGGACCGGCCGAGCCGGCTGTAGCCTTCAAAGAATTCCGGCTTGTCGTAGATGTTCTGGGCCATGGTTCCTCCTCGGCCGTCCCTGCACCAGCCTACCTCTTCTTGAACGGCGCCATGCCGAGCCGGGCGAGTTCATCGGCCCGCTCGTTTTCCGGATGGCCGGCATGGCCCTTGATCCAGTGCAGCGTCACCTTGTGCTTGTTGCGCGCCTCCTCAAGCTGCTGCCAGAGTTCGGCATTCTTGACCGGCTTCTTGTCGGATGTCTTCCAGCCGTTTCTCTTCCAGCCGAAAATCCACTTGGAAATGCCGTCCTTCACATAGGCGCTGTCGGTATAGAGATCGACCTCGCAAGGCGTCTTCAAGGCATTCAAAGCCTGGATGGCCGCCATCAGTTCCATGCGGTTGTTGGTCGTTTCGGCCTCGCCGCCGAACATTTCCTTCTCCACCTCGCCATAGCGCAGGATGGCGCCCCAGCCGCCGGGGCCGGGATTGCCGGAGCAGGCGCCGTCCGTGAAAATTTCCACCTGCTTCATGCCGTGAGCCCGTATTCGGCGGCCGACGAAATCTGCCGGTGGAAGCGCAGCTTCTTCAGGTATTCGAGCGGATCCTTCTTGACCACCAGCGCGCCCGCCGGCGTCGTCAGCCAGTCGTAGAGCCGGGTCAGGAAGAAACGCAGTGCCGAACCGCGCGAGAGCACCGGAAGTGCGGCGATCTCCCTGTCCGAGAGCGGCCGGACGCTGCCGTAACCTTCCAGCATCGCCATGCCCTTGGTGAGGTTGTAGGCGCCGTCCTTCTCGAAGCACCAGGCGTTCAGGCAGATGGAGACGTCGTAGGCCAGCAGGTCGTTGCAGGCGAAGTAGAAGTCGATCAAACCGGAAAGCTCTTCGCCCAGGAAGAAGACATTGTCCTGGAAGAGGTCGGCATGGATGACGCCGGCCGGCAGGTCCTTCGGCCAGTGGGCGGCAAGAAAGTCCAGCTCGGAGGAAATCTCTTCCTGCAGGCCCTTTTCGACCTCGTCGGCGCGATCGGCGGATTTCGCCCAAAGGGTTTTCCAGCCTTCGAGCGACAGCGCGTTCGGGCGGGTGAGCTCAAATCCCTCGCCGGCAAGATGCATCTCAGCCAGCGCCCTGCCCACCTCGCGGCAGTGCTTCGCCTCCGGCTTCCGCAGCCACATGCCTTCGAGGAAGGAGATCAGCGCCGCCGGGCGGCCGGAAAGCTCGCCGAGCAACTGGCCGTCCCGGCGCGGCAGAGGCAGCGGGCAGGACAGGCCACGGGCGGCAAGGTGCTGCATCAGGCCGAGGAAAAACGGCAGGTCGGCTTTCTCCACGCGCTTTTCGTAGAGCGTCAGGATCAATGGATCGCGCGTCGTGTGCAGCAGGAAATTCGAATTCTCGACGCCCTCGGCAATGCCCTTATAGGAGGTCAGTTCACCGACATCGTATTCGGTCAGGAAACGCTTCAGGTCGTCTTCGGTGATGTCGGTATAAACGGCCAAGATGGTCTCACAGTCCGTGGGTGGGCAGAATCATTCGAGAGGAATTGTACCCCCCTCTGCCCTGCCGGGCATCTCCCCCACAAGGGGGGCTAACGCATATGGGGGTGTTCGGCAGTGCGTGGAGCCCCACAAGGGGGAGGGTTAAGGATGCCGCACCGCTGACATTCCATATGCGATAGCCCTGCCCCTCGACAAAGGCTCGGGAGGGCAGAGGAGAGCGTTCCGGCGGCGCCTTCACGCTCTCACCCCGTTGACCCACGCCATATCCTCCACCGTGAGCGGCACACCGCGCAGCTCGCGGTTGACGAGGAAATTCTCGGTCTCCTCGGCGGTGATGGCGAGCTCGATCTCCGCGTCGAAGCGCGCCTTGAAAGCCGCGATGATCTCGTCGACGATGACTTCGGGAGCGGAAGCCCCGGCAGAGAGGCCGAGCGTGCGGATGTCGCCGATTTCGTTCCAGTCCAGCTCGGACGCGCGTTGCACCAGCAGCGAGCTCTTGGCGCCGGCGCGCAGGGCCACCTCGACCAGCCGCTTGGAATTCGACGAGTTCGGCGCTCCGACGACGATGAAGAGATCGCAGCCGGGCGCCGCTTCCTTCACCGCCTCCTGGCGGTTGGTGGTGGCGTAGCAGATGCTGTCGGCAGCGGGCGCCGAAAGGTTCGGGAAGCGCTCCGTCAGCCGCGCGATCACGCCAGCCGTGTCATCGACCGAGAGCGTCGTCTGGGTGACGTAGCCGAGATTGTCCGGATCGGTCGGAGCGTATTCGTCCGCGTCCTCGATCGTCTCGATCAGCGATACGGTGCCGGGGGGAAGCTGGCCCATCGTGCCGATCACTTCCGGATGGCCGGCATGGCCGATGAGGACGACATGGCGGCCGAGCCGCTGGTGGCGCATGGCCTGCTTGTGGACCTTGGAGACCAGCGGGCAGGTCGCGTCGAGATAGAAGAGGTTGCGGGCCTGGGCATCCTCCGGAACCGACTTCGGAACGCCGTGGGCGGAAAAGACGACCGGCTGCTCCCGGTGCTCGGCGGGAATCTCGTCGAGTTCCTCGACGAAGATCGCCCCCTTGGCCTCCAGCCCCTCGACCACATAGCGGTTGTGGACGATCTCGTGGCGGACATAGACCGGCGCGCCATAGGCCTTCAACGCCAGCACGACGATCTGGATCGCCCGATCGACGCCGGCGCAGAACCCGCGCGGGCCGCAGAGGCGGATCGTCAGAGGGGGTTTTTTCACCTGAATGTTCATTCCGGTCCCATGGTCGTTGCTCGCGCTCCATATAGGCGAGCCGATCCGACCGCGCCAAGGAAAATGTTGCTCATTGTCCGGGAGAAGCGGGACGCCCGCGCCGCAGCCAGGCGCCCACGGCCACCGCGGCCAGCGCCGCGGCCAGCCCGTACCAGGTGACCGCGTATTGCAGATGGCTGTTCGGCAGGTCGAACTGCGTCACGCCTCCCTTTGGCCAGCCGCCGGGATTGGTCACCGACGCATCGGCATCCACGAAGAACGGCACGACCTTCGAAGCATCGAGCCCGGCGGCCGAGACCATGGCGTCGATATCCTTCCAGTAGAAGATGTTCTTGACGAGATCGTTATCCGGCACGAGGAAGGACGGCTTTTCGCCAAGCCGCGCGCGGGCATAGCCGGTGACGGTCTGCTCCCCCGGCACGTCTCCCGCCGCGCGGGCCGCCGGGTCCTTCATCTCGTAAGGCACGAAACCGCGATTGACGAAGACGATGCGGCCATCGCCAAGCCTCATCGGCGTATAGACATAGAAGCCCGTCCGCCCCTCGAAGGTGGCGAAGAAATGCCGCTCCTTGGAATGATCGAAGGCGCCGCTCACCGAGACCCGCCGGTATTCGATGTCGCCGCCGGATTTTGCGATCGCCTCTATCTCGGAAAGAGCAACAGGCGCTGCCGCCCGGCGTTCGGCGATATCGGCAAGCAGCCCCTCCTTCCAATGCAGCCGCTGAACCTGCCAGGTGCCGAGCGACAGAAGAACGGCCAGCGCCGCCAGCACCGCGAGAGCGGTCGCGACCGTCCGGCCCCTGTCGCGGGCGGCCTCCGGCCAGGTCTTCGTCCGGATGTCCATCGATCAAACCAATTCGATACGAAGAGTTCTTCCGACCGCCGCCGCCGCGCGGCGAAGGGTCAGCAGGGTCACCGACGGATAATGCGGATCGAGAAGCCGATCGAGTTGCTGACGGCTGGAATGCATGCGTTCCGCCATCGCCTTCTTCGTCAGTCCTTTTTCCATCATCGCAGCGCGAACCTGATCAGCGATCACCTGCTTGAGTGCGATCGCCTCCGTCTCTTCCAGCAGCCCATCTGCCTCGAGGAAATCGTCAAAGCTTTCGCTACGGTCGATATAGCCTTTCGGTTCGGTCATGGTTCTATCTCTCGTTTTCGTTTCAGGGCGAGCTCGATTTCCTGATTTGGCGTCTTCTGTGTTTTCTTCTCGAAACCATGGAGAAGGATCATCTCTCCTGCGTGGATGAAGAAGATCACTCTTGCAATGCGGCCACTGGCGAGATCACTTCGGACCTCCCACAGCCCATGTCCAAGCGAGCGGCAATAAGGCATTCCGATGGGCCAGCCGAACTCCACACGCTGAATGTCGATCCCGATCTGACGCCGATCTTCACGCGAAAGCTCCATCAGCCAATCGCGGACGGGCTTTCGACCGCCTGCCGTAGCGTAGAATCGCCCAACGATTTTCTTCAGCTCTTCGCCCATCCGATCTTCATGTAACAAATTTGGTACATTTTCGCAAAAGAAAAAGGGCGGCTTTCGCCGCCCTTCCCGAATTCCTGCTTCCCGGATCAATGGGCGAGCGGCGCGCCCCAGCCACCCCAGATATAGACGGCGAAGAAGAGGAAGAGCCAGACCACGTCGACGAAGTGCCAGTACCAGGCGGCAGCCTCGAAGCCGAAATGCTTGGCGGGCGTGAAGCCGCCGTTGATGGCGCGCAGCAGGCAGACCGCCAGGAAGATCGTGCCGACCAGGACGTGGAAACCGTGGAAGCCGGTCGCCATGAAGAAGGTCGCGCCGTAGATCGAGTTTGCGAATTCGAACGGCGCATGGATGTATTCGTAAGCCTGCACGCAGGAGAACAGGATGCCGAGGGCAACCGTCAGCGCCAGGCCGGTGATGAGGCCCTTGCGGTCGTCGTGCAGCAGCGCATGGTGCGCCCAGGTGACGCAGGTGCCGGACAAGAGAAGGATGACGGTGTTGTAGAGCGGCAGATGCCACGGATCGAGAACCTCGACACCCTTCGGCGGCCATTGGCCACCCAGGAATTCGGTGCGGGTCGCCTGGATCGCCTCGTTGGCGTAAAGGCTCGCATCGAAGAAGGCCCAGAACCAGGCGACGAAGAACATCACTTCCGAAGCGATGAACATGATCATGCCGTAGCGCAGATGCAGCGACACGACGCGGGTATGGGCGCCGGCGCGGCCCTCCTTGATCGTGTCCGACCACCAGCCGATCATCGTGTAGATGATGATCGCAAGACCGATGTAGAAGAGCCACGGGGTGGCAAGGTTGATGCCGAACATGCTGAACGCGCTGCCATGCAGATAGCGCATGTAGCCGACGCCGCCGAAGGTGATGACGAACGCGCCAAGCGAAGCCAGGATCGGCCACGGGCTCGGATCGATGATGTGGTAGTCGTGATTTTTCTGATGCGCATCGGCCATGTCAGAATCCCCGGATGAATGCCTGCTCCGCCGGAACCCGGCGAACCCTCTTAAAGTTTCCCTGCCTCTGTCTTCCCGCCTTCCGGCAGAGCGGCGACCGGTTTCCCCGGCTCGCTCGGATAGAAGGTGTAGGACAGCGTGATCGTCTTGATGTTCTTGGTCTCGGCCGCCTTGGCAATCTCCGGGTCCACGAAGAACACCACCGGCATGCTGACCGACTGGCCGGGCTCAAGCGTCTGCTCGGTGAAGCAGAAGCATTCGACCTTGTTGAAATAGGCGCCCGCCTCCATCGGCGTCACGTTGAAGACCGCCGTTCCCGTCGTCGCTTCCGGCGAACGGTTGGTCGCCGTATATTCGACCTGCAGCGTCTCGCCGATCTTCGGATTGACGGCCTTGGCCGGCTTGAACTCCCAGTTCAGGCCCGGCGAGATATTCGCGTCGAACGTGACCTGGATGGTCTTGTCCAGAATGGTGTCGGAATACTGCTCGACGCGCTGCGTCGTGCCGTTATAGCCGGTGACCTGGCAGAACAGGCGGTAGAGCGGTACGGAAGCATAGGCCGCGCCGACCATGCCGGCGACGAAAACGGCGCAGCCGGCGAAGATCGCGCTGTTGCTGACCCGCTTTACCTGCCCGTTTTGGACCTCCGTCATCGCTCCGCTCCTAGTTCCCGAGACCGCCGATTTTCACCAGCGTCATGATGTAGAAAAGAACCACCAGGCCGGCGAGGACCAGACCAAGCGCGATATTGCGGTTGCGGCGCGACTTTCTCTGCGCCTCGCTGAGCTTGACGGTTTCGATCACAGCACACCTCCAAGGAGGTTCGGCAGCCCCTCGAAGAGCCGGTCCGCGAGAAGCGCCGAGAAGATCGCGAAGAGATAGAAGACCGAGTAGGCAAACATCTTCTTCGCCGGAACCATCCTTTCGTCGCCGTCGGGCATGCGCCGGACGGCGATGGAACAGATGACGAAGATCGCGCCGAGGATGGCGGCGAAGAGGCCGTAACCGAGGCCGACCAGACCAGTCAGCATGGGTGCTACGGCGGTCACCGCCGTCAGAACCGCATAGACGACGATCTGGGTCTTGGTAGAGGCTTCACCTGCCACATTCGGCATCATGGGCACGCCGACCGCGCCGTAATCGCGCATCTTGAAGAGCGCCAACGCCCAGAAATGCGCCGGCGTCCACAGGAAGATGATCATGAAGAGCAGGATGCTGTCGAGCGAAACGCCACCCGTGACACAGGCCCAGCCGATCATCGGCGGGAAGGCGCCGGACGCGCCGCCGATGACGATGTTCTGGGGCGTCGAGCGCTTCAGCCACATCGTGTAGACGACGACATAGAAGAAAATGGTGAAGGCGAGCAGTCCGGCCGCGAACCAGTTGACCGCGAGACCGAGGATGACCACCGAAAAGACCGAGAGCGTCAGGCCGAAGGCCAGTGCTTCCTTCGGCAGGATGCGGCCGGCCGGGATGGGGCGCCTGGCGGTGCGGCTCATGACTGCGTCGATATCGGCGTCATACCACATGTTGAGCGCGCCGGACGCGCCTGCGCCCACCGCGATGCAGAGGATGGATATCACGCCGAGCACCGGATTGATTTCTCCGGGCGCGAGCATGAGGCCGGCAAACGCGGTGAAGACGACGAGGGACATCACCCGCGGCTTCAGGAGCTCGAAGAAATCGCGCGCGCTGGCTTCCGAGAGGCGGGTGCCTCCATCGGTGCCAAGTGCGTCGTGATTGCCGATAACCGTCATTGAACCGTCCTGTCTGCTCTTTCAGGGCACCGCGGATGCCGCGATGCCCTCTGTCGATATCGTCCGCCGCTTAGCGGATGCGCGGCAACTGCTCCCACTGGTGGTAGGGCGGCGGCGAGGAAAGCTGCCATTCCAGCGTGCTCGCACCCTCGCCCCACGGATTGTCGCCGGCGACGCGCTTCTTGGCGAAGGCTTCCCAGACGCCGAAGAGGAAGATCAGCACGCCGACGAAGGAGATGTAGGAGCCGATCGACGAAACGTAGTTCCAGCCGGCGAATGCATCCGGATAGTCGATGTAACGGCGCGGCATGCCGGCAAGGCCGAGGAAGTGCTGCGGGAAGAACACCAGGTTGACGCCGATGAACATGACCCAGAAGTGCAGCTTGCCGACGAACTCGCTGTACATGTAGCCGAACATCTTCGGAAACCAGTAGTACCAGGCCGCGAAGATGGCGAAGACCGCGCCGAGCGACAGAACGTAGTGGAAGTGGGCCACGACGTAATAGGTGTCATGCAGCGAGCGGTCGAGGCCGGCATTGGCGAGCTGGACGCCCGTGACGCCACCGACGGTGAACAGGAAGATGAAGCCGATCGCCCAGACCATCGGGGTCGAGAAGGTCAGCGAGCCGCCCCACATCGTTGCGATCCAGGAGAAGATCTTGATGCCGGTCGGAACCGCGATCACCATCGTCGCGAAGACGAAGTAACGCTGCGCATCGAGCGACAGGCCGACCGTGTACATGTGGTGGGCCCAGACGATGAAGCCGACGGCGCCGATGGCGACCATGGCATAGGCCATGCCGAGGTAACCGAAGACGGGCTTCTTCGAGAAGGTCGAGACGATGTGGCTGATGATGCCGAAGCCGGGCAGGATCAGGATGTAGACTTCCGGGTGGCCGAAGAACCAGAACAGGTGCTGGTAGAGGATCGGGTCGCCGCCGCCTTCCGGCGCGAAGAAGGTCGTGCCGAAGTTGCGGTCGGTCAGAAGCATGGTGATGGCGCCCGCGAGCACCGGCAGCGAGAGGAGCAGCAGGAAAGCGGTGACCAGAACGGCCCAGGCAAAGAGCGGCATCTTGTGCAGCGTCATGCCGGGAGCGCGCATGTTGAGGATGGTGGTGATGAAGTTGATCGCCCCGAGGATCGAGGAGGCGCCGGCGACGTGCAGCGAGAAGATCGCCAGGTCGACGGCGGGACCGGGATGCCCCATGGTCGCGAGCGGCGGATACATGGTCCAGCCACCGCCAACGCCGTAAGCACCCGCCGGACCTTCGAAGAACATCGACAGGATCAGCAGGAGGAAGGCCGGGACGAGCAACCAGAAGGAGATGTTGTTGAGACGCGGGAAAGCCATGTCCGGCGCGCCGATCATGATCGGCACCATCCAGTTGGCGAAACCGCCGATCATCGCCGGCATGACCATGAAGAAGATCATGATCAGCGCGTGACCGGTGGTGAACACGTTGAACATGTGCTTGCCGCCGTCGATCGCGGCATCACCTTCGAAACCGTAGACCATCGAGGCCAGGCCGTGGAAGATCTGGATGCCCGGCTCCTGCAGCTCCATGCGCATGGCCACCGACAGAAGACCGCCGATGATGCCCGCGATGATCGCGAAGATCAGGTAGAGCGTGCCGATGTCCTTGTGGTTCGTCGAGAAGAACCAGCGGGCTGCGAAGCCCGGCGTATGGGAATGATCGTGATGATCGTCGTGAGCATGCGCATCGTGAGAGGTGCGGGCATGAGCGTGATCGTCGTGAGCGGAATGTCCAGCCATTGTCCTCACTCCTCTTTATTACTTGGATTCGTTTGCCGCGACGGCAAGGTTGCCCGCCGGCTTGTCGACCGCGGCCATCAGGGCCTTATTGGCGCCCGGCAGGTCGGTCGCGGCCTGTGCGAGCCAAGCATTGTACTTGTCTTCGGAGACGACGCGGATGGCGATCGGCATGTAAGCGTGATCCTTGCCGCAGAGCTCGGAGCACTGGCCGTAATAAAGGCCCTCGTTCTCGGCCTTGAACCAGGTCTCGTTGAGACGACCCGGCACGGCGTCGATCTTGAGGCCGAAGGCCGGCATCGCGAAGGCATGGATGACGTCCGAGGGAGCCGCGGTCACCAGCAGGCGGACCGTTTTGTTGACCGGAACGACCATCTCGTTGTCGACGGCGAGCAGGCGCGGATAAGCGGCGACATCGGTCTTGCCGGCGGCTGCGCGATCGGGTTCCTTCAGCATGAAGCTGTCGAAAGCGACCGGAGCGGGAGTTCCCTCATACTCGTAGTTCCACTGCCACTGGGTGGCGGTGGCCTTGAGCGTCATGTCCGATTCCGGAATTTCGAGCTGTGCATTCAGGAGGTTGAAGGAGGGTATGGCGAGGAAGAAGAGGATGAGAACCGGGCCGAGGGTCCAGATGATCTCGATCGCCGTGTTGTGGCTGGTGCGCGACGGCACCGGATTGGCGCTGGCGCGGAACTTCACGGCGACGACGACCAGCAGAGCCAGGACGAGCAGCGTGACCGGCACGACGAACACCAGGGTATAATGGTTGAACCAGCGAATCTGGTGCAT
Organism: Neorhizobium descurainiae; assembly: GCF_051400715.1. Lineage (NCBI taxonomy): Bacteria > Pseudomonadati > Pseudomonadota > Alphaproteobacteria > Hyphomicrobiales > Rhizobiaceae > Neorhizobium > Neorhizobium descurainiae. The sequence continues at coordinate 29,694 of NZ_JBLFFK010000006.1, forward strand.
GATCGGCGTGGCGGGCGCCTGAAAGTCAAGCTGCCAAGGATGCGGCTGATCCGCATAACCGGCAGAAGCAAAGAGCAGACAGATGAGCGCCATCATCACTGCATAAGCTCTGTTCATCACTACAATTCTCCCCATGCGTCTGATCTCGATCAAACCGAACGCAGAATCCAAGCTATATGGTCTGCTTCAATCACAGTTTGCCTGCCGCCGCAATATCTGGCGGGAAAAGCCCGTGCGGCATTTTTGCGCCTCGCGGAAATGCCTGGAATCGGGCCGGAATGGCGGGTGCCGCGTAGCGGAATTTCAGAATTTGTCCCACATTTTTTGAGGTCTTCGGTATTTCGGGCCACACCATTATAACCTCTCATGTTCGCAAAACGGCTATTTCCCCTCCAGAGCATGCATGAGATGCCCTGCCGGATTCGGAGTCCCATTTTCGCCGTACTCGGCTGGAAAGTGGGCGGGGCTTTTCATTTCGCCCGGCGAACGACAAGAATAGCCGCACTGATTCGTCTTCCAGAGGTCTCCATGGGTCGTCCCTCCCTGATCCGCGCCAGCCTTGCCGTGATGCTCGCGGCGGCCCTGTCGCTCCCGGCGTTCGCGCAGCAGCCCGCTCCGCGTCCGACGCCACAGCCGGCGCAGGGCTCGGCTCAGCAACCGAGCGGCACACCCGGGGTACCGGCCCAGCAACCGTCTCCCCAGCCGCCCAAGCCACCGGGCAACGTCCGCGAGAACCACGGCGCGTGGTCGATCATCTGCGACCGCCCCGCCGGCGCTTCGACCGAGCAATGCGCGCTGATGCAGAACGTGATCGCCGAAGACCGTCCGGAGGTCGGCCTTTCCGTCGTCATCCTGAAGACGGCCGACCGCAAGGCGAAGATCCTGCGCATCCTGGCGCCGCTCGGCGTGCTCCTGAAGGACGGCATGGAACTCTATGTCGACAACAACAATATCGGCCGCGCCTATTTCACCCGCTGCTTTTCCGAGGGCTGCTACGTGGAAGTCGAGATCGATGACGAGCTGATGCGCATCCTGCGCGCCGGCAAGGCCGCCGTCTTCGCGCTGCGTGAATCCGCCGACCAGGACAGGGTGGGGATTCCGATCGAGCTGACCGGCTTCGGCGAAGGCTACGACGCCCTTCCCTGAACGGCGTATAAACAAAGAGAACATCGGCGCTGGTACGACGGCTCATGGAATTGCAGGGCAGCCATCATTTCCCCGTCCGTTTCGACGACGAGGTCGTCAGCGATGCGGTGCGTGCCTTCGTCATTCAGCGCACGGTGCGCGAACAGAGAATGAAATGGGGCGCCGCCGTGCTGATGGTGGCGGCCTGCCTCGCCCTCATCATCCAGGGCAATCTCACGCTCGCCGTCCTGGCGATCGTCGTCGCCTGCTTTCCGGCACTGTTCAGCGCCATCGTCTGGCGCGCCCATTCCGCCAACGCATTCAGCCGCTACAGGCGCATGGCCGACCGCCGCGCGGATGTGACCGTCGATGCGGAAGGTTTCGGCATCGCCTCCGATCTCGGCAGCGGAAACCTCACCTGGCAGAACGTCACCGAAATCTGGGAACGGCCGCTTTCCTTCATGCTCTTCAGCGGCTCGAACGCGTTCAACATCCTGCCGCGCCAGACCATGCCGGCGGAGGTCCAGGCCTTTTTGAGCTCACGGTCGGTTCGAAGATAGGCTTGCTTCGCCCCCTCCCCGGACCTACATCGGTCGGGTGAGAGCCCGCGTCTTTTGCCGCAGCGCCCAAAGGAGCATTCCATGAATACCGACCTTCTCAACCTTTTCGACTGCGACGAAACGAAGCTGCGCTCGATCCTTTCCGAGGCTCTTTCCGGCGCCGACGACGGCGAACTTTTCTTGGAGCATGCCCAGGCGGAATCGCTGACCTTCGACAACGGAAGGCTGAAGGGCGGCTCGTTCAACACCGACCAGGGTTTCGGCCTGCGGGCGGTCGCCGGCGAGGCGGTCGGTTACGCGCATGCGGGCGAGCTCTCCGCCGCCGCGCTTTCCCGCGCCTCCGACGCGGTGCGCGCCGTCACCGCCGGCTATTCCGGCTCCTATGCGGCAGCGCCGCAGCGCACCAACAAGAAATATTACGGCGACGAGAACCCGATCGGATCCCCGAGCTTCGAAGAAAAGGTCAAGCTGCTCACCGACATCGACGCCTATCTGCGCAGCAAGGACGACAAGGTGCGGCAGGTGACCGCCACGGTTTCCGCAAGCTGGCAGGTGGTCGACATCCTGCGCGCCGACGGTCATCGCGTGCAGGACATAAGGCCGATGACGCGCATCAACATCTCCGTCGTCGTCGGCGACGGCGACCGGCAGGAGTCGGGCTCCTTCGGCACCGGCGGCCGCATCGGCTTCGGCGATTTCGTGACGGAAGGCAACTGGCAGACAGGCGCCGACGAGGCGCTCCGCCAGGCGCTCGTCAACCTGACCGCGATCGAAGCGCCGGCCGGGACGATGGACGTCGTGCTCGGCTCCGGCTGGCCGGGCGTGATGCTGCACGAAGCGGTCGGCCACGGGCTCGAAGGCGACTTCAACCGCAAGAAGACCTCGGCGTTCGCGGGTCTGCTGGGCGAAATGGTGGCGGCGCCCGGCGTGACGGTCGTCGACGACGGCACGATCGACAGCCGCCGCGGCTCGATCACCGTCGACGACGAGGGCACGCCCTCCGGCTACAACGTGCTGATCGAGAACGGCAGGCTCGTCGGCTATATGCAGGACCGCCAGAACGCCCGGCTGATGGGTGTTTCGCCGACCGGCAACGGCCGCCGTCAGGGTTATGCCTATACGCCCATGCCGCGCATGACCAATACCTACATGCTCGGCGGGACCAAGACGCCGGAAGAGATCATCGCCTCGGTGAAGAAGGGCATCTATGCCGTCTCCTTCGGCGGCGGCCAGGTGGACATCACGTCCGGCAAGTTCGTGTTCGGCTGCACCGAGGCCTATATGATCGAGAACGGCAGGATCGGTCCGGCGATCAAGGGCGCCATGCTGATCGGCAACGGCCCGGATGCCATGAAACGCGTCTCCATGGTCGGCAACGACATGAAACTCGACACCGGCATCGGCAATTGCGGCAAGGCCGGCCAATGGGTGCCCGTCGGCGTCGGCCAGCCGCATTTAAGGATGGACCAGGTGACGGTGGGCGGCACGAGGGCGTAGAACGCCATTCCATCGTGGGGCAAAACCCTTGCGGCTTCACCCCCCTCTGCCCTGCCGGGCATCTCCCCCTCAAGGGGGGAGATCGGATAGCAGCAATGCCCCGCCAGCTCCGAAGCCGATCGACTGCCGCCAAGATTGCTTCGGTTGAGATTGAAACAAGCCCGTGCGTCTTGCCGATCTCCCCCGTTGAGGGGGAGATGCCCGGCAGGGCAGAGGGGGGTGAAGCCATACAGCCGCCTGACCCTCAATCTCCCGCCAGCCTGAACAACCATTTCCGTTCGATCGCAGCCGCAAGATCGATCCCGTTGCTGCGGGCGAAAAGCAGGACATGGCCAAGCAGATCGGCGGTCTCGTCGGCGAGATCACGCGCAAGCTCCTCCTCGCTCCGCCCCTTCTTCCGGCCGCGGCCGGTCTTGCGGTTCCAGGCCTGGGTGAGCTCTCCCATCTCCTCCTGAAGTTTCAGGAGAAACCAGTCGGGGTCGCGGGCGATGCCGTGGTTATCTGCATAGGCGGCGGATGCGGCCTCGAACCGGCCGGCCAATCTTTCCAGCATGTCGTTCTCCTTTTGTTTCCACAGGAAACGATGATTCCCAGGCTGCTGTCCAGAGCGTTTGCTTGACAGCGCAGCCCAAATCCCGCCAGGTGCGGGCCATCGCTCGAATCCCCCGCACGGCCTCTCCATGGACTCCCAAAATCCGTTTTCCACCTTCGTGGGAACCCTGCTTCCCGGACACGGGCTGCCCGAACTCGCCTTCATGTTCTTCGCGGCGCTGATCGCGGGGCTGGCGCGCGGGTTTTCCGGTTTCGGCGGCGCGCTGATCTTCGTGCCACTCGCCAGCGCGGCAGCCGGTCCGAAAATCGCTCCTGCCCTGCTGCTGGTCATCGACGGGATCACGACGCTCGGCATGCTGCCGGATGGCTGGCGACGCGCCAACCGCCGCGAGGTGGGCACGATGCTCATCGGCGCGCTGGTCGGCGTGCCGGCCGGCACGGCGCTGCTTGCGGTCATCGAGCCGACGGCGCTGCGCTGGCTCATCTCGATCGTCGTTCTCTGCCTGCTCGCCTTTCTGATTTCCGGGTGGCGCTACCATGGGACGCCGAAGACCTGGCTGACCATCGTGGTCGGGGCGATCGCCGGGCTGTTCGGCGGCGCCACCCAGCTTTCCGGCCCGCCGATCGTCGCCTACTGGCTGGGCGGCGCGATCCCGCCGCTGACGGTCAGGGCAAACCTGATCCTCTATTTCGGGCTCGCCACCGTTATTTCGGCGGTTTCCTATGTCGTCGGCCACCTGCTGACGCTCGAAGTGCTGGCGCTCGCGCTGATCGCCGGGCCCGGTTACGGGGTCGGCCTCTTCCTCGGCTCGCGGCTTTTCGGCGTCGCCTCGGAAGGCACCTTCCGGCGCATCTGCTTCCTGCTGATCGCCATGGCGGCGATCGTCGGTCTTCCCCTTTTCGATACGCTGCGCCCCTGACGAATTCAGCCCCCGTTTCTTCAGCAAGGCTTAACGCGTGCGGGAGTAGGGTCGCGCCACTCGGTAGTAACGTGGGCGTGATCGCTGTGGGGAACACCAAGGAGAGGCTGCAGGCGCTCTGGCGCCGCGACGTCAAGCGCCGTCTGGTCGCCGGCGGGCTCGACATGGCGGCCGCCCTGGCACGCGCCGGCATGATGGCGAATGCACGCGGCCGCGGCGCGATCTTCACCCTCCACCATGTCCGGCCGAAGAAGAGCCGCCCCCTGCAGCCCAGCGCCCATCTCGAAGTCACGCCGGATTTCCTGAACGAGGCGATCGACCGGCTTTCCGCGGAAGGCTACGAATTCGTGCCTCTGACGGAGGTTCCGGCGCGTCTCGCGAGCCCGGCGAAGCGGCCTTTCGCCGCCTTCACGCTCGACGACGGCTACAGGAACAATGCCGAATATGCGCTGCCCGTTTTCGAGCGCCACAACGCCCCATTCACGGTCTTCGTGACCCGCGGGTTCGCGGAACGCACCCATTCGCTCTGGTGGGAGACGCTTGCCGAACTGCTCGGGCGGGCGCCCGAAGTCACCTTCGACTTCGGCGACGGGCCGGAAGCGGTGGACCTGACTTCCGAAGCCCGAAGGTTCGACGCTTTCGACCGCATCTCCCATTACGTCGGAATGACCGACGAGGCGAGTGCCGTTTCCCGCATCGATGCGATGGCGAGGAGGCATGGCGTCGATCCGCTGAAGATCACCGCCGACCTCACCATGGATGCCCGGGAACTTCGGGCGCTCTCGGCGCATCCGCTGGCTTCTCTCGGCGCCCATACCATAAGCCACCGGGCGGTCGCCCGCCTTTCGGCGGAGGAGGCGCGCGAAGAAATGCGGCAATCGGCGGATTATATCGAGATGCTGACCGGCGAGCGCCCCCGATCGATCGCCTATCCCTACGGCACGCCGCAGGCGGTTTCCGAGCGCGACACGACGATCGCCGGGGAACTCGGCTTCTCGGCCGCGGTGACGACGCAGCCCGGCACGCTTGGCGAAAAACACGCAAACCGGCTTACCGGCCTGCCGCGCATCTCGCTCAACGGTTACTACCAGCAGCCGCGCTACGTTTCGGCGCTGGCCTCGGGAATCCCCTTCTCGATCGGGCGGTAGACATGGCAAAATTCTTTGAGTTCGTGAATTCGTCCGCCAAGAAGGCGTTTCAGGAGCTTCCGAAGGATATCCAGATCCAATTCGCCAACGACCTTCAACGCGTTCAGGAGGGGCTTTCGCCTCTCTCAGACTTCAAACATTTGAAGGGTATCGGGAACGGCGTTGTAGAACTCATCGAAAACGGCAGCCCGGCCTATCGCGCGGTCTATTGCGCCAAATATCTCGATACGGTCTTCATTCTCCACGCTTTCACCAAAACGACGAACGGCGTGGACCGGAAGGCAATGGAGACCGTTCAGGACCGTCACAAGACGATGATGCAAATCGTTAAAAGCCGCAAGTGAATCAGGCGGCCTCGATGACGTCGCAGACAACCCGGTGCTCGGCACTGAATGAGGGCCTCAGTCGAACACCGAGCTTCGCAAGGTAACCGATCAATTTGTCAGCCGAGAAAAGCTGGATTTTCCCTCGCATCAGTTCACTGACCCGCGGCTGCGGAATATCGAGAGCCGTGGCGATATCCGACTGCTTCCATTTCCGGTCTTCAAAAATGGCAACGAGCGTCGTCAGAAGGTCCGAGCGAAACCGCAGATCGGCCGCTTCGATCGGATCATCGGTAACCGCTTCGAAAATGTTGTCAAAAGCCAGGCGTTCCATCACTCACTCGCTTATACGGAATTTCGTATAACCTATACACAAATGGATGACCGGTCAAGATCGCAACGTCACGGATACATCCTGACCTTTTCCCAGGGTCCGCCCGGAACCGCGCGGCGGAACTCGATGCGGTCGTGCAGGCGGAACTGGCGGTCGTGCCAGAACTCGATCGACACTGGCTTGATGCGGAAACCGGACCAGTAAGGCGGACGCGGGATCTCGCCGATCGCATATTTGGCGGTATATTCCGCAACCGCCTTTTCGAGCGCGAAGCGGCCTTCCAGCGGGCGCGACTGTTTCGACGCCCAGGCGCCGATCCGGCTGCCGCGGGCACGGGACGCGTAATAGGCATCGGCTTCCGCGTCGCTCACCACCTCCACCTCTCCGCGCAGGCGAACCTGCCGGCGCAGCGATTTCCAGTGGAAGCACATGGCCGCCTTCTTCTGGCCGAGGATTTCGCGGCCCTTCCGGCTTTCGAAATTCGTATAGAAGACGAAACCGTGCTCGTCGTAGCCCTTCAAGAGAACCATCCGGACGTTCGGCATGCCGTGCTCGTCGACGGTTGCGACCGCGACCGCGTTCGGATCGTTGGGCTCGGTGCGCTCCGCTTCCTTGAGCCAGGCGCCGAACAGCGCGAAGGGTTCGTTCTCTTCCGTGAAGTCACCAGTTGTTAACCCGCTTTCGGACATATTGACTTAAATACTCCCAATCTGATGATTGCCCGTGACTCGTTGACGGACAGGAAACTAGTGGACGTGATAGCAAAGTCGAAAAGCCGCACAAAGGGATTACTTTTGCTCGGCAGGCGCGCCGCCGTCTGCCTTGTCGGCCTTTCGCTTGCCGGCTGCACCAGCAGCCTCGATCTCTTCGGCAGTGCGGAAAAGGTCGACCGCAACATCTCGACCGGCACCGTGCCCGGCGCGCCGCAGCACACGGGCGCGACGCTTTCGGACGAGACGACGGTGCGCAACGCCGTCACCTCCGCCGATCTCGAAAGGCTCGGAAACGCTTCCCTTCCCTGGGCGAATACCGCCACGGGCAGCGCCGGCGTCGTCTCGCAGATCCGCGAGGCCCGCAACGAGGGGCATATCTGCCGCGACTTCATGACCACGCGGCACTCCTACGAAGGCATCGCGATGTTTTCCGGCCAGGCCTGCCTGACCGGCAGCGGCGACTGGATGCTGACCGCCTTCGACAGGCAATAGGGCTCTTCCCTCTTCTCCGAAAAAGCAGAAGCGCATTCTCTCTTTCGGTGCAATTGCGGGTGGGAAAACGTTCCCGCACCCCCCGCAACCGGGCTCGAAACGCTTTCTTTACCTTAACGAGTGCTGAGGCTTTCGATGTAACTCCTGATTCAGGAGTTCTGACCTAGGTATTTTCCCGAGCAGACGGACTGCCCGCCGATCATGAGGAACCGGCGAGCGGCTGTCGAGTTGTGATGCGTATCGGAGGGCCCAAGGATCGAGCGAGGCCCGCCGCTTCAGGTTAACCGGTGGTCCCACAATGCGTGATCCCTATTCTGTTCTGGGCGTGAAGCACAATGCCGACGCCGATGAAATCAAGGCGGCCTGGCGCTCCAAGGCGAAGACCGTCCATCCCGATCACAACCAGGACGATCCGTCCGCGGCGAGCCGTTTTGCGGAAGTCGGCCAGGCCTACGAGGTCCTGAAAGACCCGGAGCGCCGCAAGCGCTACGACCGCGCCGCCGAAATGCAGCAGACCATCATGCAGCAGCGCCAGGCCGCCCGCGAGGCGGCAGAACGCGCCAAGGCCGCCAAGGCGAATGCCGAAAAGGTCATGGAGGAACTGGCGCGTGCCAATGCGCAGCGCGGCCAAACCCAAGGCCAGTCCCCAGGCCAGTCTTCTCAGGGCCAATCTTCTCAAGGGCAATCCTCACAGGGGCAATCCCAAGGCCAGCCGGGTCATGCAGGAGAGACGCCGGAGGACATGATCGAGCGCATTTTCGGGGCAGCGGCCGCCGCCGAACAGGCGAAGGCGCAAGGCCAGACGAAGGCCCAGACGCATGCCGCCGGTGATTCTGCCGAAACGGGGAAGGCCGACCCGGCGGGAGAGAAGCCCCCCCTGCCGGCCATGGCCATCGACCTTGTCGCCTCGCTCGTGCGCCGGCTGCGCGGCACCGCACCGGCTCCCGAAAAGGCACCGGACCTTTCCATCGACGCGGAGGTCACTATCGACGACCTGCTGAAGCAGAGCTGGATCACCGTCAAGCTGGCGGACGAGCGGGAAGTGCGCTTCGCCCTGGAGAAAGGCACGACGGAAGGCCATGTGGTGCGGCTCAAGGGCCAGGGCCTCAAGGTTCCCGGCATGAAGGCCGGCGACCTTCTCGTTACGATCAAGATCGCCCGCGACGCCCGTTACCGGGCCGAGGGGTTCGACCTCCACACGATCCTGCCGATCTCGCTGGAGGATGCGGTGCTCGGCGCCGAAGCGGCGGTGGAGACGCCGGAGGGCAACCGCAGCATCACCATTCCGGCATGGTCGGGCTCAGACCAGACGATCCGGCTGAACGGCCTCGGCCTCTTCGACGATGCCGGCAGCCGCGGCGATCTCGTCATCGAGCTCAGGATTATCCTGTGGGAAAAGCCGAACGAGAAGGTCACCGACCTGATGCGGCACATGCGCCACGGGCTTTATGTCTGAGGAAAACGGCCGAATATGACAGTTGTGCGTCGGTTTTCACCGGCGCGCACCCTTTGTTACGACCTCTAACACGAGATGATCCAAGCCAGCTTGAACCCTTGGGCCGCCTATGCCATAGGCAACATTCGTCTAAGTTTCAGGGGACTATGTATGGCTCAGGCTTCCGGCCTCATGGCAGGCAAACGTGGCATCATCATGGGCGTTGCCAACAACCGTTCCATCGCATGGGGCATTGCCAAGGCCATTCACAGCCAAGGCGGAGAAGTCGCGTTCACCTATCAGGGTGACGCACTGAAGAAGCGGGTCGAACCGTTGGCCGCCGAACTCGGCGCCTATATGGCCGGCCATTGCGACGTCGCCGACGAATCGACCATCGACGCGGTCTTCGAAAACCTCGAAAGGCACTGGGGCAAGATCGATTTCCTCGTGCATGCGATCGGCTTTTCCGACAAGGACGAACTGACCGGCCGCTACATCGATACTTCGGCGGACAATTTCGCCAAGACCATGCAGATTTCCGTCTATTCCTTCACCGCCGTCGCGCGGCGGGCGGAGAAGCTGATGACCGACGGCGGCGCGATGCTGACGCTGACCTATTATGGCGCGGAAAAGGTCATGCCGAACTACAACGTCATGGGCATCGCCAAGGCCGCGCTCGAAGCGAGCGTGAAATATCTGGCGGTCGATCTCGGCCCGAAGAACATCCGCGTCAATGCGATCTCCGCCGGCCCGATCAAGACGCTTGCCGCGTCCGGGATCGGCGATTTCCGCTATATTCTCAAGTGGAACGAATACAACGCGCCGCTGCGCCGCACCGTCACGATCGAGGAGGTGGGCGACGTGGGGCTCTATATGCTGTCCGACCTTTCGCGCTCCGTCACCGGCGAGACGCACCATGCCGACAGCGGCTATCATGTCGTCGGCATGAAAGCCGTCGACGCGCCGGACATTTCGGTCATCAAAGACTGATGATCAGCTTCCAGGAACGTCCGCCTTGCTCATCTACATGATCCGCCACGGGCAGACGGACTGGAATGCCGAGGGACGGCTTCAGGGCCAGAAGGATACTCCCCTCAACGCGCTCGGCCGGGCGCAAGCCACCCGCAACGGCGAGCGGCTGCGCGGCATGATCGGCACGGCGGAGGATTTCTCGTTCATCGCGAGCCCCCTCTCGCGGACCCGCGAAACCATGGAGCGGCTGCGTGCCGCCATGGGACTCGATCCGCTCGCCTACCGTACCGACGAGCGGCTGAAGGAACTCTCCTTCGGCGACTGGGAAGGCCATACGCTTGAGGAGATCGCCTGTACGTCGCCGGACAGGCTCACCGCCCGGGCGGGGGAGAAGTGGAGCTTCATCCCGCCGGGCGCGATGGCCGAGAGCTATGAGATCCTCTGCTGGCGGATCGGCGCATGGCTGCAATCCGTCGATGGTCCGACCGTCTGCATCAGCCATGGCGGGGTGATCCGCTCGCTCTTCCGGTTGATCGGCGACCTTCCCGAAGACGAAGCGGCGGCGGCCCCCACGCCGCAGGACCGTATCCTCAGGATCGATACGGACCATAGCCGGATGGAATGGCTTTAACGCGCCGCCATCACGTATTCTAAATTATACTTTGCTAATTCTTTTGAACTACTGGACGATCTCGAGATCATCCACGACGCGGTTGCCGTCCACGACCGTGTAAAAGACCAGCACCTTGACGCCGGCTTTCAGCCCCTCGAAGTTGAACTCTTCGGGCACTTTATAGATCTTTCCGTCGTCGAGCGTCAGGCTGAGCGACTTCACGTCCACGGTCTTGATCGTAGCCTCCACGTCGGCACTTTGCGCCCAACTGTTGAGGGGCGAAAAGATGCTGGCCGTGGCGAGCAGAGCTGCGATCAGGATACGCATGGTCGGGGCCTTCGATGAGATCGATGTTGTCTCGTTTCGTTGCACAGATAGCCCCCAGATTGTGGCGAAAATCGCCCGTGACCATGACATTTTGAGTATAAGTGAAGGTCTAATTATTAACACTTTTCAAAAGCCTAGCGCCATCCTGCGGTTGCAGCGCTCGAATTTCCCAACCCTTGCCAAGTATTTCCGCACAACAAATGGCTATCAAATTTACCGGCTGCAGTGCAATCGGAAATTAACCCCCTTCCAATAGGCTTTTTCCGACGTCACAGAGGTTAACGAAAAGGTTTGCGCGATTGAAATTCTGGCTTCCGCCCGCTTCAAAATCTCTGCGCCTTTTCCGGAACCCCAAGGCGCCGACAGCGATCGCATTCGTCATCGCGCTGGCGGTGATTACCATCGGCGTGCTCCTCGACCGGCACAACACCAATGATTATCGCGGCGAGCTCAGAGCGACGACGGAAAGGGTGGCGGGCCTCCTGGCGCGGCGGCTTGTCTCCCGCATAGAAGCCGATATCGCCGTCGCCGATCGCCTTGTCCATGCCTTGACGGAAGATGCAAAGATCTCGCCGGACGACTTCAAGCGCTCCGTCGACAAGGAGTTTCGCTACGGGCAACATTTCTTTGCCGTTGCGGTCGCGCCGGATTTCGACCTCGCCCAGGTGATCACGCGCGAAGGCGTCGCCCGCGGCGCATCGGGGACGACCGGCAATATCGACCTCCCCCGTCTCGCAAACGACCTGAAATCGGTCGGCGGTCGCAATCGGGCGTCGCTGCTGAGCGGCTCCCAGGAAGACCACCTGACGCTGGTCATGCCCGTGCCGAAGGAAGGCGACGGCGCAGCCCTCTGGGGCGCGATCGCCATCCTCCTCGACGAAGAGGGGCTCATGGAAGCCTCCGGCGTCACCTTCTCGTCGAACACGACAACGACGCAGAACCTCATCGATCTCGGCTGGCTGAACGTGGTCCTGCGCGACGCCGACAAGCCCGAATACTTCGCCTTCTACGGCGACGATTCGATCGAGAATCAGTCTCCGATGAAATGGGCCGTACCGGTCAGGGGCGGCAACTGGACCCTGCTCGCCGCTCCCCGATCCGGCTGGGACGTGGCGCCGCCGAACCAGCTGCGCTTCCGCCTGTCGATCGCGCTTGCCGGGCTCGCGGTCATCCTGCCGATCTTCGTCGCGACCTCGCTGATCACCGAGCGCAACCGCAATATCGCGGCACTGAAGGCGCGCGAACTCAATCTCATCGATCTGTCGCAGCGCTTCAATCTCGCCATGGAGGCTTCCAATATCGGCATCTGGGAGGTGACCGGCGACAGCAGCCATCTCTTCTGGGACAAGCGCGCCGCCGGGCTGCACGGCAAGGCTTCCGACGGCGAGGGCAACCGCCTCGACGACTGGCTGAACTCGATCCATCCGGAGGACAGGCCCGCGGCGGAGACGCATTTCTTCAACTGCACCTGCAGCAATACGGCTTGCAGCGAAGTCTATCGCGTCCAGCTTCCGGACGGTGCCCTGCGATATCTGAGGTCCGCCGGCGCGAGCTACCGCAACGCCGACGGCAGCCACCGCACCACCGGCATCGTCTGGGACGTGACGGCGGACATGGTGATGACGCAGACGCTCCGGAATGCCAAGGAGAACGCGGATATCAAGAATGCCGAGCTCGAACTCGCTCTCGACGAGCTGTCGAACCGCGAACAGGAGCTGGAAGAGCTTTCGACCAAACTCGACCTTGCGCTCGCTTCCTCCAATTGCGGCATATGGGAATCCAATCCGGTCACGCATATCGAGAACTGGGACGAACGCATGTGCCAGCTGCACGGCATTCCGTTCACCGACGGCGTCGTCCGGGCCGAGCAGTGGATCGATCTCATCCATCCCGACGACCGGTATCTCGCGAAGCGGAACTCCTATCACTTCAACGATACCTTCCGGCCGGATCCGCTCGTCGCGCGCGTTCCGCAGCCGGATGGATCGACCCGCTACATCCGTTCGATCGGCAAGCTGCACACGACCCGCGACGGAACCAAGAAAGTGGTGGGCATCGCCTTCGACATCACCCAGGACGCGATCCTCACCCAGCAGCTCAAGGCGGCCAAGGACGAGGCGGATGCCAAGAATGCCGAGCTCGAGCTCGCCAAGAGCCGTATCGAACACAATGCGCTGCACGACCCGCTGACGCTGCTCGCCAACCGCCGCAAGCTCGACATGGAGCTCGACCGGCTGTCGCGCTCCAGCCAGAACGAGCGGCAGAAGTTCTCGATCCTGCATCTCGATCTCGACCGCTTCAAGCAGATCAACGATACGCTCGGTCACGCGGCGGGCGACGCCATGCTGGTGCATGCCTCGCGCATCCTGTCGCGCAACGTGCGCAGCACGGACGTGGTCGCGCGCATCGGCGGCGACGAGTTCGTCATCCTCGCGACCGGCAATTCCAGCGCCGAACAGATGGCGCAGCTTGCCCAGCGCATTATCGCGGAATTCCACCAGCCGATCGATTTCGAGGGGTTTTCCTGCCGTTGCGGCGTCTCGATCGGCATTGCCCAGGCGAGCGGCCTGAACATCGATGCCCGCCGCATGCTGGTCAACGCCGATATCGCGCTTTACCGGGCGAAGGGCATGGGCCGCAACCGGTACGAATTCTTCACGCAGAATCTGCAGGCCGAGATCGTCAGCCAGAAGCGGACCGCCGACGAGGTCCTCGCAGGTATCGACAACAGTGAATTCACGACCTGGTACCAGCCGCAATTCTGTGCCCGCACCAGCGAGTTCACCGGCGTCGAGGCGCTGATCCGGTGGAACCATCCGCATCATGGCGTGCTTGCCCCCGACCGGTTCCTGAAGATCGCCGAGGACCTGAACGTCTCGGCCGCGCTCGACCAGATCGTGCTCGAAACCGTGATGAAGGACAAGCTGCGCTGGGCAGCGCTCGGCGTGACGGTTCCCAAGGTTTCCGTCAATGTCTCGTCGAAGCGGCTGCATGACGAGACGCTGATCGACACGCTGAAAGCCCTGAAGATCGCGCCCGGCGAAATCTCCTTCGAGCTGGTGGAATCGATCTTCCTCGACGAGAGCGAGGCCTCGGCGGCCGGAAACCTCGAACGCATCAAGGAACTCGGCATCGATATCGAAATCGACGATTTCGGCACCGGCCATACCTCGATCGTCAGCCTTCTGAGGCTGAAGCCGAAGCGGCTCAAGATCGATCGCCAGCTCGTCATGCCGATCGTCAATTCGCCGCAGGAGCGCGCGCTCGTCCGCTCCATCATAGACATCGCCCGGTCGCTCGGCGTCGAGACCGTGGCGGAAGGCGTCGAAACGATGCAGCATGCCAGCCTGCTCCGCGAACTCGGCTGCGACCTCCTGCAGGGCTATGCCTTCTCCCGGCCGCTCTCCTTCAAGGATTTCACGGAGGCCGCACGCGTCGGCTGGCGGAAGGCGGCGGCATAAGGGTCGTCCCGCCTTTCGCCCGCGAGGCGTACCCGTTTGCGCAAGAAAAGCTTGTCGCCCGGCGACCTTTTCCATATGACAACCGCGTCAGGAGCTGGCAGGAGGCCGGCTTCGCCACAGCCGGTTTTTTACTGCCATGTCGCATAATACGTTCGGTCACCTGTTCCGCGTCACCACCTGGGGCGAAAGCCACGGTCCGGCGCTCGGCTGCGTGGTCGACGGCTGCCCGCCCGGCATCCGCTTCACCCACGCGGAAATCCAGGCCTGGATGGACAAGCGCAAGCCCGGCCAGTCGCGTTTCGTGACGCAGCGCCGCGAAGACGACATCGTCAAGGTTCTCTCCGGCGTGATGATGGACGAGGACGGCGAGACGATGATCTCGACCGGGACGCCGATCTCCATGCTGATCGAGAATACCGACCAGCGCTCCAAGGATTACGGCGAGATCGCCCGCCGCTACCGCCCCGGCCATGCGGACTATACCTATGACGTGAAATACGGCATCCGCGACTATCGCGGCGGCGGCCGTTCCTCCGCCCGCGAGACGGCGGCACGCGTGGCGGCAGGTGCGCTTGCCCGCAAGGTCGTGCCGGACCTCAACGTTCGCGCCGCGCTGATCCAGATCGGCAAGCACAAGATCAATCGCGCCAACTGGGATTGGGAACAGGTCGGCCAGAACCCGTTCTTCTCGCCGGATGCGGCGGTCGTGCCGGTCTGGGAGGAATATCTGGATTCGATCCGCAAGGCCGGCTCCTCGATCGGCGCGGTGGTGGAAGTGGTGGCCGAAGGCGTGCCGGCGGGTCTCGGCGCGCCGATCTACGGCAAGCTCGACCAGGATATCGCCGGGCTCCTGATGTCGATTAACGCCGTGAAGGGCGTCGAGATCGGCGACGGTTTTGCCGCGGCGGAACTTTCCGGCGAGGAGAACGCCGACGAGATGCGCATGGGCAATGACGGCAGGCCGATCTTCCTCTCCAACCACGCGGGCGGCATCCTCGGCGGCATCTCGACCGGGGAAGCCGTGGTCGCCCGTTTTGCGATCAAGCCGACTTCCTCCATCCTCACCGAACGACACTCGATCGATGCGGACGGCAACAATGTCGAAGTGCGCACCAAGGGCCGCCACGACCCCTGTGTCGGCATCCGCGCCGTGCCGATCGGCGAGGCGATGGTTGCCTGCGCGGTCGCCGATCATTATCTGCGCCACCGGGCACAAACCGGGCGCATTCTTTAGGAACTGATCCATGGCCTATGACCAGAAGCGCGTCGTCGACGCCATCCGCGCCTTCGAAGCCGGCGAAATCGTCGTCGTCACCGATGACGACGATCGCGAGAACGAAGGCGACCTGATCGTCGCCGCCGTGCATTGCACGCCCGACAAGATGGCCTTCATCGTTCGCCACACGTCCGGCATCGTCTGTGCGCCCATGCCGCGCGAGGAGGCCAAGCGGCTGAACCTCAATGCCATGGTGGCGGAAAACGACAGTGCACACACCACCGCCTTCACGGTGACGGTCGATTTCAAGCACGGCACGACGACCGGCATTTCCGCCGATGACCGGACGCTGACCGTCCGCAACCTCGCCAATCCGAATGTCGGCCCGAGCGATTTCGTCCGTCCGGGTCATATTTTCCCGCTGATCGCCCGCGAAGGCGGCGTGCTGATGCGTTCCGGCCATACGGAAGCGGCCGTCGATCTCTGCCGGCTCGCCAATCTCCCGCCGGTCGGCGTGATCTGCGAGCTCGTCAACGACGACGGCACCGTGATGCGCGGTCAGCAGGTCGCCGACTTCGCGGTCAAGAACGGACTGAAGCAGGTTTCCGTCGCCGATCTCATCGCCTATCGCCAGCGCAAGGAAACCCTGATCGAGCTGCAGTCGAGCTTCGACGTCGAGACGCCCCACGGCAAGGCGAAGGCGCATGCCTATTCGCTGCCCTGGGACCCGATGCAGCATGTGGCGGTGATCTTCGGCGATATCCGCGACGGCGTCGACATTCCGGTCCGCCTGCATCTCGAAAACGTCACCCGTGACGTGTTCGGCGCCTACCGCCCCCTCGACCGATACATGGCGAAGATCGAGGAGGAAGGACGCGGCGTCATCATCTACCTGCGCGAGGGCTCGGTGGGCGTCGGCCAAAAGGATCATGGACGCAAGCTGCGTCAGGATCAGGAAGCGCATGCCGAAGCCCAGGCGCGCGAAAGCGAATGGCTGGAAATCGGCCTCGGCGCCCAGATCCTGAAGGATCTCGGCGTCACCTCGATCAAGCTGCTCACCCGCAGCGAGCGTCATTACGTCGGCCTCGAAGGTTTCGGCATCAAGATCGCCGAGACGGTGATCTGCTGAGCATCCAGTAGTTGCATTCGGCATTATCTACGTTAGATTGTTGCCCTGTTGAGGGGCAGTAATTTTTCGTGTACGAATAATCATGAAGTTCGTCTGGGACGAGCCGAAGCGGCTTGCGAATATCGCGAAACACGGTTTCGATTTTTTCGATGTCGGCGCGTTCCATTGGGAAACAGCCGTGATGGAGCGAAGCCATTCCGGTCGCATCAAGGCGATCGGCTATTTCGAAGATGGCACAGCCGTCGTGATTTTTGCGGCGCTCGGAACTGAGGCCACGTCCATCATCAGTTTCCGGCCCGCCAACGAGAAAGAAAAGAGGCTTCTGACATGGCAGTGAAGCGTCAGACTCTCAAGGAATTCCAGCCCGGTCGCGGCTACACCAAGGAAGATTGGGACGCAGTGGACAGCCCGCCGCTCACCGACGAGGAACTCGCGCGCATGCGCCCGGCGCGAGAAGTCATGCCGCCCGAGTTCTTCGAAGCGATCGAGGAAATGCGTCGTGCCCGCGGCAGGCCCAAGGTCGAGGCGCCGAAAGTGGCCGTCACGCTGCGGCTCGATCAGGACGTGCTTGAAAAGTTCAAAGCGTCGGGGAAGGACTGGCGAGCCAAGATGGCCGAGGAACTGCGCAAGGCAGCCGGTCTCCGAGAATGACCCTATCTGCCGCCTGCCAGGATCGCCTCGATGAAGCGGTGCGCCTTCAGGGCATCGTCACCGGTGACGCGCAGGGATGCGCCGTTCTGGACAGCGTCAACGAAGTTTTCGATGAGCGCGCAGTGCATCCCGTGGCCGAAGGCCATGGGATTGGCGCCTGCACCGCTGCCTGACTTCTCCCCGCCTTCCGTGAAGCTTGTGCCGTCCATGAAGGCCGCGTCGAGCCTGTCGCCCGTGAAAACCGCCGTGCCCTTGGTGCCGATCAGCTCGATACGCTCCGGCAGGCCTGGATAGGCGCAGGTCGTGGCATTCAGCGTGCCGATAGCGCCGTTCTCGAAGGAGAAAGCGGCCGTCACAAGGTCTTCGGTTTCCATCGTGTGGATCGGGCTGGTGCGGACGAAGGAGGAGACATCCTTCGGCGTGCCGGCGAGGCTTAAGAGCAGGTCGATCGTATGGATGCCCTGGGTCAGAAGCACGCCGCCGCCGTCGCGCGCCTTCGTGCCCCGCCCTTCGACATCGTAATAGCTCTGGGGCCGCCAGTTGCGGATCGCGGCAGACGCTTCCACCAACTGCCCGAGCCGGCCAGACCTGACGATCCCGTCGAGCCTCAGGGCAGCGGCGCGGAACCGGTTCTGCAGCACCATGCCGAGCAGCACGCCCGCTTCCTTCGCCGTGCGGACGATCGCCTCGGAGCGCTCCAAGGAGATATCCAGCGGCTTTTCGAGCAGGATATGCTTCTTCGCCGCAGCGGCCCGCCGGACGAGCTCCAGGTGGCTGCTCGGCGGCGTCAGGATCAGCACCGCCCCGATCGCCTCGTCCGCGAAGATGGCGTCGAGATCGCCGCTGACCGGAATGGGATATTGCGCGGCAAAGGCGTCGCGCCGGGCTGCCGTCCGGCTGTAGGCCGCCACGCATTCGATCCGGTCCGACAGGTCCAGAAGGGCGCGGGCATGGTGCCCCGCCGCCATGCCGAGCCCGATCATCGCCACTTTCAATTTCGCCATGATGTGCTCCCTGCCATGCCAAACACTGTCGTCATACGGCGGCACCCCCTCATCCGACCCTTCGGGCCACCTTCTCCCCGCTGGGGAGAAGGGATACTTGCCGCGCCGTCTCTATTCCCTCCTCTCCCCTCGGGCGTCCGGAGGACGGGACGGGGCCGTCGACCCGTCCCCGGAGGGTGGCCGAGCGCAGCGGAGGCCGGGTGGGGGGCGGCTTGCGCTGCCTTCATGAGATAGCTCACCCAAGCACTTCCAGCGTGCGCATGATGCCGCGCAGCTCCGCCAGGCCCTTCAGCCGGCCGATGCAGGAATAGCCGGGATTGACCTTCTTGCCTATGTCGTCGACGATCGCATGGCCGTGGTCGGGCCGCATGGGGATCCGCCAGTCCGCCCTGCCCTCGGCCTTGCGGCGCTTCTCTTCCGCCGTCAGCGCCATCACGACCCGCACCATGTCCGTGTCGCCTTCCAGATGCTCCGCCTCGTGGAAGGAGCCGTCGCCCTCCTTGGTGACGTTGCGCAGATGGGCGAAATGGATATCGGGCGCGAATTCCTCCGCCATGGCGACGAGATCGTTTTCCGGGTTGGCGCCATAGGACCCCGTGCAGAGCGTGATGCCGTTCGACGGCGACTTCACTGCCGCCAACAGCGCGCGGGCATCCGACGCCTTGCAGACCACACGCGGCAGGCCGAAGAGCGGGAACGGCGGATCGTCCGGATGGATCGCCATCCTGACGCCCGCCTCTTCCGCGACGGGAACAATCTCCTTGAGGAAGGCGAAGAGGTTCTCGCGAAAACCGTCCTCGGAGAGTTCCTTGTAGATATCCAGCATGCGGTTGAGGCTTTGGCGGTCGTAGACGAATTCGCGCGCCGGCACCCATTCGATGAGGTTACGCTCCAACCGCGCGAGATCGCTTTCGCTCGCCGCCTTCAGCCATGCTTCGGCCTTCTCGATGCGATCTGCGGGGTGATCCTGCTCGGCACCGGGGCGTTTCAGGATGAGGACGTCATAGGCGCAGAATTCGACGATATCGAAACGCAACGCAGTGCCGCCATGCGGCATCCGGTATTCGAGATCGGTACGGGTCCAGTCGGTGATCGCCATGAAATTGTAGCAGACCGTCATGATGCCGGCCTTGGCGACCGCGCGGATCGAAGCCTTGTAGTTGTCGATCAGCTCGCGATAACGGCCGGTGCGGGTCTTGATGTCCTCGTGGACGATGATGCTTTCCACCACCGACCAGGTGAGCCCCGCCTCCTCGATGATCGCCCTGCGCTTCAAAATCTCGTCGTCCGGCCAGGCGCGGCCGTCGTTCAGGTGATGAAGCGCGCTGACGATGCCGGTGGCGCCCGCCTGTTTCACATGGGAGAGGGTTACCGTGTCGTCCGGTCCGAACCAGCGCCAGGTCTGTTCCATTGTCGTCCTACCTTGTTAGAGCCGCACGCCGGTGGCGGCGTCGAAGAGATGGCTGTTGGCGGGTGCGAGCGTCAGGTTGAGCACGTCGCCTGCCTTGATGAAAAGACGCTCGCGAAGCTGCGCCGAAATCTTCTGGCCGTCCACCGCGCCTTGCACGAAGGTTTCCGAGCCGGTCGGCTCGATATTGCCCACCGTCACCGGAATGCCCTCGCCCGAGGCCGCAATCGTTAGGTGCTCCGGCCGGATGCCGTAGGTCACCGCAGTGCCCGGCGCGGCGGACGCTTCGGACCCCAATCGCAGCTTCACGCCGTTCTCCGTCACCACCGACCTGCGATCTTCCGCCACCCTGGCGGAGAGGAAATTCATCGAAGGCGAGCCGATGAAGCTCGCGACGAAGGTGTTGACCGGCCTGTCGTAAAGGTCGAGCGGCGCGCCGACCTGCTCGACGATGCCGTCCCGCATCACCACGATGCGGTCGGCCATGGTCATGGCCTCGATCTGGTCGTGGGTGACATAAACCGTCGTCGTCCTGATGCGGGCGTGGATGTCCTTGAGCTCGGCGCGCATCTGCACGCGCAGCTTGGCATCGAGGTTCGACAGCGGCTCGTCGAAGAGGAAGACCTGCGGATTGCGCACGATGGCGCGGCCCATGGCGACGCGCTGCCGCTGGCCGCCGGAAAGCTGCTTCGGATAACGCCGCAAATAGTCGGTGAGGCCGAGGATGCGCGCCGCATCCGCCACCCGCGAGGCGATCTCCTCCTTGGATTTCTTCGCCAGCCTGAGCGAGAAACCCATGTTCTCGGCGATCGTCATATGCGGATAGAGCGCGTAGTTCTGGAAGACCATGGCGATGTCGCGGTTTTTCGGCTCGACATCGTTGATGACGCGACCGCCGATGCGGATCGTGCCGCCGGTGATTTCCTCCAGCCCGGCGATCATCCTGAGCAGCGTGGACTTGCCGCAGCCGGACGGGCCGACCAGCACGACGAAAGCGCCGTCCGGCACGTCCACGGAAACCCCCTTGATGGTTTCGAAATCGCCGTAGGCCTTGCGGACGTTCTGGATTTCAACGGAAGCCATATTTCATCCTGAGATTGCGTGTGTCTGGGGCCCGAGCCGGTCGGCGGCGCGGATGGCTGCGAGCAGGCTGAGACCGGTGTGGTAACCGGGATCAAGGTCGGGTGTGGCGGGCACGAAATCGACCGGACCGTCCTTCGTCATGGTCTGATAGGCGATCGGCGGCGTTCCGCGCCAATAGCGTTCGAAGAAGGCCGCATGCGCCGCCTTCCAGACCTCCAGGCTCCCGGCGCTGCCGGTGCGCTCGTGGCAAAGGGCTGCGGAGCGGATCGTCTCCGGCAGCGACCACCAGGGGCAATAGGGGCTCAGTGGCTTACCGGACGCGACCGAAACCGTGAGTGTGATGCCCGGCCCGACGAAGCCCGTTTTGAAGGACGAGACCAGAATGCGTTCCAGTGTCTCGATCAGCGCCGGGTCGGTATTGTCGTCGAGATAGTCCAGCGCGAAGCCGACGAACTCGATGCCGTGGCCGACATTGCAGGCATCCTCGCCCGGCACGTTTCGGAGCAGGCCGGTTCCGGCGTCGAAATGCCGGTCGACGACATGGGCGATGAAGCGGTCGGCAAAGGCAAGATGCGCGGTGTGCCCGAAGCGTTTCAGCGGGCCTGCGGCGCCCAGCAGGATCATGCGCGGCCCGAAATCATCCGCCTGGAGGGCGAGGCTTTCGAGCGACAGCGGCCGGCGCTCGTCCATCTGGAAACGGCCGTTCTCGATCGACGCGACGACCTCTCCGAAATAGGCGAGATGATCGGTCACGCCCGGCAGGCCGTAGCGGCTCGCCGCAGCCACCAGGCCCTTGGCCGCGAAGGCATCGGAATAGGAGTAGATCAGCGCCGGCTTTTCCTGTCTGTGCACGACGCCGGCGGCATCCGCATAGACCGGCTGCATGTCGCGATCGTAGCAGAAATAGGCATGGCCATCAGGCTGCTGCAGAGCGGCGAGCAGATCGTAAAGGCGGCGGCCTGCTACATCGAGTTTTTCGGCCAGCGGCGGCAATTCCCGACTGAAGAACTCCGCATGGGTGACGAGGGATTCGAGCCCCCGCCCCTGGATCCAGCCATAGGTGTAATCCGGCCCGCGAACGCCGTCCTCAGCGCCGTAATCCGTGAGCGTCACACTGTTCTGCTTGGTGTTCAGAAACCCGCCGCCGAGCGCCGGCCG
Organism: Neorhizobium descurainiae; assembly: GCF_051400715.1. Lineage (NCBI taxonomy): Bacteria > Pseudomonadati > Pseudomonadota > Alphaproteobacteria > Hyphomicrobiales > Rhizobiaceae > Neorhizobium > Neorhizobium descurainiae. The sequence continues at coordinate 51,815 of NZ_JBLFFK010000006.1, forward strand.
CTGCAGCATCCAGTAGAGCGTGCCGGCATTGGCCGCGGCATAGGTGGTGCGCGCCTCTTCGAAAAATTCCATTGCCGTCACTCCTTGAGACCGGTGCTGGCAACGCCCTGCACGAAATTGCGACGCAGGATGACGAAGAGCAGGATGGACGGGATGAGCACGGTGGCGGAGGCGGCGCTGAGACGCCCGAGATCGACCGTGAAGCCGGTCTGGAAAAGTGCCAGCCCCACCTCGATCGTGTAGCTCGTTCGCGTGGTCGCGACGATCATCGGCCAGGCGAAGGCGGTCCAGGCCTGGAAGAAGGCAAGGACCGCGAGCGCACCCAGCGCCCCACGCAGGAGCGGCAGGACGATATGCAGGAAGATCCAGAACTCGCCGGCGCCGTCGATGCGCGCCGCTTCCAGAAGCTCATCGGGGATCGAGTGGATGACGTTCTGGCGGATCAGGAAGATGCCGAAGCTCATCACCAGATAGCCGAGCAGCAGGCCCCAGACGGAATTCAAGATGCCGAGGCTTCTTGCCTGGAAATAGAGCGGGATCATGTAGACCTCGAACGGCACGATCGCGGTCGCGAGGAACAGCGCGAAGATGACGTTCAGGGTCCCGAAACGGAATTTGCCGAAAATGTAACCGGCGATCGCCGAGGTCGCGACGATGGCGAGCGTCGAGAGCACCGCGAAGGCGAGGCTGTTGCCGATCCAGCGGATGAGCGGCGTCTCGCCGAGCACCGCCGAGAAATTGGCGATCGTCGGGTCGCGCGGGATGACGGTCGGCGGCCAGGCAAGCATTTCCGCCGGGGTCTTGAAGGCATTCGCCACCAGGAAGACGAGCGGCAGCAGCATCAGGATCGAAACGACAACGAGGAAGATATCGATCGCAAGGTTCGTCAGCCGCTTCTTGCGGCGCAGGCGAACGCCTTCAGCCAATTCCTGCGCGGTGGGTTCGATATGCGCGGTCTTTTGATTCATGGCAACTTCAATGGTCATGCCCTGCCCCTTTCCCGCAGCATCGAGAACTGGATGAGCGTCAGCACCAGCACGATGACCAGCAGCACCACGGCCTCCGATGCCGCGTAACCGACGCGATAGTTGCGGAAACTGTTTTCCAGCATGTCGAGGACCAGCACGCGCACCTGCCTTCCCGGCGCGCCCTGCGCATCCGACGCCAGCACGAAGGCCTGGGCATAGACGTTGAAGCCGGAGACCAGCGTCACGACCGAAACATAAAGCGTGATCGGCTTCAGCATCGGGATCGACAGGTACCAGAAGCTCTGCGGGCCGGAAGCGCCGTCGAGCTTGGCCGCCTCATAAAGCGAGACCGGCAGGTTCTTGAAGCCGACGATATAGATCAGCACCGCATAACCCAGCGCCTGCCAGGAGCAGAGGACGATGATGCAGATGACGGACAATACCGGATCGAACAGCCAGTTCTGCATCGGAATGCCGAAGAAATTCAGGAGTGCGTTGAGCGGCCCGAGCCGTGCGTCGAAAATCCACTTCCAGGCCATGGCGGCCGGCACCAGCGACACGACATGCGGGATGAAGACGGCGGTCTCGTAGAAGCCGGCCATCTTCGACCGCGTGCGGTGGAAGATCAGCGCGGCGATGAAGAGCGCCATCGGGATGGTCAGGAAGAGCACGCCGAAGGCGATGATCGTGGTATTGACGAGCGCATCGAGGAACAGGTGATCGCCCATCAGCTCGCGGAAATTGGCAAGTCCGACGAACGGCTTGTTCTTGGACAGGATATCCCATTTGAAAAGGCTGAGCCTCAGCGTGTCGGCGATCGGATAAAGCCGCACATAGGCGAAGATCGCCAGCGTCGGCAGGATCGCGAGGATCGCAAAGATAAATCTTTTGCGCTTCAGCATTGCGTCATGGCCTGTAGATAAGCGGGTTCGGCCGCAAAGCGGGTCGGACCCTGATCCTCGGGAGAGCGCCCGGGACGAATGATGCCCCGGGCGGATGCGATTGGCGAGGGTTGCCGGCGGATTATTTCGCAGCCAAGCCTTCGCGATCGAGGATGGTGTTCACTTCGTCGCTCGCCTTCTTCAGGAACGCGTCGATCTTGGCATCGTCGGCGGCCATCGAGGCGTCACCGAAGGCGACCACGAGCTGGGCCGCGACGCGGGTCAGGATCTCCTCGATCGGGCCGATCGACGGCAGCGTGAAGAACTCGTAACCCTGCGGATAGTTGACGAAGGCGGCAAAAGCCGGTTGCTTGGTTGTGACGCTCGAATAATCGACGCCCGAACGGTTCGGCAGCCAGCTGACATTCTCAAGCAGCCAGACAAGGTTTTCCGGCGAATTCGCCGCCTTGGCGAATTCCCAGCCGATATCGGCATCGTCGCCCGCGACATAGAGATTGGTCGGCAGCGCGATCGAGCCCTTCGGCAGCGGCGCGGTTGCATATTTCAAGTCCGGCGCCTTCTTGGCGATATCGCCGATCACCCAGGATTCGCGGATGAACATGGCGGTCTGGCCGCGCTCGAAGGCATCGGCGTCGGCGGGCATTTCCGGCGAGACGGTCTTGGTGGTGAAGATGTTGGCGAGATACTGTTTCAGCGCCTTGCGGCCGGCCTCGTTGGCGAAATCGGTCTTCCACTTGCCGTCGCCGGTCGGCACCAGGATCGCGCCGCCGTACTGGTGCATGTTGATCCAGAACTTTTCGGCAATGCCCTGGCCACCGCCGGAGAGCCGCAGGCTCCAGCCGGAAACCGTCGCCTTGCCCGAGGCATCGCGCTTGGTCAGCTTCTCGGCATAGGCGGAATAATCCTCCATGGTCTTCGGCGGCTCGGTGAGGCCGGCGGCCTTGAACATGTCGGTATTGTAATAGAGCGCGCCCTGGCCGCGGAAGAGCGGCACGCCATAGACGGTGCCGTCGTAACTTGCCGTGTCGCTGAAGAACTTGTCGAAATTCTTAGTATCCTTCACGAAGGTCGCCACATCATCCGGCGCTTCCGGCAGGAGACTATTTTCGAGGTAGCGGGTGGCAGTCGAGCCGGAAAGCTCGATGACGGTAATTCCTTCCTGGCCGCCGGTGAGACCGAGCGCCACGCGCTTCTCGTGCTCGCGCAGCGCAATCGCCTCGACCTTCACTTCGAGGTCCGGATGGCTGGCCTTCAGGCCTTTCGCGACATGTTCGTAGAACGGCGCCATTTCGGGATAACCGCTCCAGACCGTCAGCGTTTCCGCCGAAGCGGAAGAGAGGCCGGAAAGCAGAGCGGCGCCGAATGCCGTGCCCATAAGCAGAGCGCGGGTGGAAATCCTGTTTTTCACTGATGCGTTTTTCATGTCCCTGTTCCCTCTTGTTATTGACGAAAAGCTCTCATGCAACCGGTTGCGTGTCAAGCATCGGATGGGTCTTGGTCGTGTGCGGATCATGCGCCCTGCTCCTCCTCAGTTGTCGTTCGCCAGCTCGACGGCACAGGCTGCGAGCGCCTCGGCCGAGCCCGGCGCGAAGGTCGCGGCCAGGCCGTAATAGCGATGCGCCTCGTCCACCTCGTAGCCGCCATGGCGGAACTCGCCGGCCGGCGGGATATAGCCCGGATTGTCGTCCGCAAAACCGATGACGAACGCGGGCTTGTCGGGGCCGAGCGCGGCGCGGATCGACAGAGCCGTTTCGGCAAAGATCTCGCCCGGCAGCGCCACGAGGGGCACGCCACCCCAATCGAGCACGGTCACCCGTGCGGACAAGGGTTCGGGTTCGGCGGGAGCGATATCGCGCGCCCAGACGGCCCAATAACCGAGCAGATTTTTGCGCGCCGGTTCGGCGGTCAGAGCCTCCTCCCGCCAGCGCTTTTCGAGGATTTGCGGAGGCTCCGTCTCGCGGCGATGGAAGCCGAGGGCGACGGTTCCATTTCGCTCGATGACGGTATCGGAAACGGGTTGCTCCGAGGCAGCAAGGACTGCTACCGCAACCTTGCGGCCGATCCGCGCCGCGGCCTCATAAGGCCTGTCCGGATTGGCGGCGAGCGTGACAGACGCATGCGCCGAATGGCCGGTATTGGTGTCGCCGGCGCAGCCGGTCATGAAGAGAGCGACCGCGCCGGGATAGGCTTCCTCCAGCGTCTGCCGCACGAAATGCGGATAGTCCGCCGTCCACAGCAGGTTGTCGGCGGCGAGCACCACCGGATGGCAGGCATAGGCCGTGACGAGGGCGATCATTGCCCCGTCTTCGCCGCGAATGCGCAGCAGCGGCAGGGAAGCGTCCACCGGTCCGCCGGGATGGCGCCGGTTGCGCGCTATCCCCGGGTCGTTCCCCTGCCCCGCCGTGATGTTGGCCGGCCGTCGGGCCGCGGCCGCCTTGTCGATCGCAGCCACACAGGCATCTTCCAGCCGCTCCAGATAGGCCGGGTCGGCGGCGAGGCTCAGCCTCCCAGCCATGGAAACCGGCCCGCCGTGATTGTGGAGCGCCGCGACGATCACGCTTCCGGCGGGCAGCGTGCAGCGCTCGCGGATGCGGGCGCTCATCGCCGCGTCGATGCCGATCACGTCGGCCACGACGACGGCCGTATCTCCGACCGCCACCGCCCGCGCCGTCAGCGCGTCGTGAGCACCCCGCGCGGGCAGGCTACGGGCCGCGAAGCCGGACATCAAGAGCCCCGGCGGCGGCGTGATATCGACGATGGCTGCCCCTGCCTCGATCATGTGCGGAATACCTTCGCGCCATGCACCCAGGCTTCGCGGACCTTGAGCTCGCGGTCGCCCTCCGACCAGTCGAAACGGATGAGATCCGCCCGCGCGCCGACCTCCAGCCGCCCCCGCCCGCCGACGAAGCGGCCGGGATTCTGCGTTGCGAGAAGCAGGGCATCGGCCAGGGACAGGCCGGCCATCCCGGCGGCGATCGGCACATTGGCGGACAACGGCAGGCTGGCGCCGGCGAGATAGGGCGTGCCGGCGACGCCGATGCGCCCTTCCGGCGAGACCTCGACCTGGCCGCCGACCGGCTGGTCGTAAAGGCCTGGCGGCATGCCGGCAAGCGCAACCATGTCCGAAACGAGGATCGCACGTTCCATGCCTTTGGCGCGCAGCATGGACTTGAACGTATCGGGCGGCAGGTGCCAGCCGTCCGCGATGAAGCTCGCCGTCAGCCGGTCGTCGGCAAGTTGCGCCCAGATGAAATTCGGATGGCGCGGCAGCATGGCCGCAGCCCCGTTGCCGAGATGGGTGGAGAGCACCGCGCCCGCCTCAGCCGCCGCGTGAATCTGCCCGGGTGTCGCCGCCGTATGGCCGAGCGCCACAAGCACCCCGCGCGCGGACAAGGCCCGGATGTAATCGATGCTGCCCTCATGTTCCGGTGCGATGGTCACCATCGAAACGAGATCGCCGGAAGCCTTCTGCCATCGGTCGAACTCCTCGATCGAAGGCGGCCGGACATGCCGCAGCGGATGCGCGCCGCGCGGGCCGTCCCTGTCGGAGATCGAGGGGCCTTCGACATGCACGCCCGGCACCATTTCGGCGATCAGCCGGTGACCGGCGCGAATTTTGGCGATCGCCTCCAGCGCCTGGAGGATCGCGCCTTCCGAGGCCGTGATGATTGTCGGCAGCCAGGTGGTCACGCCGGTGCTCAGCAGTTCCTCGCAGAGGGAAAGGACGGCATTCGCCGTCACCTCGCCGTTGTTCAGGTCGAAACCCCGGAAACCGTTGACCTGCAGGTCGATCAGGCCCGGCGACAGATAGTGAGAGCTTGTGTTTTCGGCCGCTCGGACAGCGGAAATCTTCCCGTCGGCGATCTCGATCGCAATACCTTTGCCGGTGCGGGGATCGATGCCCTCGACGGTCGTCATCAGAGCGCCCTCACCCGGCCCTGGAAACTGGCGATGAAGCGGCTGTTCGCCTCGTCGCCACCCGGCGCGTTGCCGCTGCGCCAGACAGGCGGTTCGATGCCGCGTTCGACGAGCTTGGCGACCGTGCGAATGACGAGGCAGTTCAGCGTGAAGGCATTGGCGAAGGTGGAGATCGCCGCAATGTTCTCGCCCATGCCCGGCACGGTTACCACCGCATCGCCGATCGGCACCTTGGTATCGACGGCGATATCGACGATGTCGTGCAGGTTCTGCTTGGTCGGATGGCGCGCGGGATGATCCGGCGAAGTGTTCGAGGCGTGCTGGCGGGAGCTGATGCCGATCAGGAACGTGCCACGCCGCCGCGCCTCCAGCGCCGCATCGATCAGCGCCGCATTGATGCCGTAGGCATTCACCAGGATCAGCAGGTCTGTTTCGCCGAGCCGCTGGTTGGCGATCACCACCTTGCCGTAACCGGGCGTGCGTTCGATGGCCATGGAGCGCAACGCCCCGTTTGAGAGCAGCGTTCCTTCGTCCAGTATGGCGCTGACATGCATCAGCCCGCCGGCGCGGAAGAAGACTTCCTGCGAAGCCAAGTTGGAATGGCCGCCCGGTCCGTAGATATGTACGAGCCGGTCCGCCTCGATCTGATCGGCAAGCTTCGAGGCCGCCTGATCGAGCGGAGCCTTCTCCTCCTCCAGCACCCGGCGCATCAAGGCCTGGGTGGAGGCAAAATAACCTTCGCAGAGCGCATCCGCATCGATAACAGGCCCAGGGGCTTTAAGTTCAGGCATCGGGATCGGAATCCTTATCGATATAGAGAGTGCAGGCGGCATGTATGCGCAGGATGCTTGCAGGGCATTCCGTGGTGAGCGGGCCGTGGAGCGTTTTCGAAACCGCGTCCCGTTTGACGCGGCCCGGCACGACGCAGAACATCCGCTCGGCGCGGACGAGACGCGGCACCGTCAGCGTGACCGCCTCGCGGGGCACGGAGGCAAGATCGGGGAAACATTCGTCGTCCACCTGCTGCTGCCGGCAGATATCGTCGAGTTCGACGATCTTGACGTCCAGCGGATCGGAAAAATCCGCAACCGGCGGATCGTTGAAGGCGATATGGCCGTTGACGCCGATGCCGAGGCAGACGAAATCGATCGGCGCCTCGTTCAGGAGGTCGGAGTAACGCCGGATCTCCGCCGCCGCATCCGGCTCCGGCGTGATGCGGTGGACGGCGGCAAAAGGCAGCCTGCCGAAGACATGTTGGTCCAGCCAGTTGCCGAACCGGGCAGGCGAGGAAGGCGAAAGGCCGATATATTCGTCCATATGAAAAGCGGTGACGCGGTTCCAGTCGATGCCGGGCATGGCGCAAAGTGCTGCCAGCATATCCGCCTGGCTGGGCGCCGCCGCAAACACCATCCGCACGTTGGTCTTCCTGGCGAGGCGCTCGGCAAGTGCTGCCGCGATGTCCGCCGCGGCGGCTGTCCCCATCTCGGCCCGTGTGGCAAAGCTTTCGACCAGGAGCCGGTCGAAGGTCCGCCGCGTTTCCGGCGAAGGGCGAAGGGCGGTTGCGAGGTTCAACGCGGTCTCCATGTCGTCGCATAGGGAACCGAAGCCACGTCGCCGCGTCTGTTAGATCCCCTTTTTCTTGTTGGCCAAAGAGTTCCATGCAACCGGTTGCATGTCAAGTGGATGAATGTCAGTCTTGCAGCCCGAATTGATGGAGCTGTGGAATTCGTGGTAGTCGAGGCCAAAGAGGGCGAGTTTACTGAATCCATGATCAAGCGGACCAAGGGCGTCACCATCAGCCAGGTCGCGGAAGCGGCCGGGGTTGCGCGTTCCAGCGTCTCGCGCGCCTTCACCCGGCCGGACATGCTGAGCCCGGAAACGGTGGAGCGGATCATGAAAGCCGCCGAGGCATTGGGCTATGTGCCGAACCACACGGCGCGCGCGCTCAGCACCGGCCGGCATGGCAATATCGGGCTGATCGTGCCGGATATCGCCAACCCGTTCTTCCCGCCGATGATCCAGGCGGCCCAGCTCGAGGCCGACCGCTCGGATTTCTGCATCTTCCTCGGCAATACGGAAGAGAATCCCAAGCAGGAGGACAAGCTGGTCGGCCGGTTCGCAGGCCAGGTGGAAGGGCTCGTGCTGGCCTCCTCGCGGCTTTCGGACGAGCGCATCCGCGCCCATGCCGGCAAGCTGCCGCTCGTGTTGATCAACCGCGATCTCGACGGCATCCCGCGCGTTCTGATCGACAGCGGCTCGGGCGTGCGGGAGGCCGTCGAGCATCTCGTCAAGCTCGGCCATCGCAAGATCGCCTATGTCAGCGGCCCTTCGACCTCCTGGTCCAACAAGCAGCGGCGTTCCGCGATGCGGGCTGCCGCCTCCGGCCTGGGGATCGGGGTCGAAACCGTGCCCGCGGTGCTGCCGAGCTACAATTCCGGCCGCAACGCGGTCGGCGCGATCCTCGCCACGGGCGCCACGGCAGCCGTCGCCTTCGACGATCTGACGGCACAGGGCGTGCTTGCTGGGCTTGCGGAAAAGCGCGTCTCCGTGCCTTCGGATTTCAGCCTGATCGGCTGCGACGACGTGCTCGGCGCCGTCACCTATCCCGCCCTCACCTCGGTTTCCAACCGCTCCATGGAAGCGGGTCGCGTCGCCGTCTCGCTGCTGCTCGACATGCTGCAGTCGCGCGCCATCCGCGACGTGCGCTACGTGCTGGAGACCCATCTTGTGGTGCGCAACACGACGGCTGCGGCAAACTAGGAGGATGGAACCTTATTCTCCCGGGCAGGTTCGGACGGTATTCACCGTTTCGCGGGAGGTTCCATGCCCAAGAACAAGAAGAAAAAGTGGTCGCAGGACGTGACCGAGCACAGCGACGCCATGGATCTGAAAGAAGGCGTGTTCAAGTCGAAAAGCCCCAAGAAGATCGCGGATTCGTTGAAGCATTCGGCGGAGGAGAGCCACCGCCGCAAGTCGAGTCCGTTCCGGTCGGCCATGTCGATGCTGAACTTCTATATCAACCGCGCCGGCGATCAGCTTTCCAAGTCACGGCGTGCGACACTGGAGAAAGCCAAGGACGAGTTGCGCAAGGATTTCGGCCGTGAACCGAAGCACTAAAATCGTTCCGCCAAGTCTGGACCCGACCATGCCCTCAACCGCCATGAGTATCGAAACCGTCTCCTTCGAACCCAGCGACTGGGTGCCCAACAACCGGAACCTGCCGGTGCTCATCTATCACGAAGCGATCCCGGCAGAGGGCGAGATGGCGCCCAAGTTCGAAGACCGGTTCCGAGAGAACGGATGGGAAGGGATATGGCGCAACGGCGTCTTCGACTACCAGCATTACCACACAGGCGCGCACGAAGTGCTGGGCATCGCCGGCGGCCGGGCACGGCTCCTGATCGGCGGGCCGGATGGCGCGGAGCTCAGCGTGTATGCCGGCGATTGCCTGGTCCTGCCGGCAGGAACCGGCCACAGGCGGATCGAAGCCAGCCGGGATTTCCTGGTGGTCGGCGCTTATCCGCCCGGACAGGATGCCGACATTCAGACCGGCCCGGCGGACGAGGCGCAGCTTCGGAAAATCGAAAGTCTTCCCATCCCCGCCACCGATCCGCTGGAAGGTGAAAACGGCGCGTTGAAGCGGTATTGGCCGCGCCGCTAAGCGCTACCCACCCAAAGCACCACCTCGCCTTCTTCCGCGGAAATCGCCCAATGAACGGGCATTGCAACGTTCCGGCATAAGCGCACCGGCTTCCCCCATTAGATTTAAGCCGGAGCCGGCTTTCCCGCATGGAGAGTGTTTGACGCTCCTCAAAATATATGGCTACCTTACATTTCAGTGCGAACGGGGAGGAGACCGTTTTCGCGCCACCGTCATCCGGCCCCGCCCGTGATAGGCCGGACTGTCTCTAGGAGGAGAGTGCAGTGAAACGATTACTCGCAGGCGCGCTGGCGCTGATGTTTACCGCCGTGGCGGCGCCGGGTGGCGCCGGTGCTGCCGACGACTATCCGAGCAGGCAGATCACGCTGATTGCCGGGTTCCCGGCCGGCAGCGGGGCGGATGTCTATGCCCGCTTCTTCGCCAAGAAGCTCGAGGAAAAGCTCAACCAGACCGTGATCGTCGAAAACAAGCCGGGCGGGCTCGGCAGCCTTTCGGTCGTGGCGCTGAAGAACGCGAAGCCGGACGGATATACGATGCTGATCGGCTCCGCCGACCAGTTCACCGCGGCCCCGCACGTCTTCAAGGCGCCGCCTTACGATCCGCTCACGGATTTCGACTATATCGCGCCGGTCTTCAGTCAGGCGTTCATGATGCTGGTCAGCGCCAAATCGCCGTACAAGCATATTTCCGAGCTGACCGCGGCTATGAAGGAAAAGGGCGACAAGGCTTCCTATGCCACGCCGAACTTTCCGGCGACCATTCTCGCCGAGATGTACAAGGCCAATGCCGGCGGCCTCGAGACGCTGCAGGTGCGTTACAAGACCAGCGCGGATTCGCTCAACGATTTCGCCAGCGGCTCGATCGACTACATGGTCGGCGACCCGGTCTTCGGACTGGCCCGCTCGCGCGACGGGACGCTGCGCATCCTCGCCGTCAGCACGGCAAAACGCATCTCTTCCGTTCCGGACATTCCGACCTTCCAGGAAGAAGGCGTGCCGAATGTCGACGTGCGCATCTGGTGGGTTCTCGCAGCCCCCAAGGGCACGCCGAAGCCGATCCTCGACAAGATGCACAAGGTGATGACCGAGGTCACCACCAGCGACGAAGCCCGCAGGTTCGTGGGCACCAATGGCGGCGAGCCGATGACGCTCGACAGCCCGCAGGCGACCCTCGACTATGCGACGATGGACGTGAGGCGCTGGGAAGACTGGGCGAAGATCGGCAAGATCGAAAAGCAGTAACGCCGCAAAGACAGTTCAACGAAGGCCGGAGTTCCGCTCCGGCTCAGACTGCTGACAAACCTCACGTCTTGCTCGGCGTCATCCTCGGCCCTGTGCCGAGGATCTATAAACGTCAGTTTGCAGATGCTCGGGACAGGCCCGAGCATGACGATCAGAGGTTTTCGAGCCTTTGTCATGAAGCTGGCCGGAGTTCCGCTCCGGTTTTTTTCATTGCGAGTTTTCAAAATAATCGTGTCCTTCCGGATGCCCTCCGCAGCAACCCGGAATTGCTGCCTTCCCTGGGACAAGCGATTGCCCCTTTCCGGAGCCTTCCGCCCCCTTCGCGTCATTTTGCCGGAACAAGCTCCCGACCTTGCCGTTAGAGCCAGAACTCTACGGCAAGGCAAAAACGATGAACACGCGCCCTCAATTCGCCTCGCGGATATCGCTCTCGCAACTGCCACCGCAGATTTACTACGTCCATCCCCTGATGCTGAAAGGGCTCGATGCCTGGCGCGAGGTTTTCGCCCATGCCAAGGACCTCGGCCTGGACACCGTGCTGACCGCTCCCCTCTTCGAGCGCGGCCGCAACGCCAGCGTTTTCGTGACAGGGAGCTTCGAACGCCTCGACCCTGAATTGGGTCTGGACACCTCGGTCGAGCAGGGTTTCAGGGCATTGATCGAAGCGGCGCGGAAAAACGATATCAAGCTGATGCTCGACCTCGTGATCGACCGCGTCGCCGTCGATGCCAAGCATGCCGGACCTGTCGTCGCCGACCCGCGTGTCCCGCCGCAGGAAAGCTGCAGCCGCAGGATAGATTTCCTGAGCGAGGCCCGCCATATCGAAGACTGGCGCAAGCGCCTGGCGTGGCTTACCGGGCTCGGCATCGCCGGTTTCCGATGCCTCGGCATCGGCCGTCTGGCGCCGGAAGCCTGGTACGATCTCATCCTTTCCACACGCAGGTCGGCGCCGGAAACCATCTTTCTCGCCTGGACGCCGGGCAGCGCCTTCGAAGACCGCAAGGCGCTCCAGGGTGCCGGGTTCGACGGCAGCTTCTCCTCCTTCGCCTGGTGGAACCTGGAGGAGCGCTGGATCATGGACGAATACCAGATCCAGCGCGGGCTCGGCTACCAGATCACCTTCCCCGAAGCGCCGTTCGGCACGCGCATGGCGCATGGCACCGACAGTTGCGAGGTGCTGCAGCGAAAGGCCGTGCGGGCGCTGAAGCTCGCCTCGACCTTCGCAAGCGGACTGATGATCCCGATGGGGTTCGAATACGGCGCCGCAGTGCCGCTCGATCCGCTGCACGGCGACGGGCTGGGCCTGCGCGGCCTGCGGGAGCAAGGCTCGTTCGATCTCTCGGGCGATATCCGTGCGATCAATGCCGGCACCAACAAGACGGCCGCAGGCTTCGCCCGGCAGCCGCTCCGGCTCATCTCCACCAGCCAGACGCCGGCCGTCGCGCTGCTGCAGACCGACAGGGAAGACATCCGCGCCTCGGAAAAAATCCGGGTCGTTGTCCTCAACCGCGACTTGCGGCGCGCGGTGAACGCGCCTTTCAACGTGTTGCGCGACGCTGCCTCCCCCTTCCTGCCGCTGACGGCGGCGGACGACGAAAGCCAGGTCCTTGCCGCCGAGCTCAAGTTGAAGCCCGGCGAGTTGCGCGTCTTCGAGGGCGAGGCCTCCGTGCCGGTCGTCGATGCCGTTCCCGTCCCGAACATCAATGAGGCGGCCGCCTCGCCGCGGCTGGCGATCGAGAAGATCGCACCCTCGGTCGACGACGGCCGTTTCGTGGTCAAGCGCGTCGTCGGCGAGACCGTGAGGGTCGAGGCCGACATTTTCGGCGATGGCCACGATCCGCTTTCGGCGGCGCTGCTCTGGCGCGCGGCCGACGAAACGAACTGGCACGAGGTCCGCATGCAGCTCATCGAAAACGATCGCTGGCAAGCGGAATTCACGCCGAAGCGCCTCGGGCGGCACGAGTTCGTGATCGAAGGCTGGCGCAACCCCTTCGCCATCTTCCGCTACGAATTCACCAAGAAGCACGAGGCGCGGCTCGATCTCCGCCTGGAAATCCAGGAAGGCATCAACCTCGTTCTCGATACGCTCGACAATTCCTCCGGCTCCATCAAGACCCGGCTGAAAGCCCTTTTCGACAGGCTGACCGAAGTGCAGGATCCCCAACGGATCGAAATCCTGCTCGCCGCAGAGACTGCCGAGCTGATGGCCGAGGCCGACCGCCGCCCGTATCGGGTACGTTCGCAGGCCATCCCCCTCGATGCGGAACGCACGGCTGCCGCCTTCGCGGGCTGGTACCAGATCTTTCCCCGCTCCCAGAGCGGCGATCCCAACCGCCACGGCACGTTCGACGACGTCATCAAGCGTCTGCCGGAAATCCGTGCCATGGGCTTCGACGTGCTCTACTTCCCGCCGATCCACCCGATCGGCAAGACGAACCGCAAGGGCAGGAACAACAGCCTTCAGGCGGCGCCGGGCGACCCCGGCAGCCCTTACGCGATCGGCGCGGAAGAGGGCGGCCACGACGCCATCCATCCCGAACTCGGCACGTTCGACGATTTCCAGCGGCTTACCGAAGCGGCCAGGGACGAAGGTCTCGAAATCGCGCTCGACCTGGCGATCCAGTGCTCGCCCGACCACCCCTGGCTTACGGAGCATCCCGGCTGGTTCGACTGGCGGCCGGACGGCACGATCCGCTATGCGGAGAACCCGCCGAAGAAATACGAGGACATCGTCAACGTCGACTTCTACGCCCACGACGCGATCCCCTCGCTGTGGGTTGAGCTGCGCGACATCGTCCAGAAATGGGTGGACCACGGCGTCAAGCTCTTCCGCGTCGACAATCCGCACACCAAGCCTTTTCCTTTCTGGGAATGGCTGATCGCCGACATCCGCTCGCACCATCCGGAAGTCGTCTTCCTCTCGGAGGCGTTCACCAAGCCGAAGGTGATGTACCGGCTCGCCAAGGTCGGCTTCTCGCAGTCCTACACCTATTTCACCTGGCGCAATGCCAAATGGGAGCTCGAGCAGTATATGCGCGAGATCACCACCGAAGAGCCGAAGGAGTTCTTCCGGCCGCATTTCTTCGTCAACACGCACGACATCAACCCGGATTTCCTGCAGAACGCGCCGCGCCCGGCCTTTCTGATCCGTGCAGCGCTTGCGGCTACGCTCTCCGGCCTCTGGGGTGTCTACAACGGCTTCGAGCTCTGCGAGGGTCGGCCGGACGCCAAGCGGAAGGAATATGCGGACTCGGAAAAATACGAGATCCGCGCCTGGGATTACGACCGGCCCGGCAACATCAAATCCGAGATCGCCATGCTGAACCGCATCCGCAGGGAAAACCCGGCGCTGCATTCGCATCTCGGCCTCCAGCTTCTCACCGCCTGGAACGACAACGTCATGTTCTACGAGAAGGCGAGTGCGGGACGGGAGAACGTCCTGCTGATCGCGGTGAACCTAGATCCCTACAATGCCCATGAGGCGGATGTCGAAATTCCGCTCTGGTCATGGAACCTCCCGGATCATGCAGCGCTTGACCTCGAAGATCTGATCGCCGGCCACAGGTTCACCCTTGCCGGCAAGATGCAGAGGATCAGGCTCGATCCCCATGCGGGCCTTCCCTTTGCGATCTGGCGCGTGAGATAGGGAGGAAAACAGATGGACATGGTAGGCACGAACCGCAGCCAGGCTCCCAATCCGGCGCAGCCGCACGAGACCGATCCGCTGTGGTACAAGGACGCGATCATCTATCAGCTCCACATCAAATCCTTCTACGACGCCAATGGCGACGGCATCGGCGACTTCAAGGGGCTGCACGAAAAGCTCGATCACATCGCCTCGCTCGGCGCCAACACCATCTGGCTGCTGCCGTTCTTCCCCTCGCCGCGCCGCGACGACGGCTACGACATTGCCGATTACGCCAACGTCAGCCCCGACTACGGGACCATCGAGGAGTTCAGCGCGTTTGTCGAAGCGGCGCATCAGCGGGGCCTGAGGGTCATCATCGAGCTCGTCATCAACCACACGTCCGACCAGCATCCGTGGTTCCAGCGGGCGCGGCACGCGCCATCCGGTTCGCCCGAGCGGGATTTCTACGTCTGGTCGGATACGGACCAGAAATTCCCGGAAACCCGGATCATCTTCCTCGACACGGAGAAATCGAACTGGACCTGGGATCCGGTCGCCGGCGCCTATTACTGGCACCGCTTCTATTCCCATCAGCCGGACCTCAACTTCGACAATCCGCTGGTGCTGGAAGAGCTTCTGGGTATCATGCGCTTCTGGCTGGAGACCGGCATCGACGGGTTCCGGCTCGACGCGATCCCCTATCTCGTCGAGCGCGAGGGAACGATCAACGAGAACCTGCCGGAGACGCACGAGATCCTGAAGAAGATCCGCGCCGCGCTCGACAGCACCCATCCCGGCAGGATGCTGCTCGCCGAAGCCAACCAATGGCCGGAAGACACGCGCGAATATTTCGGCGACGGCGACGAATGCAACATGGCGTTCCACTTTCCCCTGATGCCGCGCATGTACATGGCGATCGCCAAGGAAGACCGCTTCCCGATCACCGATATCATGCGGCAGACGCCGGAAATCCCGGAAAACTGCCAATGGGCGATCTTCCTCAGAAACCATGACGAGCTGACGCTCGAAATGGTGACCGACGAGGAGCGCGACTATCTCTGGAACATCTATGCCGCCGACCGCCGCGCGCGCATCAATCTCGGCATCCGCCGGCGGCTTTCGCCGCTGATGGAACGCGACCGCCGCCGCGTCGAGCTGATGAACGCGCTGCTTCTTTCCATGCCCGGCACGCCGGTCATCTACTACGGCGACGAGATCGGCATGGGCGACAATATCTATCTCGGCGACCGGGACGGCGTAAGGACCCCGATGCAATGGTCGCCGGACCGCAACGGCGGCTTTTCCAAAGCCGACCCGGCGCGGCTCGTGCTGCCGCCGATCATGGACCCGCTCTACGGTTACGAGGCGCTGAACGTCGAGGCGCAGAGCGCCGACGCCCATTCGCTGCTCAACTGGACGCGGCGGATGCTGGCGCTGCGCAACAGGCATGCCGCCTTCGGCCGCGGATCGCTCAGGTTCCTGTCGCCCGGCAACCGGAAGATCCTCGCCTATCTGCGCGAGCACGAGGGCGAGACGATCCTTTGCGTCGCCAACCTTTCGCGCCTGCCGCAAGCCGTCGAGCTCGACCTTGCGCAGTTTTCCGGCCGCGTCCCGATCGAGCTCACCGGCATGTCGCCATTTCCGCCGATCGGCCAGCTCACCTATCTGCTCACCCTGCCGCCCTACGGCTTCTTCTGGTTCCAGCTCGCCGCAGACGCAGACGGACCGGACTGGCGGACGGAGCCGCCGGAGCAGATGCAGGACATGGTGACGATGGTGGTGCGCCGCGACTTGCAGGAACTCATCGACGAGCCGCGCCTTGCCGGCACCTTGTCGAGCGAAATCCTGCCGCCTTACCTCAAAAAGCGCCGCTGGTTCGGCTCCAAGGATGAGAAATTGAGCCGGGCCTCCCTCGTCGCCGCGACGCCGATGGCCTTCGCCAACAACGTCTTGCTCGGCGAGCTGGAAGTGGAACTGAACAGCCGCAAGGACACCTATCTGCTGCCGCTTGCCGTCTCCTGGGACGACGGCCAGCCGACGGCGCTTGCCCAGCAGCTCGCGCTCGGCCGCATCCGCCAGGGCCGCCGCGTCGGCTTCCTGACCGACGGCTTTGCCATGGAGGGGCTGGCGCGCAATGTCATCCGGGGTCTTTGCGAGCGCTCCGTCATTTCCGGCCGCGCCGGCACGCTGGAGTTTCTCGGCACGGACCAGCTCGACTGCCTGGGGGTCAACGACGACATGCCGGTTCGCTGGCTGTCGGCCGAACAATCCAACAGCTCGCTGATCATGGGCGATATGGCAATGGTGAAGCTCATCCGCCACGTCTTTCCCGGCATGCATCCGGAAGTGGAGATGACCCGTTACCTCACGAATGTCGGATACAAGAATACGGCGCAGCTACTCGGAGAGGTGGCCCGCATCGCGCCCGACGGCAGCCGTTACACGCTGATCATCGTGCAGGGCGCGATCCGCAACCAGGGCGACGCCTGGAACTGGATGCTCGGCAACCTGCGCCGCTCGATCGACGAGGTGACCGTGACCGGAACCGACGGCGAGATGGCGGACGAGCATTTCAAGCCGCTCGTCGATCTTGCGGCCACCATCGGCAGGCGGCTCGGCGAGCTGCATGTGGCGCTCGCCCAGCCAACCGACGACGAGGCTTTCAAACCGGTCTGGGCCACCGCCGAGGACGCGAGGAACTGGTGCGAGGCAGTGACCGTGCAGATTTCCGAAAGCCTCTCGATCCTCGCCGGCGCCATAGACGGTCTCGATCCGGAGCCGGCGCGCGAGGCGAAAGAGCTGCTCGCGCGCCGGGACGTCCTCACCCGGCTCGCGGCGCATCTTTCGCAAGCGCTCAACGGAACGCTGATGACGCGCAATCACGGCGACTTCCATCTCGGCCAGGTCCTGGTTTCGGAGGGTGACGCCTATATCATCGACTTCGAAGGCGAGCCGGCCCGCGACCTCGCCGAGCGCCGTGCGAAGACCAATCCGCTGCGCGACGTGGCGGGGCTCCTCAGATCGCTCAGCTATCTCGCCGCCTCGGCCGATCTCGACCGCGAGGTGGTGAGCGAGGTGGACGACGCCCGTCACAACACGCTCGTCGGCCGCTTCATGGAGATGGCGGAACCGGCCTTCCTGCAGGCCTATTTCGACGCGACCGAGAGTTCGGACGAATTGCGGATTTCGAACGAGGCCCGCGACCACATCCTCGACTTCTTCCTCCTCGAAAAGGCGGCCTACGAGATCGTCTACGAAGTGCGCAGCCGTCCCCATTGGCTGCCGCTTCCGCTTGCCGGTCTCTCGGCGATCGCATCGAGACTTCTGGAGACTGCCTGATGAGATACGAGCGCACGGACCTGATGATCGGCACGGTCCGCGAGGGCCTTCAGGCCCTGGTGGATGGGCGGCACGGCGACCCCTTCTCCATCCTCGGGCGCCATCAGTATGGCGAGCTCATCATCGTCCGTGCGCTCCTGCCAGGGGCGCTCTCGGTGGAGGTTGTCGAAGCCGGCACGAACAAGGTGCTGGCGGAGCTCGAGACCATTCATGAGGGCGGTCTGTTTGCCGGTGTGGTCGGCAAGTCAGGGGGCGGTACCGTTCCCTATCTCTTCCGTATCGGCTGGCCGGACGCGATCCAGGAGATGGAGGATCCCTATTCCTTCCCCCCGCTGCTCGGCGATCTCGACCTGCATCTGATCGGCCAGGGCACCCACTACGACCTCGGCCGCACGCTCGGCGCGATCCCCATGGAGATCGACGGCATCGAGGGCGTGCGGTTTGCCGTCTGGGCGCCGAATGCCCGACGTGTCTCGGTGGTCGGCGACTTCAATGCCTGGGACGGACGGCGGCACCCGATGCGGCTTAGGCCGCAGGCAGGCGTCTGGGAACTGTTCATCCCCCGTCTTACCCATGGCGAACGCTACAAGTTCGAGCTCCTCGACGGAAACGGCAATCTCCTGCCGCAGAAAGCCGATCCGGTGGCGCGCGCCAGCGAGGCCGCGCCCTCGACCGCTTCGATCGTCGCCTCCTCGAAACCCTTCCGCTGGAGCGACGAGGACTGGATGCGCAAGCAGAGCGCCAGCCGATCCGGCGAAGGGGCGATCTCCATCTACGAAGTGCATCTCGGCTCATGGCTCCGGATCAGCGAGGAAGGCAACCGTTCGCTCGACTGGGTGGAGTTCAGCCAGAGGCTCATTCCCTATGCGCAGAACCTCGGCTTCACTCACATCGAGATGCTGCCGATCATGGAACATCCCTTCGGCGGCTCCTGGGGCTACCAGCCGCTCGGCCTCTTCGCGCCGACCGGCCGCTACGGCACGCCGGAGGATTTCGCCTATTTCGTCGACCGCTGCCACCAGGCCGGCCTCGGCGTGATCCTCGACTGGGTGCCTGCGCATTTCCCGACCGACGTCTGGGGGCTGGCCCGCTTCGACGGCACGGCCCTCTACGAGCACGAGGACCCGCGCGAGGGCTTCCACAAGGACTGGAACACGCTGATCTACAATCTCGGCCGCAACGAGGTGAAGGGTTTCCTGATCGCCTCGGCCCTGGAATGGCTGGAGCATTTCCACGTGGACGGCCTTCGCGTCGACGCGGTCGCTTCGATGCTCTACCGCGATTACAGCCGCAACGAGGGCGAATGGATTCCCAACCGGTACGGCGGGCGCGAGAACCTCGAAGCAGTGGAATTCTTCAAACATCTGAACAGCATCATCCACGATCGCTGCCCGCATGCCTTCACCGCAGCGGAGGAATCGACCGCCTGGCCGAACGTGACGAAAAAGCCGGAAGACGGCGGCCTCGGCTTCGATTTCAAATGGAACATGGGATGGATGCACGACACGCTGCATTACATGCAGGACGACCCCGTCTACCGGCAGTATCACCACCATGCCATGACCTTCGGCATGATCTATGCCTATACCGAGCGTTTCATGCTGCCGCTCTCCCATGACGAGGTGGTGCACGGCAAAGGCTCCCTTTTCGGCAAGATGCCCGGAGACCATTGGCAGAAGCTCGCCAATCTTCGAGCCTATTACGGCTTCATGTGGGGGCATCCCGGCAAGAAGCTGCTCTTCATGGGCGGCGAGATCGCGCAAGGTGCCGAGTGGAGCCATGACGGCTCCGTCCACTGGGACCTGCTCGACCAGCCGGGTCACGCTGGCGTGCAGCGGCTGATCGGCGACCTGAACGGCCTTTACCGCGCCGAACCGGCGCTGCAGTTCGGCGACCTTCATCCGGAAGGCTTCGAATGGGCGGTCGCCGACGACGCGGCAAACTCCGTCTACGGTATGTTGCGCACATCCGGGGACCGGTCGTCCCATATTCTGATCGTCTCGAACATGACGCCCTTGCCGCGCCACGGCTACCGCATCGGCGTTCCAGCGGAAGGCCGCTGGGAAGTGGTGCTCAACACCGACGCGGAAATCTACGGCGGGTCCAATCTCGGCCAATCCGAAGCCTGGACGGAGCCCCAGCCGGCGCATGGCAAGGCGGTTTCCGTGTCGCTCGTGCTGCCGCCGCTGGCGACGATGTTTTTGAGGTGGCCGCGGTAGAGGGTTGGCATTTCGCGAGCTTGTAAGTCTCAAACTCTCGGCCTATCTTGCAGGTTGAATACCGAGGATATCGAAAATGGCCGAAGAGATGGATTTCGAGCGTCAGATGCTGAACCGGATGTCGGCGCTTATCGATGTTATTCAACCGCTTACCAATCAAGTCGGCAGACTGACGGATGGGGTGGGACGCTACGATGCCGAGTTTGAAAAGCTTCATAAGCAAAACAACCTGCTTCGGCAGGATATGATCGAGTTGCGATCAGGCCAGACGCAGTTGAAATCCGAACTTACTCAATTGAAATCCGACGTGACATCTCGGCTCGACGCGATCACAATACGGCTCGAAGAGATCGAAAATACCGGCGAGAAAAACGCTGCTGCAATCCGCGCCTTGGCAGCAGATGCCGTCTTGCAGCACAATGCGATCTTGAATGCCCTGCAGGAAAGCAACAAAAACGATATATCTCTACGAGAATTGGAAGAGCGGATCGTCAATCTTGAGCGCCGGATGGGAATATAACCATTTCAATCCGGTCGACCCCTCTACATAGACGTCAGTTACGCCACCCCTCCTGATACGTAACCTTCTCGACCCCGGCGAAACGCGCGACGCGCAGCAGTTCCGCCTCCAGCTTCTCCAGACGTCCGGCAGAAGCGCGCACGCCCTTTTCCAGCCATAGCCGCTTGACGTCGAGCGCATCAGCCTTGCGGTCGGCCTTCATGTCGATGCGGCCGATCATCCGGTCGCCTTCGAGGAGCGGAAAGACGTAGTAGCCGTATTGCCGCTTCGGCTCCGGCACGAAAACCTCGATGCGGTAGAAGAAGTCGAAGAGCCGTTCCGCACGATCGCGATTGCGCAGAAGCGGGTCGAAGGGGCTGAGAACCCGCACGCGCGCCGGCGGCTCCGGGATGTCGCCGAGGTTTTCCGGGAAGCCCGCAAAGGCGAATGACGGGCGCGGCTTGCCGCCATTGGCGGAGCCGATCAGCACCTCGGTCAGTTCGCCGCGATGATCGGTCACCCAGTCCTTCGCCTCCTGTGGCGTGACGAGATCCCAGAAGGCGGCGATCTCGCCGGAGGTCGCAAAGCCGAGCCTTTTCAGCGCGCTGCGGCAGGCCCAGTCGATGAATTCCGCATGGCTCACCTCCGGCTCGTGATGGCGCGGCGGAATGACCCGCTCCATCAGGTCGTAGATCTTCTGGAAGTTGGTGCGGCCGGCGATCGCGAGCTTGCCGGTGTGCCAGTAATATTCGAGCGCCGTCTTGTTCGGATGCCAGTTCCACCAGCCACCGGACTTGTGGTCCTCCACCTTCATGTCGCGCGACATGATTGAGCCGTTCTCCGCGATATGCCGGAACGTCTCCTCGAAGGCCGCGTCGAAACCCTCGCCGTGCCATTTCCTCCAGCGCTCGGCGATGATCGGCTCGCGGCGGCGAAAGCGGTGCTTCCAATAACGGAAAAGACGCGCCGGAACGATCGATGCGTCATGCGTCCAGTGCTCGAAAAGCTCGCGGTCCTTTTCCAGAAGCGCGGTCAGATGCTCCCGCTTGTAGGTCTGGTTGCGCGAGAACAGGATCATGTGGTGGGCGCGCTCGACGGTCGCGATGCTGTCCACCTGGACGAAGCCGAGGTCGTCGATCAATTGCAGGAGGCCGGCCTTGGTGAGCGCGCGGCCGGGCGGGTCGGAAAGCCGCTGCCGTTCGAGGAAGATTTTTCGCGCCTGATCGTTCGGAATGAGAATCGACATGCGCAGGAGACTAGAATGCCGTCGCCGCAGATTCAATGTTCATGTTTGGTTCCGAATTCCCCTCGCCCGCCTTCCGGTCTATAGAGCGCTCCAGACATCGAGGGACAGGTTTGGACATCCGTTTCGAACAGGCCGAAGCGCGTTTCGAGGGACGCACCGTGCTTCATCCGCTGACGCTTTCGCTTGATCAGCGCCGGATCGGCGTGATCGGCCTCAACGGCTCCGGCAAGACGACCTTCGCGCGGATGATCAACGGCCTCGTCGTGCCGGCTGCCGGCCGCGTTACCGTCAACGGCTTCGATACGGCAAAGGACGGCGACAAAGTGCGCGCCGAGGCCGGCTTCATCTTCCAGAACCCGCAGAACCAGATCATCCTGCCGATCCTGAAGGAGGACATCGCATTGGGCCTCAAGGGCCGGAAACTTCCGAAGCAGGCGACGGAGGCGGCGGTCGAGGCCGTACTTCTCCGGTTCGGCATTTCCCACCTTGCCGACAGGCGGGCGCACGAGCTTTCCGGCGGAGAATTGCAGCTTGCGGCACTCGCCTCCGTGCTCGTCACGAAACCCGAAATCCTGATCCTGGACGAGCCGACCAACCAGCTCGATCTGAAAAACCGCGATCTCGTGGAGCGCACGATCGGCGGCCTCGACGAGAATGTCATCGTCATCAGCCACGACCTTTCGCTGATCGCGGATTTCGACCGGGTGCTGCTGTTTCATGAGGGCAAACTCGCCGCCGACGGCATTCCGCAAGAGGTCATCGCCCGGTACCGGGAAATCGCGGCATGAAGACGCTCTATGTCGAGGGCGATACTTTTCTCCACCGGCTCCCGCCGAGGGTGAAGCTCGTGGTGCTTGCGCTTTCGAGCCTCCTTCTCTTCCTGATCGATTCGCCTCTCTTTCTCGCGGCCGCCGCCACCTGTGGCGGTGGCATCTATGCCTCGCTCGGACTTGGATGGCGCCAATCCTTCTTCCGGCTGCGGCCGATCCTGCTGACGATCGCCATCGTCGCCCTCTTCACGCTCGTCCTCAACAGCCCCGGCCAGGCGCTCATCGTCCTGCTGCGGCTGACGGCGCTGGCCCTCCTGGCGGCAGCCGCGACGGCCACCACGAGCACCGGCGATTTCATCGACGAGATAACCCTGGCGGCCCGGCCGCTGGAACGGGCGGGCCTCATTCGAGCCGCCGATATCGGCCTTTCGATCGGCCTTGTGGTGCGTTTCGTGCCGGAGGTTCTGACCCGCTACCAGGCCATCCGGGACGCCCACCACGCGCGAGGGTTGAAGCCCCGGCCATTGACGCTCGCGGTCCCCTTGATCATCCTGACGCTGCGAAACGCCGACGAGATTGCCGCCGCCATTGACGCCAGGGGCATCCGGGCGCAAAAGTGATTCATTATCAGCATTAAGGAATCCTGTATCATGTCCACCCGGGATCTCGTTCTGGCCGCCCTGTTTGCCGCCATCATCGTGGCGCTCGGCCTGGTGCCGCCGATCATGCTCGGCTTCATTCCCGTGCCGATCACCGCCCAGTCGCTGGGCGTCATGCTGGCGGGCGTCATCCTGGGGGCGAAGCGGGGCGGCTTTGCCGTGCTTCTCGTCCTGCTGCTCGTCGCGATCGGCCTGCCGGTGCTTTCCGGCGGACGCGGCGGGCTTGCCACCTTCGTCTCGCCGACCGCGGGCTATCTGGTCGGCTGGTTCTTCGCAGCCTACGTCACCGGCTATCTTGCGGAGCGCTTCGTGGACCGCTCCCAGAGCGGCATCGTGCAGACCGCCGGCTTCTTCCTTGCCGCGCTCGCAGGCGGCGTCGTGGTGGATCATGCGCTTGGCGTGGCCTACCTCGCCTACGGCACGGGCACCGGCCTAGTGACCGCTTTCATGGGCGATCTCGCTTTCGTCCCGGGCGATGTGCTGAAAGCCCTGATCGCGGCTTTCGCCGGTCGCGCCGTCATGGCCGGCTATCCGCTGCTGCCGCAGCGGGCCTGATCGAGACAGGCTCAGTCCAGATACTGATAGAACCAGTCGCGCAGGTCTTCGGGCAGCGCGACCGGCTCCCGGCTTGAAGGATCGTGCGCCGTCCAGACGATCTCGGCCTCCGCCACCGCCTCCTCATCGCGCAGCATGTGCACCAGGAAGGCCGCGGACTTTCCGCCGATCTTGCTGACGCCGACATGCATATGCACGAGGTCGCCGAGCCTCAGCGCCGCATGGAAGGTGCAGGTGATCTTGCCGATGGTGAAGAAGGGATCGCCCTTCTGGGGCTTGCGGCGACGCCAGAATTCCGCCACGGCCTCCTCCGCCCGGACAACGTAAGCCGACCGCGACATTTCCCCATGCATGTCCACGTCGCGGAACGGGACACGGAATTCCTGCGATTTGACCGTATCTTTAGCCACCACGCCCTCTAGGTTGAATATCCCCATGTAAGACCATTCCTTCGATCCAAACAAGCGGAGGCGCAAGGGGATTCGCCTTGAAAAAATACGGCATCTGCGCCATGTCGGAGATGTCCGCCCCGGGCTCACACCTCACGAGGCCGCCTTCATGACCACGCGCCTTTACGAACACGCGATCTTCCTCGAGCATCAGACACCGGAAGGGCATCCCGAAAGGGCCGACCGGCTGCGGTCGCTCAATATCGCGCTCCAGCACCCGAATTTCGAAAAGCTCGACCGGAAGGAAGCGCCGCAGGCGAACGAGGATGCGGTCCTGCTCGCCCATCCGGAAGAGCATCTTCGCGCCGTCATCCGCGACATTCCGGAGGAGGACGGAATCCGGCAGATCGAGGCCGACACCTATGTGGGGCCGAAGAGCTTGCAGGCGGCGCTCACCGGCATCGGCGGAGCGATGGCAGCCGTCGACGATGTCATTACCGGCAAGGCGGACAATGCCTTCGTCGCCGCCCGGCCGCCGGGACATCACGCCGAAAAAGACAAGGTGATGGGCTTCTGCCTGTTCAACAATGCCGCGATCGCCGCCCGCCACGCGCAGCGGAGACACGGGATCGAGCGTGTCGCGATCGTCGACTGGGACGTGCATCACGGCAACGGCACCCAGGACATCTTCTGGGACGATCCTTCCGTGCTGTTCTGCTCGACCCACCAGATGCCGCTCTATCCCGGCACCGGCGCCAAGGACGAGACCGGCACGAAGAACAATGTCGTCAACGCGCCGCTTTCCCCGGACACCGGCAGCGAGCATTTCCGCGAAGCCTTCAAAGCCCGGGTGCTGCCGGCGCTCGAAAACTTCCGGCCGGATTTCATCGTGATTTCGGCGGGTTTCGACGCCCATCACCGCGACCCGCTGGCGCAGATCAACCTCGTCGGCAACGATTTCGACTGGGCGACGGGGCGGGTGATGGAGATCGCCGGCAAATATGCCGGCAACCGGGTCGTCAGCCTGCTCGAGGGCGGCTATGATCTGGAGGGCCTGGCCGAATCGGCCGGCATGCACATCATGAGACTGATGAGAGGATAAGGAATGACCGAGAACACCGAGACTCTTGGGTCCACGGGCGATGTGAGCGGCTATTCCTTCGAAAAGGCGGTCGCGGAACTCGAAAGCATCGTCGCGCGGCTGGAACGCGGCGACGTGGCGCTCGACGAATCCATCGCCATCTACGAGCGCGGCGAAGCTTTGAAGAAACATTGCGAAAAGCTGCTCACCGCCGCCGAGAACCGCATCGAGAAGATCCGCCTCGACCGCAGCGGCAAACCGCAGGGCGCCGAGCCGCTCGACGGCGAATAACACCAAAGTCGTACGACCATCGCCACGATCGCGTCACAAAGCGATTGACGCACCGTGACCGCCTCCCCATGATAGCCGTTACCGAATGGTTGCTTTGGGAGGAGACAATCGTGATGCTTGGCGCGAAATCCAGCAAAATCAATCTCATGTTTGCCGCGACGCTTGCCGTTTCGACGGCGTTTTCGGTGGCCGGCACGAAGGCCGCGGAATTCATCAACGTGCTGACCGGCGGGACGTCCGGCGTCTATTATCCGCTCGGCGTCGCGCTTTCGGAAATCTACGGCCAGGGGATCAAGGACGCGCGCACGCAGGTGCAGGCCACCAAGGCATCGGTCGAGAACCTGAACCTTCTGCAGGCCGGCCGCGGTGAGATCGCCTTCTCACTCGGCGATTCCGTCCAGGAGGCCTGGAAGGGCAACAAGGAAGCGGGCTTTCCCGCAAAGCTGGACAAGCTGCGCGGCATCGCCGCCATCTATCCCAATTATATCCAGGTCGTCGCGAGCGCCGATTCCGGCGTGAAGACGCTGGCCGACCTCAAGGGCAAGAGCCTGTCGGTCGGAGCTCCTGCCTCTGGTACGGAGCTCAACGCACGCGCCATCTTCGCCGCGGCGGGCATGTCCTACAAGGATCTCGGCAAGACGGAATACCTGCCCTTCGCCGAATCCGTCGAGCTCATCAAGAACCGCCAGCTCGACGCCACGCTGCAATCCGCCGGCCTTGGCGTCGCTTCGATCCGCGACCTCGCCACCTCGCTGAAGATCAACGTCGTGGCGATCCCGAAGGCCGAGGTCGAGAAGATCGGCGCGCCTTACGTCTCCGCCGTCATCCCGGCCGGGACTTACGAGGGCCAGACCGCGGATGTGGAAACGGCCGCTGTCGGCAACTTCCTGATCACCCATTCGGAGGTTTCCGACGAAACGGTCTACCAGATGACCAAGCTGCTCTTCGAGAACCTTCCGAAACTCGCGGCATCGCATGCCGCCGCCAAGGCGATCGACCCGAAAAAGGCGCTGAACGGCATGCCCGTGCCGCTGCACCCCGGCGCCGAGCGGTACTACAAGGAAGCCGGTTTGATGAAGTAGGGACTGGAGTCGCGTACGCTGCAAGTCCCCTCCCCAACCCCTCCCCACAAGGGGGAGGGGCTTAACTCGCCGCACCGCCTCCGATCCGGAAAACAGGCGCTGCCGCGGGTCCTCTCCCCCCTTGTGGGGGAGATGGCCGGCAGGCCAGAGGGGGTACGATAAACCAGAAAGCTTATTGAGAGCCCGAATGTCCGCGACCACGATGCAGAGCCAGAACGCGCCTCATTCCGCCGAGGAAGCCATAGAAGGCCTGCCGGCCGGATTCGGCGAAGGGCTCACGGGACGCATCGCCTTCTGGATCGCCTTCGCCTTCACCCTCTTCCAGCTCTGGACTGCCGCCTACGGCACGCTCGCGAGCCAGATCGTGCGCGCCATGCATGTCGGCTTCCTGCTGCTCCTCGGGTTTGCGCTGTTCGGCAATCTCGTCGCCAAGACCAAAGCCGGGAAAATCTGGTTCTGGGCGCTCGGCATTCTCGGCTTCCTCACCGGCGTCTACAACTGGGTCTTCTATCACGACCTGATCCTGCGCAGCGGTTTCATGACGACGCCCGACCTTATCGTCGGAGCCGTGCTGATCGTGCTCGTCTTCGAGGCGGCGCGGCGGCTGATGGGCCTGCCGCTGACGATCATCGCCGGCATCTTCCTCGCCTACTGCTTCCTCGGCCAATATGCGCCCGGTCCATTCGTCCACCGCGGCTATGATTTCGAGCAGATTATCGAGAATTTCTCCTACGGCACGGAGGGCATCTACGGCACGCCGATCTACGTCTCGGCCGCCTATATCTTCATCTTCGTCGTCTTCGCCGCGTTCCTGGAACGGGCCGGCATGCTGGCCCTCTTCAACGATTTCGCGCTCGGCCTCGTCGGCACCTGGCGCGGCGGACCGGCGCAGGTCTGCGTCATGTCCTCGGCGCTGATGGGCACGATCTCCGGCTCGGGCGTCGCGAATGTCGTCGCCTCTGGGCAGTTCACCATTCCGCTGATGAAACGCTTCGGCTTCCGCTCGGCCTTTGCCGGCGGCGTGGAGGCGACCTCCTCGATGGGCGGGCAGATCATGCCGCCGGTCATGGGGGCGGTCGCCTTCATCATGGCCGAGACTCTCAACGTCTCCTATGCGGAGGTCGTCAAAGCCGCGGTCATCCCGGCCATCCTCTATTTCGGCGCCTGCTTCTGGATGGTCTTCCTCGAAGCCGGCAAGGCCGGGCTGAAAGGCATGAACAAGGCCGAGCTGCCGAACCCCTGGGCGGCCGTGAGGGAACACTGGCCGCTCATCCTGCCGCTCGCCGCCCTCGTCTATCTTCTCTTCGCCGGTTACACGCCGATCTTCGCGGGCACGATGGGGCTGGCGCTCGTCGTGGTTCTGGTCCTCGGCATGCCGCTTGCCGCGAGCATCGGGCCGCTCGCCTTCCGCCTCGTCTTCTGGGTCGTGCTCGGCCTCGCCGCCGCCTCCTTCCTGCGCTACGGCGTCAACTTCCTGGCGATCGTCATCCTGGCGCTGATCGCCGGCTGCATCTTCGTGAAGGGCGGCCGCGAGACGCTTGCCATCTGCCGCGATGCGATGGCGGAGGGCGCCAAGAACGCCCTGCCGGTCGGGATCGCCTGCGCCATCGTCGGCATCGTCATCGGCACGCTGACGCTGACCGGCATCGCCTCCACCTTCGTCGGCGCCATCATCCGGATCGGCGAGCACAATCTCTTCCTGTCGCTGGTACTGACGATGATCACCTGCCTGATCCTCGGCATGGGCATTCCGACGATCCCGAACTACATCATCACCTCGTCGCTCGCCGGCCCGGCGCTGCTGGAACTCGGCGTGCCGCTGATCGTCAGCCACATGTTCGTCTTCTATTTCGGGATCATGGCGGACCTGACGCCGCCGGTGGCGCTCGCCTGCTTCGCGGCCGCGCCGATGGCCAAGACGTCGGGCCTCAAGATTTCGGTCGAGGCGACGAAACTCGCGACATCCGGCTTCGTCGTGCCCTTCATGGCCGTCTACACGCCGGCGCTGATGCTGCAGGATCCGGGCGCCATTTCCGCCGCCTGGGGCTATCCGGTCGAGGTGATCTATCTCTTCCTCAAAGCCTGTTTCGGGATCGCGCTCTGGGGCACGGCGGTCGTCGGCTTCCTGTTCGCCCGCATGGCGCTCTGGGAGAGGCTGCTCGCCTTTATCGCCGGCGCGAGCCTCGTGATGGCGCTGCCCTGGACCGACGAGCTCGGCTGGGCGCTCGGCATCATCATCGTGGCGCAGCACTGGTGGCGGAACCGCAACGCGCCGGCCGCGCCGGCGCTGACCTGAGCGGCGGCCGGTGAGCCTCTGCATCCTCGCAGGCGGCAAGGTGACGGCGCTTGCCGTCTCGCTTTTTTCGCTCTCCTGGACCCATTCGGTGCAGAAGACCGAATGGCGGGAGACCTGGGCCGTGGCTCCCGCCGGACTGGAACTCCGCGAGGCGGCAGTCAAGGGTTCCGGCGCGGGCATGGAGCCGGGGCCGGATGCGGTGTTTCGCGACGGCTGGTGGGTCTGGCATCCGGCATTGCCGCCGCAGGATCGCATTTCGCTCGCCGCCTCCGGCATGACGCCGAGCGCGTGGCGGCTCTGCCACGAC
Source organism: Neorhizobium descurainiae (assembly GCF_051400715.1). Taxonomy (NCBI): domain Bacteria; kingdom Pseudomonadati; phylum Pseudomonadota; class Alphaproteobacteria; order Hyphomicrobiales; family Rhizobiaceae; genus Neorhizobium; species Neorhizobium descurainiae. The sequence continues at coordinate 80,866 of NZ_JBLFFK010000006.1, forward strand.
GGCGGATGCGTCGAGCTCGGGGCAAAGGCGGGAGATGCGGTGGTGCTGAGCCGGTGCGATCAGTGAACACTGCATTTCAGTCTCGAGCCTGTCAAAGACGTGATGATCGGGCTAGTCTGCCTCCATTCCAAATCGGAGAAGCTCATGTCCTTTTTTCCCGGAAAAGACCCGGCCGCAGGTGATGCCTTCGCCTGTGACGCGATCGAGAACCTGATCATTCCGCGCACCAGCGATATCGGCGGGTTTGCGGTGCGGCGGGCGCTGCCGACGCGCCAGAGGCGGCTCGTGGGACCCTTCATCTTCTTCGACCGGATGGGACCGGCGCTGCTCCGCGCCGACGAGGCGCTGGACGTCAAGCCGCATCCGCATATCGGGCTCTCCACTGTCACCTATCTCTTCGACGGCGAGATCAAGCATCGCGACAGCCTCGGCACCGAACTCGTCGTCCGTCCAGGCGACATCAACCTGATGACCGCCGGCCGCGGCATCGTGCATTCGGAGCGCACGCCGGAGAACCTGCGCGGCCATCCGCAATCCGTCTCCGGACTGCAGACATGGCTGGCGCTGCCGGACGACCGGGAAGAAATCGATCCGGCCTTCGCCCATACCGGCAAGGAGGCGATGCCGGCGATCGACGCGGACGGCGCCAAGGGCCGGGTGGTGATCGGTGCCTTCGAGGGCCTCGCCTCGCCGGTCGCGACCTTCACCGACACGCTCTATGTCGATCTCCGCCTCGATGCAGGCCGTCGCTTTCCCTTCGCCGCCGATCACGAGGAACGGGCGATCTACATCCTTTCCGGCGAACTCGTCGTGGCGGGCGACCGTTTCGCAGCCGACCAGCTTCTCGTCTTCCGGCCGGGCGACCCGATCACGCTGGAGGCCGGTCCTCCGGGCTGTCATCTCATGCTCTTCGGGGGCGCGGCCCTGAATTCCAAGCGCTACATCTGGTGGAACTTCGTTTCCTCTTCGAAAGAACGGATCGAGAAGGCGAAGCAGGAATGGCGCACCGGCCGCTTCGACATCGTGCCGGGCGACGAGGAAGAGTTTGTCCCTTTGCCCGCCGGCTAAAAATCGATTAGAAACCTGCCACGCGACAACTTGAAAAAGCCTGTTTTCTTCTCATCTTGTGGAAGGACAGACTTCCGGACAAGATGAGACAAAGGCCGCCATCCGTGACATCAATGCCCGCTACGCCGTTGCTCGACACGGTCAAGCTCCCCACCGACCTTCGTGAGATCGACGACCGCGACCTTCCGCAGCTTGCGCGGGAAGTGCGCGACGAGATGATCGACGCGGTATCGCGCACGGGGGGGCATCTCGGCGCGGGGCTGGGCGTCGTGGAACTGACGATCGCCATCCACAAGGTGTTCAACACGCCGGACGACCGGCTGATCTTCGACGTCGGCCACCAGTGCTATCCGCACAAGATCCTGACCGGGCGCCGCGACCGCATCCGGACGCTGCGCCAGGAAGGCGGGCTTTCCGGCTTCACGCGCAGGGCGGAGAGCGAATACGACCCGTTCGGCGCGGCGCATTCCTCCACCTCTATCTCGGCCGGCCTCGGCATGGCGGTGGCGGCGGACCTTTCCGGCTCGAAGCGGAATGTGGTGGCCGTGATCGGCGACGGCGCCATGTCCGCCGGCATGGCCTATGAGGCGCTGAACAATGCCGGCGCGCTCGATGCGCGGCTGATCGTCATCCTGAACGACAACGACATGTCGATCGCCCCGCCGACCGGCGCTATGAGCGCCTATCTGGCGCGGCTCGCCTCCGGACGGACCTATATGGGCTTCCGCGAGCTCGGCAAGAAGCTGACGGCCTATCTCGGCCACGGCATCGACAAGGCGATCACCCGCGCCGTCGAGCACGCCCGCGGCTACGTCACCGGCGGCACCATGTTCGAGGAAATGGGTTTCTACCATATCGGTCCGATCGACGGCCATTCCTTCGACCATCTCCTGCCGGTGCTGCGCAACGTGCGCGACAATGCCCGCGGCCCGGTGCTGATCCATGTGGTCACCCAGAAGGGCAAGGGTTATCCGCCGGCGGAGGCTGCCGCCGACAAGTATCACGGCGTCAACAGGTTCGACGTCATCACCGGGGCGCAGGCGAAATCGAAGCCGAATGCGCCCTCCTATACGAGCGTGTTCGGCGAGGCGCTGGTGCAGGAAGCGGGGCTCGACGAGAAGATCGTCGGCATCACCGCCGCCATGCCGAACGGCACCGGCATCGACAAGCTGGCGGAGGCCTTCCCCGCCCGCACGTTCGACGTCGGCATCGCCGAGCAGCATGCGGTGACCTTCGCGGCAGGCCTCGCGGCGGAAGGCTACAAGCCCTTCTGCGCTCTCTATTCGACCTTCCTGCAACGCGGCTACGACCAGGTCGTTCACGACGTGGCGATCCAGGGCCTGCCCGTCCGTTTCCCGATCGACCGCGCCGGCTTCGTCGGCGCCGACGGCCCGACCCATGCGGGTTCCTTCGACACGACGTTCCTCGCCACCCTGCCGGGCATGGTGGTGATGGCCGCCGCCGACGAGGCGGAGCTGAAGCACATGGTGCGCACCGCCGCAGCCTATAACGAAGGACCGATCTCCTTCCGCTATCCGCGCGGCGAAGGCGTCGGCGTCGAGCTGCCGGAGCGGGGCCAGATCCTCGAAATCGGCAAGGGCCGCGTGGTGAAGCAAGGTTCAAAAGTGGCGCTGCTTTCCTTCGGCACGCGGCTCAAGGAATGTCTGCTGGCGGCGGAAGACCTGGATGCTGCCGGGCTTTCCACCACGGTTGCGGATGCCCGTTTCGCCAAGCCGCTCGACCACGACCTGATCCGCCAGCTTGCCCATCACCACGAGGTGCTGATCACCGTGGAAGAAGGTTCCGTCGGCGGCTTCGGCAGCCATGTGCTGCAGTTCCTCGCAATGGAAGGCCTGCTCGACAACGGGCTGAAGATCCGCTCCCTCGTGTTGCCGGATATCTGGATGGAACAGGCCAATCCGGACGCGATGTATGCCAAGGCGGGCCTCGATCGGGCCGGCATCGTCTCGACCGTCTTCAAAACGCTCGGCCAGCCGCGGATCGGCGTCGGAGCCGCCGGCTGAGATCAGCTGCGCAGCCCCTCGATCATCATGTCGAACTGGACGACGTTGGAATAGATCGGCGTGCCGACATCCATCGCATAACGCGAGCGGAAGATCCTGCCGCTGACGTTGAAGGCGATCTTTCGGCCGCTCCAGGCCGTCAACTTCACGTCGAAGCTTTCGGACATGCTGCGTCCCTTGGCGGTCAAAGTCCCGGTGATACGGGCGCTGTCGGGTCCCGTCTGCTCCACACGGCTCGAGCGGAAGGAGATCGTGTCGAAGCGGTCTGTGTCGAAGACCGCACCTGACCGCAGGAATGCATCGATCCGCGCCTGGCCGGTCCTGACGCTTTCGGGTTTCAGCTCGAAATTCACCATGGAATGAGGGAGATCGCCGGCCCTGAGATTGAAGGTGCCGGAAAACTTTCCGAACTCGCCCTTGATGCCGCCGCCGCCCACCTGATCGACGGTAAACGCGATGCGCGATCCCGGCGTGATGGCATAGCGCCCGGCGACCTCGGACAGGCTCGGCACCTCGACCGCCGATCGGCTTGTCTCGGGAAGCGACGCGGCGACAAACAGGGCCGCGATGAGAGCTGTCTTGTGGGTCATGGCCGCGACTCCCTGGTGGACGTTCTGATCCGATGGCGCCGGCCGCCGATCATGCGGGTCAGCACGTCGTCATGCCGGCGGTAATGGTGGTAGAGCGCCGCGCCGGAATGGAGAAACACGAGCACCAGCGTGGCATAGGCGAGCGCCGCATGGGCCGTCGTCCACCAGGCTTCCGCCGCGTCCGACTTCGGCACCGGCAGATGCGGAATGACGACGAGGTTGAAGGCGAAGGTCGGAATCTCCAGCGGCGAGACCGAAGCGATCATCCAGCCGGCCAGAGGAACCGCAACTGCCAATGCCGCAAGCACGTGGTGCATGCCCTTTGCCGCCAGATGCTCAAGCCGGCTCATGCCGGCGACCGGCGTCACCCGGACACGGATCAGCGAATGGGCAAACCTGACGACGGCGAACAGGAGGGCCAGCATTCCCAGGGATTTATGCCACTGGAAGAGCGAAAATTGCAGAGCAGGGTCGATGGACGGCCTGGTCATCGCAAAGCCGAGCACCATGAGGCCAAGAATAAGAGCTGCGATCAGCCAGTGCAGGATGATCGCGAGTGGATCATAGCGATCGGCAGGACGACGCATGACTGGCTTCCCGGAAATCTCGTCCGGGATCATCCTCCCCAACTTGCTCTTCGGCAAGTCGCGAAGAGATCACACCGCTTCAACAGTCGTGGAGCCTATTGGTCCGCCGCGGTCAGGAACAGGATATGGAGATCCTTTTCCGGATAAAAATCCTCCGCCGTCATCTCGAAGGTCGTCGGACCGACCTTCCTGATCCCGCTGCCGCAGAAGCTGACGTAATCCTGCGGCCGGCCCTTGTCGATCGTGAGCTTGAACTTGCCGATCGGGCCGCCCCAATTCGCACCCGTGGTCAAGATATAGGAGACCCATTGCTCCATGTAGTTCGGGCCGGACTTGCCGGCCGCCGCCTCGAGCTTGGCCGCCGTCTTCATGAAGGCGCCGTCTATGCAGTAACGTTCGGCATAATCCTTGTAGCTCGTACCCGGCTTGCCCTGGTCGATGAAGGTCATGGCGACGGTGCCGCCGACGCTCGGCGCATACCGGTGGCTGACGCGTACGGGTTTGCCAGCCGGAAACATCGTCTTCCACCAATAGACCGAGCGGAGCGTCCAGGTCGGCCGCAAATCCTCCTGCCAGCCCTTGCCCGCATCGTAGCGGTCCACATAGACGAGGCCTTCGGCGATCCATCGTGTCTTCACGTCCTGGGGCAGCGTTTTCAGCGCTTCATACGTTTTGTCGCTATACGGGAGAAGCGGGATCTTATGGGAGACGAGTTCGTCGGTCCTGTCCACGCCTATCGCAATGGCGCGCTGCTGCAGTTCCGGCGTGATCTGCTTGCCGTCCTGCACGACCGAAAAGCCGAGGAAATTATCGCTTTCCGGGTCTCCATAGGCGATATCGCTTTGCGAGCCGCCAGTGACGTCCGGCATCGGAAAAGCGATGATGCTCTCGAAATCCGAAGTTCCGGTGTTCCTGAAGACATAGTCGACCAGAACCTCCTTCCGGGAAATATAAAGGTTTTCCTGCTCCATCGTCACATCGGAGGTCTGGAGATAGCTGAGGCCGCCGGTGGTCAGTTCCGCAGTGGTATCATTTGCGAATGCCGGCGGTGCCACAGAGAGCAATCCGCCTATGAGCAGTATACAGCGCATATCCTACCTCCAGCCTCGTTACGGCCGGCAAGATAGACCGGATTGCGAAAACAGAGAAGGCAGGCCGGACAATCTCCGGCCTGCCTTCCAACACGTCACAAACCATCCGGCGGATCAGAATTCCGGCCACTCTTCCTTGACGGCCGCAGTCGTCGCGGCCTTGCCCGAGAAGGCGCGGGCAAGGGTGGAGCGCAGCGCATTGGCGGGCGATGCGACGGGGCGGGCTTCCGCCGGCGCGGCAATCGGGCGGGAAGCGCGGAGCGCCGAGGAACCGCCGAAGTTGAACTGCTTCAGCAAGGCATCGAGCGCCTGGGCTTCCTGAGCGAGCTTGTGGCTGGCGGCCGTCTGCTCTTCGACCATGGCCGCGTTCTGCTGAGTGTTCTGGTCCATGTTGTTGACCGAGGAATTGATCTCCTGCAGGCCTGTCGACTGCTCGCGGGTGGAGACCACGATCGCGTTCAGGTGTTCGTTGATCTGCTGCACTTCGCCGACGATCGCCTCCAGCGCCTGGCCGGTCTCGCCGACCAGCGCCACGCCCGCATCCACCTGCTGGCTGGAGGTGGTGATGAGCGCCTTGATCTCCTTCGCCGCATTGGCCGAACGCTGGGCCAGTTCGCGCACTTCCTGGGCGACGACCGCGAAGCCCTTGCCGGCATCGCCCGCACGGGCCGCCTCGACGCCTGCGTTGAGCGCCAGAAGGTTGGTCTGGAAGGCGATATCGTCGATGACGCTGATAATGTTGATGATCTCGCCGGAAGATTTCGCGATCTGCTCCATGGCGGAGACGGCGCGGCGGACCACATCGCCCGACTTCTCCGCGCCGATGCGGGTGCGCTCGACGCGCTGGCCGACATCCTCCGCACGGCGGGCGGATTCCTTCACCGTCGTCGTCACCTCTTCGAGAGCTGCGGCGGTCTCCTCGACGGCGGCGGCCTGCTGCTCGGTGCGGCGGCCGAGATCGTCTGCAGCGGCGCGGATCTCGCCGGCGCCGGCGCTGATGGCGGAGGCATTCTCGCCGACCGCCTGGAGTGCAGCCTGCAGCTTGCCGAGCGCCTGGTTGAAGTCGGTCCGCAGCCGGTCGAGACGATCCGCGAAGGGCTTTTCAAGGCGGTAGGCGACGTCGCCATTGGCGAGGCTTGCAAGACCGGTGGCAAGCGAATCGATCGCGAATTCGATCTCCGCGGCTTCACGTGCCTTCTGCGCATCGTTGGCGAGACGTTCGCGCTCGCTGTTCTCGCGCAGCGCATCCGCATCGCGGGCAAGGAGCTGCTTTTCGATCGCCGCGTCCTTGAAGACCGCGACCGCCCTGGCCATGCGGCCCACTTCATCCGTGCGGTCGAGCGCCGGAACCTTGATGTCGTGGTTGCCGCCGGCGAGCCGGGTCATGGCTTCGGTCATGCCGACGATCGGGGTGACGATGGCGCGAGAGAGAGCGAGAACGAGCGCTACGGCGATCACGCCGGCGATGCCGCCGCCGAGAAGCAGCGTGAGCAGCAGGTCACGATGGGCGTTCGCCTGCGTATTCTGCAGGCCGGTCGTTAGATCGAATGCCTGTTTCTTGATCTTTCCGGCTGCCTCGCGGAACCCGTCGAGCTGGCCCCTCGCCTGGTTTCGGCCGATCTCGATAATTTCCTCAATCGGCCTGTCGGTGTTCTTGCGGGCCTCGAGCTGCGGCACCGTGAGCTGGGTGTGGAAGACGTCGGCCGCGGCGCGCATGGCGTCGAGCGAGGCGACAAGATCCGGCATGCCGGCAGCGGTCCGCTTGGCGGCATCGATCGCGGCGATCATCCTGTCGCGATTGGCGAAGACGTCGTTATAGGTGCTGTCGCTCTTGAAGAGCAGAAAGCCGCGCTGGTTGACGGCCTGCTCAAGCATGGCTTCCAGCGCGTTGTCCACCTGCATCATGATGGCTTGCGAAACGGCCTGCTGGGCGGAAGCGCGGCTCGACTTCAGCGCCTGCCAGTAAACACCGGCCGATGCCAGAAGACAGACCGACATCAACGCCGCGAAAGTAATGATGAGCTTCTTGTTCAGGGAAAGGTTTTTGAGCGCCATGAGGGCTTCCACTCTCGGTCAAAGGATTGCAGGCTCCTCCGCAGGCGAGAGAATCCCAACATGATTAAAATTTGATTGAACGACGCCCACGAGTTTTCACTCCATGAGACACTTGCGCATCGGCCCGCCGGCAGGCATTGACTGGCGGCATGGCCAAATCCGCTGAAAACCAACGCCTCGACCAGCTTCTCATATCGCTCGACCTGTTCGAAAGCCGATCGCGGGCACGCGACGCGATCGCGCGCGGCACGGTGACCGTGAACGGTCAGGTGGTGACGAAGGCGGGCCAGGTGGTTTCTCCTGACGCGGCAATTGCGATCGACGACCCTGCCAAGGCCTATGTCTCCCGCGCGGCGCTGAAGCTTGTCGCGGCGCTCGATCATTTCCGCCTCGATCCGGCCGGCAAAACCTGTCTCGACGTGGGCGCTTCCACCGGCGGCTTTACCGAAGTCCTGCTTCAACGCGGCGCGGCGCATGTCACGGCGATCGACGTGGGACACGGGCAGACGCATGCGCGGATCGCCGCCGACCCACGCGTGACGAATATCGAGGGGCTGAACGCCCGCAACCTCACCGCAGCCGATCTTAGCGGCCGCGCGATCGATTTCGTCGTCTCGGACGTCTCGTTCATCTCGCTGAAGCTGGCGCTGCCGCCGGCATTGAAGCTTGCCGCGCCCGGCGCCATATGCGTGCTTCTGGTCAAGCCGCAATTCGAGGCCGGCCGCGAGGCGATCGGCAAGGGGGGCCTCCTGCGTGATCCGGAGAGCGCGCCGCAGGTCGCGGCGGAGCTGGAGCGCTGGCTGACCGAAGACATGGGCTGGACGAGTTTCGGCCTCATCCCCTCGCCCATCTCCGGCGGCGACGGCAACCAGGAATTCCTGCTCGCAGGACGAAAGCCAGAATGAGCACAGAAACAGTGAAGATCGCGCGGCTCGGCGCGCAGGGCCACGGCATTGCCGAGGGCGAAAAGGGACCGGTCTACGTGCCCCATGCGCTGCCGGGGGAGACGGTGGCGATCGCCCGCAACGGCAATCACGGCATGCTGATCTCGATCGCCGAGGCCTCGCCGGACCGTGCGGCGCCGCTCTGTCGGCATTTCGATCCGGACCGGGACGCCTGCGGCGGCTGTTCGCTGCAGCATCTGGCGGAGGCGCCCTACCGCGCCTTCAAGCGCGAACTGGTCGTCGAGGCGCTGAAATCCAGGGGCCTCACGCCGGAAGTCGGCGAACTCATCGCCGCGCATCCGCGCGAGCGGCGGCGTGCCGTCTTCTCCGCCCGCAAGACGGAGAAGGAACTCCTGCTCGGCTTCAACCGCGCCGAGACCAACCACATCGTCTCGATCGAGGAATGTCCGATCGCAGCACCTGGCATCATGGCGCGGCTCGATGCTATCCGGGCGATCGGTCAGGCGCTGGCGACCGGCTCCGATATCTTCCGCATCACAGTTCTCGAAACACTCTCGGGCCTCGACATCGCCGTCGATGGGCTGAAGCCGCTTTCCGACAAGCAGCGGCGCGCCGTGACCGAAACCGTGCTCGGCCTCAGGGGTATCGCGCGGGTTTCGGTCAACGGCGAAGTCGTCATCGAACCGCAGAAGCCGCTGATCGATTTCGGCGGCGTGAAAGTCTCGCCGCCGCCGGGCGCCTTCACGCAGGCGACAAAACCGGCGGAGGACGCCATGGCCGTGCTGGTGCTCGGCCATGTGGGCAAGGCGAAACGCGTGCTCGACCTCTTCGCCGGTTCCGGCACGTTTGCCTTGAGGTTGGCGCGGAGCGCCAAGGTGCATGCGGTGGAAAGCGAGGAGAAGCCGCTGAAGGCGCTCGACCATGCCGCCCGCAACACGCAGGGACTGAAACCGGTCACCGTCGAGAAACGGGATCTTTTCCGCCGGCCGATGATCCCGCAGGAGCTGAAGAATTACGATGCGGTCGTCTTCGATCCGCCGCGCGCCGGCGCCGAGGCACAGGTGAAGGAACTCGTCCGTTCCGGCGTGAAGGCCATCGCCGCGGTGAGCTGCAATCCGGTCACACTCGCCCGCGACCTGCGAATATTGGTGGACGGCGGCTATCGCATCAAATCGGTGACGCCGATCGACCAGTTCCTCTGGTCGCCGCATGTGGAAGCGGTGGCGCTGCTGGAGAAATAATTCCTAGAAATCCAGGTCCAGCCGGCCATTGCCGACGACGTTAGGGCAGCGGCAGCGGCCTCCGACGCGGCCCGCATCGGCGCGGCAGACATAGGGCCGGTTGCGGTCGTCGCTCTGGCGCGGCGGCACGACACAGACATAGCGCTGCGGTCGCGGCCGGCGATCGTCGGTCCTCGTGCGGGTATCGCCCTGGTACTGGATCAATGTCATCGGCGCCCCGGCAGAGAAATCCCCCGCCGCGGCCGTGGAACAGGATGTCAGCAGGATCGCGAGGCACGACAGGATTTTGCGCATGAGATTCCTCCCTTTCGGAAGAAGAACTAACCCTGCTCGCCTGCCGAAAGAAGGGGATGGCCGGATTTTCCCGCTCGGCAGCGTTAACGCCGCATGAAGGCCTCGAATGCGGCGCGCGCCTCCGGGCTTTTGAGCTGCGCGGAGAAATGCACGAGTTCCTCGTCGATGCGGGCGAGAACCTCGTCGCGGGAACCGCGCACCAGATCGCGGGCGATCTTCAGCGCCTGTGGCGGCTTGGCGGCCAGGCCTGCGGCAAGCGAGAGCGTTTCCGCCTCTACGACTTCGGGCTCGACGATCTTCCAGACGAGGCCGGCTTCCAGTGCGGCCTTCGCGGAAAAACCTTCGCCCGCCACCAGCATGGCGAAGGCGCGCTGATGGCCCATGACCCTCGGCGCCAGAAGGCTGGAGGCGGCTTCCGGCACCAGCGCCAGATCGACGAAAGGCGTCTTGAACAGGCTGCGGCCGGAGGCGACCGTCATGTCGCAATGCAGGTTGAGCGTCGTGCCGATGCCGATTGCCAGTCCGTCGACGCCGGAGACCAGCGGCTTTTCGGCAAGTGCCAGCGCCTTGATGAAAACGGCTGCGGCGGGCACCTCCTTGGAACCCGAGAGGGCATAGGTCAGGAAATCGCCCATGTCGTTGCCGGCCGAGAAACAGCCCTCGCTACCCAGGAAGGCGACGGCACGCACCGTCTCGTCGCCATTCGCCTCTTCCAGCGCCGCGGTCATGCGGTGGTACATGGCCGAAGTAATCGCGTTCTTCTTTTCCGGCCGGTTGAAGCGGATCACCATCACGCCCGGCCGGGTCTGCGGGCGTTCGACGAGGATATGGCTGTCGCTCACGGAAAACTCCTTCAGGCGAGGATTGCGCGGGCTGCTTCGAGGCTCGCGGCGCCAGAGACGACACGGTCCTTCAGCGCCGAGGTTTCGGCAAGCAGGTTTTCCGCCATGAAGCGGCAGAGCGCCACACGCTTTTCCGCCCCACCGTCGCCGATGTCGGCAAGCGCGCCCTTGCCGAGGTAGCAGCCGGTGAGCGTCAGGCCGAACAGGCGCTGATAGGGCGTCGCGCCGGAAAGCGAATCGGCCGCCCTGCCATCGGCCTGCGTTTCCAGCAGCCAGTTGGTGGCGGTCTCGAGCGCGGCGATCGCGGCCTTCAGCCTGTCGCCGGTTTCGCCAAAAGTCGGATCGTTTGAAGCAGCCACCCTGTCGGCAACCTCCTTCATCTCGCCGATGAAGCCGCGCACCTGCTCGCCGGAGGAGAGCGGCAGCTTGCGGGTCACGAGATCGATCGCCTGGATGCCGTTGGTGCCCTCGTAGATCGGCGCGATGCGGGCGTCGCGGAGATAACGGGCAGCACCCGTCTCCTCGATGAAGCCCATGCCGCCATGCACCTGGATGCCGAGCGAGGCGACATCGACACCGATATCCGTGGCGAAAGACTTGGCGACGGGCGTCAGGAGTGCGGCGCGCTCGCTCCAGTGGCGGGCCTCTTCGCCTTCCGTGTGGTGCGACATGTCGATCGCATAGGCGCAGGCATAGCAGATGGCGCGCGCGCCCTGGGTCAGCGCCTTCATGGTGATGAGCGTCTGAGCAATATCCGGATGCTCGAGAATCGGGCTCATGTCCGATCCGGACCAGCCGGGCGCCTTGCCCTGCGTCCGCTCGCGGGCATAGGCAACCGCCTTCTGCGTTGCGGCTTCGGCGATCGCCACACCCTGCATGCCGACCGCGAGCCGGGCATTGTTCATCATGGTGAACATGCAGGCGAGACCCTTGTTCTCCTCGCCGATCAGCCAGCCGACCGCCCCCTTCTCCTCGCCGAAAACCCCGTCGCCGTAGATCATCGTGCAGGTTGGAGAACCGTGGATGCCGAGCTTGTGTTCGATCGAATGACAAAAGACGTCGTTGCGGGGGCCGAGCGAACCGTCGTCACCGACGAGGAATTTCGGCACCAGGAAGAGCGAGATGCCGCGCGTGCCGGCCGGCGCATCGGGGAGGCGCGCAAGCACGAGATGGATGATGTTATCCGCCGCATCGTGCTCGCCCCAGGTAATGAAAATTTTCTGGCCGAAGATGCGGTAGGTGCCGTCGTCGCGACGTTCGGCGCGGGTCTTCAGCACGCCGAGATCGGAGCCGGCATGCGGCTCGGTGAGGTTCATGGTGCCGGTCCATTCGCCGGAGACCATCTTCGCGAGATATTTTTCCTTGAGCGCGTCGCTGCCGTGGGCCACGAGCGCCTCGATCGCGCCCATGGTGAGCGTCGGCGCGAGCGCGAAGGCCATGGAGGCGGAATTCCACATTTCGAGCGCCGCGACGTTCAGCATATGCGGCAGATGCTGGCCGCCGAAGGCTTCGGGGGCGGTCAGCCCGTTCCAGCCCCCCTCGCGCCAGCGGCGGTAGAGGTCCGGCCAGCCGTCCGGCGTCTTCACCTCGCCGTCGACGAGGCGCGCACCCTGCCGATCGCCGACCTCGCCGAGCGGCGCCATCTCGTTGCCGGCGAAGCGGCCGGCCTCCTCCAGGATCGCATCGACCAGATCGGCGGAAAGATCGCCGAACCGGCCGATCTCCACGGCCTCCGCCAGGCCCGCTACATGGTTCAGGGTGAAGGCGATCTCCTCGACCGGTGCCTTGTACATGATGCTCCTCCTTGGCGCATGCGCGCCTTGCCGCATGCTGCCCGCTCCTGCCCTTTCTTTTACGTAAACGTAAATGTGATTGTCAACTACAGCGGCAGGCAGCTTCCCATCACTATCTCTTTCGCTTTAGAAAATCTTGTCGAACCGGCGTTACACAAGAGGCCTAAGGAGTGACGCGCATGCTTCCGGATTCCTCGCCCATGTCCATCCTCGCCCCCGCCGTTCCAGGCCTCGTCTGGGCCTATCACTTCCGTCCGGGTTCGGCGCCGTGCACCCGATTGCCGCTCGACGCGGCGCGCAGCGATCTCGACGTGGCCGAGGGCTTCCTCTGGCTTCACCTCAATCTCGCCGATACGCGCGTCACCGCTTTCCTCGAAAATTTTCCGGGCCTCACCCCGCCGGCCATCGCGGCGCTGACCACGCATGACACCCACGCAGCCATCACGCTCGACGAACAGCTCGTCTACGGCACGCTGGTCGATTTCCAGCGGGAGTTCGACAGCGACACGCGCGATATCGGCTGGCTGCATTTCTTCGTCTCCGACAGGGTGATCATCACCACACGGCTGCAGCCGCTCAGGTCGATCGACCGCGCACGGGCGGCCATCGAAAAGAACGCCTCGCGCTACAGGCAGCCGATCGACGTGTTCGAAACGCTGGTCGCCGAATTCCAGCGCACCCTGATCAGCCTCGTCATGGAGCTCACCGAGGAGCTGAACCTCATCGAGGATTTCGTCTACGACAATGCGCCGCGCGATGAGCGCCGGCGGCTTGCGCCGGTCCGGCGAACAGTGGTCAGGCTGCATCGGCACCTGAGGACCGTGCTGACGCTGATGCGGCGGGCAGCGGCCGCCGACGGCGACGAAATGCCGCCCGGTTTCGACGATGCCGCCTCGCGCCTCGTCGGCCGGCTGGAAGCGGTCGACCACGACGTCTATGCGCTGCAGGAGCGCGCCCGGCTGCTGCACGAGGAAATCGACTCGAAGCTCTCCTCCGAGACGAACCGGCACCTCTACATCCTGTCGCTGATGACGGCCTTCCTGCTGCCGCCGACGCTGGTCACCGGCTTCTTCGGCATGAACACGTCCTCCCTGCCCTTCGCGGAAGGCGTGGGCGGGACAGCCTATGCGCTCGGCCTCATCGTCCTGTCCGTGCTCGCCGCCTGGTGGCTATTGAGGCGGGTCGGCATTCTCTGATCCCGGCCTCGCAAACGAAAACCCGCCCGGCTTGCACCGAACGGGTTTTCAAAGGGATTTCCCTCGCCTCAGTAATAGGGCGAGTAGCAGGTCTGGCGCGGGCCGTTATAGGGCTGGAACGAGTTCGAATAGGCATCGTAGGACCGATAACGGGAAGAGCACCATTCGTAGTGGCGCGGATTGAGACCACCGCCGCCATAGACCGGGGCGGGAGCCGGCTCGACATAGCGCGGCTGGGCAGCGATGGCGCCGCCGATCAGCGCGCCGGCGCCGAATGCCGCCAGCGGGAACCAGTAGCCCTCGTGATAACGGTAGCCCGGGCGGCGATCACGATAGCCGCGATGGCCGCGGTACCAGCCCCGGCGGTCACCCCAATCGCGGCGGTCACGCCAATCGCGGCCGTCACGCCAGTCGCGGCGATACTGCACCAGATTTACGTCCGAACTCGCCTCGATCCCGGCCGCCGGAGCGACCGGCAGCGGCATTGCCCCGGCCGGCATCAGCGAGCCAACCAGAACGGCGGCGGAAATGCCCGCGACCGCAATTTTCTTGAACAGCGTCATATTGAACTCTCCCAACCCTTGGTCGATGTTTTCTGTTTCCTTCGCCGGCCTCGACGGCGTCTGCCATCGGCGGACCGTAACTTCGCGGCGATCCTAGGAAATTCATCCTGAATGCGTGATTAACGCCCCGGAGCAACGGAAGCCCGGCCCGGGCAGCGTGCCCGAACCGGGTTCCACATCCAGCCCCGAGACGATTTTTACCGGTACGGCGATACGCATCGCGCCCGGACGCCGGCGCGCGGCACATAGGTATTGTCCGATGCGCGATAGCTACGGTAGCGGCTCTCGCACCAGGCGACATGTCGGCCGGAATAAGGGCCGCGATCATTTGCAATCGCTCCGCCGATGATTACCCCGGTGCCGAAGGCCGCCAGCGGGAACCAGAAGCCATTGTAATACCGATAGCCCGGACGGCGATCGCGATAGCCGCGATAACCGCGATGCCAGCCGTAGCGGTCGCGCCGCCAGTCACGGCGATCCCGGTACTGGACATCCGTCACGGCGCTTGCAGCCGAAATGGCGGGAGCCGAAGGCATCTGCAAAGCCTGAGCCGATGTGAAGCTGGTGAGCGCAGAAGCGACCGCAAGCGCTGCCGCGGTCAAACGCAGGTGGAGGGGTCTCATCCTGGTGTTTCCTTTCAGGAAGTATTGGCAGAAAACAACGCGGATAGAAGGACTTGGTTCCATGACGGCCGGGCTGGAGCCAATCACGAATAAGCGATCGGTCCCAGGGCAAACTGCATCATGCGACGATCGAAAGCATCGTCTGATCGCCCTGAAGGCGATTGACCATGAAATTCGAATACCATTCGACGAACTGCATGACGCCGCCCTCGTGGATCGCCGAATAAGGTCCCGGCTCATATGCCGGCGAACGGATCCCGAAGGCGTTTTCCTCGACGATCTGGCGGTCCTGGTCGTTGGTCATGTTCCAGACATGCGTCAGCTCTTCGAGATTGTAATCGACGCCCTCGACCGCATCCTTGTGGACCAGCCATTTGGTGGTGACCGCCGTTTCCTCCGGTCCGAGTGGTGTGACGCGGAAGGAGACCGCATGGTCGCCCAGCATGTGGTTCCACGTGGTCGGGTAATGGAAGAGCAGCATCGTGCCGATCCCATCGATCGTCACGTCGTCGGAGAGTTTTCGCTGCACGGCATTCCTGCCCGACATCGTGTAGCTTTCGGCGCCCTCGATCAGCGGCATGCGGGCGACGCGGAACTGGCCGTCCGGCGATATCCTGAACTCGCTCGGCAGATCGGCCGCCTCGCAGCGCCGCCAGTGCTCGATGATGACCGGATCGTCGATCGCGCCCGACACGCCGGTGACGGTAGGCGCTTCCGGAAACGTGCGGCAGAGTTCCGGGTGATTGCCGGCGCAATGATAGCATTCGCGGTTGTTTTCCCAGACGAGCTTCCAATTGCCCTTCTCGATGATCGTCGACTGGTGGGCGACCTTGGCCTCCGACAGGCGGTGCGGCGCCATATAGGGCTCGATCGCCTCGCGAACGGGCGCGAAATCCGGCGCCTCGTTGGCAAGGCAGATGAAGATGTAGCCGGCGACGCTCTCGCAATGGACCTTCTTCAACCCGAACTCTCTCTTGTCGAAATCCTGGCCCATCTGCCGGGCGATGAGCAGCGAGCCGTCGAGTTCGTAGGTCCATTGATGGTAGGGACAGACGAGCCGCACCGCCGAGCCGCTTTCCTTGGTGCATACCCGGCTGCCGCGGTGGCGGCAGGTATTGTGGAGCGCCCGGATCAGGCCGTCACGGCCGCGCACGACGACGACCGGATAGTCGCCGATCTGCAACGTGAAATAGCTGCCGGCCTTGGGCAGTTCGCAATCGTGGCCGACGAACAGCCAATCGCGATACCAGATCAATTCGAGATCGAGCTTGTAATAATCGGGATCGGTGTAAAAGGCCTGTTCGAGGCTGAAGCCTTCGCGGCGGTTCTTGAGCTGCCGCAGGACCTGACTGCGAGTTTCCATCTTGCCTTCCTTGTCGAAGCGAGCCTTGGGGCGGCCTGCGGAAGGACATGGAAACGCCGGCCGGTCTCGCCCCGCCAATCTCCGCGTCCCGAGCGCCCGCCGCGATCGGTCAAATTCTCTTTCACCTCAGGCTGGTTTCCGGGCTCAGGAGCTGTCCCTCGCGGGACGGGCATGGCGCCTTCCCGGGCGGCCCTTGCGGCTCTTTCCCAGTGGCTTGTGCCATGCCTCTTACACTCCACCACCGTTGCGGGGGCAGCGCCGGGCTTCGACCGGCTTCCCAATTCTCCGCCCTCCCTAGCGAGGCGGCACCTTGAGCTTGCAGCGGATATAATCATCTGCCCCACGTGTCGCATAGGCAACATTGCGACATCGGCAACCGCATTGACGACGGCTTCGGAAAACCCTTAAGCCCCGCGAAAGGAAAACCTGTCATTGAGGGCTGAAGCTCAAGATTTCCGGCATCAACAGGAGCGATGCCCCCGTGCAGGCCAAAGGAAAATTCCGCTACTACGAAGCTCCTCCGCCGAAGCCTCCCGCGCCGGCGGGGACGAAGCCTACCGCGCATTCGGAATTCCTGCGGACCGGACGCATCGCCCGCGACAGCGCCATCTGGGTGCCGGCAGAACGGCGCTATATCGGTTATGCGGACGTCGCCGCGCGCACCGGCAAGAAACTGGAAGCAGCCGGAGAAAAGAGCCACGAGCGGATCAACGCATTCCATCGATCGATCCAGTTCCCGAAGATCATCTTCCACCGCACGCTCGACGAGCGTCCGCATCTCGGCTACTGCCATGTCACGGCCGCGAGAACGTTCCTCGGACGCCGCATGCCGGTCAGCTGGTCCTTCTATATCGCCAATTTCTTTTCCGAGATCGGCGAGGAGGAAAGGTTCTTCGAACGCATCAGCACGACCTATTCGCGCATGTACTTCGCCGTGGCGATCGAGGGGGAGCCGGGCGAACCGTTCCGGATCGACCGCTCGATCCGCAAGAACGGGCTCCTGTTCCAGACCAACGATCCGATGGAAGCGATCAAGAACGTGCTGACGCTCGGCGCATCGAGCCATGCGCTGCGCGAAATCATCAAAAAGCTTTGACGGAAGCCCGGTCCGCGCTATTGACGGGCGGACATGACGGCCGACATCATCGACATCACCCGGGATCATGAACGCGCGCTCCTCAAGGCCTCAGCCGTCTTGGCGGAAGGTTATCCGGTGGCGATCCCCACCGAGACCGTTTACGGGCTTGCCGCGGACGCCACCAACCCGGCAGCCATTGCCCGCATTTACGAGACCAAGGGCCGGCCGCGCTTCAACCCGCTGATCTGCCATGCGGCCGATCTTTCCATGGCCGAGCGCTATGCGGTTTTCGACCCGATCTCGAAAAAGCTCGCCGAGACCTTCTGGCCGGGGCCGCTGACGCTGATCCTGCCGCTGAAGCCGGAAAGCGGCATCCACTCGCTCGCCACCGCGGGTCTCGACACGATCGGCATCCGCCTGCCGAAAGGGTTCGCATCCGAGCTCATCCGCGCCTTCGGGAAGCCGCTTGCCGCGCCGAGCGCCAACACGTCCGGCAAGGTGAGCCCGACAAGCGCGCAGCATGTGGCGGAGGACCTGGGCGACAGGCTCAAGCTCATCGTCGATGGCGGCGCAGCCCCCGTCGGCGTGGAATCGACCATCGTCCGCGTCGAGGACGGCATTATCCGCCTACTGAGACCCGGCGGCGTCGCGGTGGAGGAGATCGAGAAAGCCACCGGCCTCCCGGTGATCCGGCCGGACGGCCCGGCGGCGATCATCGAGGCGCCGGGCATGCTCGCCTCCCACTATGCGCCGGGCGCGGCCGTCCGGCTCAACGCCGATCACGTCGAACCCGGCGAAGCGCTGATCCGGCTGGGTTCCGCCCCGGTAAAGGGAATAGAGCTTGCCACCGCGGTTTTTGATTTGAGCCCTTCCGGCGATCTTGCGCAGGCGGCGGCAAATCTGTTCGCTTACCTGAAGCGCGCCGATGCGACCGGTGCGGCCCGTATTGCCGTCACGCCCATTCCCGACCACGGGCTTGGCGAGGCGATCAACGACCGGCTGGCCCGCGCCGCCGCGCCACGGGAATAGGAGGAGGCTGCCGATGGATATTTCCGGACCGAAACCAGAGCTTCTCGACCGCTTCGCGGCGATCGTCGGCGAAAGCCATGTCCTGCGCGACCCGCAGGACATGGCCCCGCATCTCGTCGAGGGCCGCGGGCTCTATCAGGGCTCCTCGCCCATGCTGCTGAAGCCCGGCTCGACGCAGGAGGTTTCGGAAATCCTCAAGCTCGCGAGCGAGACCGGGACGCCGATCGTGCCGCAAACGGGCAATACCGGCCTCGTCGGCGGCCAGACGCCCCGCACCGGCGGCAGCGACCTGATCGTCTCGCTCGAACGGATGAACCGCATCCGCGATGTCGACCCCGTTGCCAACGTGCTCGTCGCCGATGGCGGCGCGATCCTCGCCGACGTGCAGAAGGCGGCCGAGGCGGCCGGCCGGCTGTTTCCGCTGTCGCTCGGTTCGGAAGGCTCCTGCCGCATCGGCGGCAATCTCTCCACCAATGCCGGCGGCACCGCCGTGCTCGCCTACGGCAACATGCGCCAGCTCTGCCTCGGTCTGGAGGTTGTATTGCCGACGGGCGAGATCTGGGACGGGCTGCGCCGCCTCAAGAAGGACAATACCGGCTACGACCTGCGCGACCTCTTCATCGGCGCGGAAGGCACGCTCGGCATCATCACCGGCGCCGTCCTGAAACTCTTTCCGCAGCCGGCCGGCCACCAGGTGGCGCTGGCGGGCCTCGACTCCCCTGAAGATGCCCTGAAGCTCTTCGAGCGGGCCTCGAACCTTTGCGGCACGGCGCTGACGGGTTTCGAGCTGATGCCGCGCATCGGCATCGAATTCACCACCCGCCACATCGAGGGCGTGCGCGATCCGCTTTCCGAGCCGCATCCCTGGTACGCGCTGATCGATATCTCCACCTCCGATTCCGCCGGGACGGCAGAGACCATGATCCAGTCGCTGCTCGAACAGGGGTTCGAAGCGGGGCTCATCCGCGACGCGGTGATCGCCTCCTCCGTCGCCCAGCAGAAGGCGCTCTGGCATATGCGGGAAAGCATGTCCGACGCCCAGAAGCCGGAAGGCGGCTCGATCAAGCACGACGTCTCGGTGCCGGTCTCGAAAATCCCGGCCTTCATGGCGGAAGCCGGTAAGGCGGTCATGGCCGCCGTTCCCGGCGCCCGCATCTGCGCCTTCGGCCATCTCGGCGACGGCAATATCCATTACAACATTTCCCAGCCCGTCAGTGCCGACATGGCGGCCGACAAGGGGGCCTTCATCGCCCGCTGGCGGGAGATCAACGAGATCGTGCACAGCATCGTGCTGGCGGCCGGCGGCTCGATCTCGGCCGAACACGGTATCGGCCAGTTGAAGCGCGACGAGCTCGCGCATATCCGCTCGCCGATCGAAATGGATCTCATGCGGCGGATCAAGAAGGCCTTCGATCCGGCCGGCATCATGAACCCGGGCAAGGTGGTGGCGATCCCATGAGCCGGTCTGCGCGAACCACGATCCGCATCGATCTCGGCAACGGCGTGAGGCTTGGTCCCGGAAAGGCGCAGCTTCTCCAGCTCATCGCCGAACACGGCTCGATCCGGGCCGCGGGTGCGGCGATCGGCATGTCGTATCGCCGGGCATGGCTGCTCGGCGACGAGATCAACCGCATGTTTCGCGAGCCGTCGATCTTCACCCGCCACGGCGGAAAAAGCGGCGGCGGAGCCGGCCTGACCGAATTCGGCCAGGAACTGCTTTCCCGGTATCGCCGCATGGAGGAGGCAAGCCGCGGCGCGATGCACGCCGATCTCGACTGGCTGGCGGACAATGCCGATCCGAATTTCGAACCGGCGGGCAAAAACGACGTCTGAGAGGCTCTGCCGCCTTAACCCATCTTGATCTGGGACAATGCCCACAGGGTATCGGCGCTGATGCCTGCGGAACCGCTGCCGCCATAGAGGATGTCGAGCGCCGACGAACTCACGGTGGTGTTCTCCAGGTCGTACATCATCGTGAAGCGCTCGATCAGCTTGTCGAGCTTTTCCGGGTCGGACAGATCTTCGAGATTGAGATTCTTCTCGACGATCTTCGCCTGCTGATCGACATCCATGTTGCCGAGTTCCTGCGGCAGCTGGAAAGTGACGCGGAAGAACTCCATCAGCGCCTCGTCGCCGAGGATGACGTAGGGGTCGGTGATGGTGTCGGCCATGCGCTGGAAATAAAGCGCCAGGCGGACGCCCGCGTTTTCCTCGCCCTGCTGCGTTTCCAGAAGCTGCCGCACGTAGAGGCTCAGGGTTGCGGCCACCTCGCCGCCGTTCTGGGCCTCGCCGACGGAACTGCGGTCGATATTGCCCTGGGAATCGAAGTTGAAGGTGCCGACAAGCTGCGCAAACCGCTTGTCGTCCTGCTTGTTGACGAAGCTTTCCGGGTCGTCGAGATCGGAGTTGAAGGCCTGTTTCAGGAAATCGTCGGTCACCGTCTCAGGATCGATGCCCTTCGACGTCAGAAGGATGTCGAGCAACTTGCGGTCGGCGAGCAGCTCGTCGCGGCTGTCGATGCGCTGCAGGGTGTCCGTATAGTATTTCGCCTCTTCCTCGGCCTTTTTCTTGGCCGCTTCCAGTTCGTCGCCTTCGAGGAAGCGGGTCTTGCGCAAGATGTAGTCCTTGGCGACGTTGGTAATCGTCGCATTGGACTGGGCCAGCACCGGCGTGGTGATATCGCCGTCCTTGTCGAAGTTGAACAACTTGGCGAAGGTCACGAGCCGTTCGTCCTTCAGCTGATAGACATAGCTGTTCGGATCGGACAGATCGCTTCGCAACACGCTCTTGAGCTTGTATGCCGAGTATTCGGAAGGCTCGATGCCGACGGCCTCCAAAGCGAACTGGAGGGTGCTCTCGGCATCCGAACTGAAAAGATCATCGAGCGTTTTGACGGCCGCCATGTCCGTCTTGTAGAACTTGGCGGCCTTGTCGTAGTCTTCTTCCTGCTTGTCGTCCCACCGGCTCATGTAGTCATTGCGGGTCTTGTTGGTCTGGAAGTCGGTCTGCGCTTCCCCCGCCGCGACGGTGCCATCCGCATTGAAGTTGAAGGCCTCGTAAAGCTCCCTGTATTGCGGACGCTCCGCCTCGTATTCCTCCACGATGCCGCCGTCATTGATCAAAATCCGCTCGATCGTCGACTTCACGATATAGCTGTCGGTCAGATCAAAGGCGGCCTTGATATAGTCGAGAATACGCGGGTCGCCGGTGAGATCGGAAACGCTTGTCGCCGTTTTGACCTTCTGCTCGAAATATTCCTGATTGAACATCGCTTCGGCATGCGTCACGCGCGTCTGCTTGTTGAAATAGCCGCCGACGATCTCCTGCAGCTTTTCCGGCGTCACGGCCCCTTCGGCCGGAACAGTCCCGTCGGCATTGAAGTGGAAATCCTCGGCCAGCATCTCCATGAGCTGCAGGAACGGAACATCAGTCTTGGTGTTCTCGATGATCTTCGCGAGCTCTGCACGCCGCTGGTTCGTCTGTTCGGGCGGGACGAGCCGGGAGTTCAATTCCTCGAGCCGGGGCTGCTGCGTTTCGAAGGCGTCACGATCCTTCTGGATCAGGTTTTCGGTCTTGGTGATCTCGGCCTGCAGGGCGTCGATCTCGGGCTGCAGGACGTCGGGGTCGCCGCCGTTGTCCAGCTCCTCCTGCTTGGCGGCCATCTGCTCTTCGAGCTCGGCCTTGAGCTGTTCTCCGAGCGCGATCGAATCCTGCAGGCCGAGGATGGACTGCCGCTCCACCAGCTCGGCATCTTCGGTCTTTGCCGCATTGTACTGGTCGATCCGGCTGCCATAGGCGGTGTTGTAATAGCTGTTCGGATCGTCGGGATCGCTGGTCAGCACACCGCGGATCGCGTTATAATTATAGTATGTCGCATCGTAACCGTAGGCCGTGAACATATAGTCGCGCAGCCGGTCGTTCCTGAGGAACTCGTCGACGTTCTTGATATTGCCGGTCTCGCCCAGCATCACTTTGAAATAGCGCGTCTCCTCCTCGGTCGTGTCGTTGAGTGCGGCGATCGTCCGGTCGTAAGTGTCGAAGAGCTCGTCCATCTGCCCGTCCGATTGGGCGGTGGCCGTGTCGGAGGCGGACGAGCCGAAATTGAAGGCGGAGGCGAAGTTCTTGTAGCGGTCGTCGGTCAGGCGGTTGGCAAAGCTGTTGTCGTCGCTGAGATCGCTTTCCAGCACCTGCTTCATGAAGGCCTTGGCGTAGATCATGTCTTCCAGGCCGTAGGCGGTCATCGCATAGGAATACAGGCGGTAGTCGTCGAGGAACTCGTCGACCGTCTTCACGTTGCCGATATTGTCCTGGTAATATTTGGTATCATTGGCGACCATCGTCTGGTTGCCGATCTGATTCAGGCTTTTCTGTATGTCGCGATTGACAAGATCGAAGGTCAGATAGGTCGATACCATGAACAAGCCCCACGAGTCGGAATGATGCTGCCGCAAGTATCGCGACCCAGCCTTGCCCGTGGCTTTTCAGCGGTCTCCATCCATCGGCATCCGCATGTCCCGGTCCATGTCCCGACTCTGCACAGGGTCCGGCGATTCACGTTCCGGAAACCCAAAAGCGTGCCCTTTCGCTAACCATCCAGGCAGGCAAAGCTTCCTTAACCGCGATTTTTAAGCAGTCTCGAAGATGCCAGCCCCTATGTTTGGCGCCAGAGGACAAAAGTCCCGCAGAGAAACCGTCAACGGCTCTCAGGTAAAACAAGGGTAGCATACCGATGACCAATACCGTTCTGAAGCCCGTTTGGGCAGGATCGACATTGAGGCTCGATCCGTCTCGTTTCCCGCAGCAGGTTACCTATGCGCTGCGCGAGACATCAGGAGATGTCACCATCACCATCGACGAGCGCGGCGCCGTGCTGCGCAAGGTTCTTCCCTCGAGCGGTCTGCCGCTCTCCTTCGCCCTTCCGGCCCGCGCCTTCAGGGGCGTGGCCGCCCGCGCCATCGACCACGGCGACGGTGAAGTGACCGTCACGCTGGAACTCCACCATGAAGACCCGGATCTCTGCATTCCGCTTCTGGTGGCTCACGACCTCTGCGACATCGCCGCCGACTGGCGGAGCTGGGCGGAGGCCTTCCGCATCCCCATGCTGATGGTGGAAGCCGACGGCGTGGCCCGCCCGCTCGAAAACCATATCGGCGACGTGCGCGCCAACGGCGCACAGCCGCGCCGGCGCCATTCCTATTTCGCTGCACGCCGCCCGCGCTTCCTGGTCCGCCGCACCACCGGCAGCCTGGGTGTTTCGATGAAGATCGAAGGCAAGGAGATTATCGCGCGCAGCTAGGGCTTTGCTTGTCCCTTTGCCCAGAACGCACGCGCCAGGGGAGGAAGCCCGACCGGTCCGGTCGGGCTTTTCCTTTTAGACGGCCAGCGACAGAACGAGACCGATGAACAGGATCGCGCCCACGCGATTGTTGGACTTGAAGAGCCTCAGGCACTGGTCGGCATTGTCGATGTCGAGGATCAGCACCTGCCAGGCGAACATGAGGGCGGCCGTGAAAAGGCCGAGATAGGCCAGGAACCCGACGCCCGCCGCCGCGAAGGCGAAGAGCAGGAACAGAAGCGCCAGGCCGTAGAGGCCGACAAGCCAGGCCTTGGTGTCCTCCGCAAAAAGGCGCGCCGTCGAACGCACGCCGATCAACTCGTCGTCCTCCTTGTCCTGGTGTGCGTAGATCGTGTCGTAGCCGATCGTCCAGGCAATCGCTGCAAGATAAAGCCAGAGTGCCGCCCATGAGAGGCTGCCGAACACACCGGCCCAGCCCATCAGCGCGCCCCAGGAAAAGGCAAGTCCCAAAAAGAACTGCGGCCAATCGGTAAAGCGCTTGGCAAAAGGATAGATCGCCACGACCGCCAGCGACAGGATGCCGAGGAGGATCGAAAAAGCGTTGAACTGAATCAGAACAAGCAGGCCGATCAGAGCCTGAACGGCGATGAACACCTTCGCTTCGAATCGGGACATGCGGCCGGACGGCAGCGGACGCGAACGGGTGCGCGCCACTTCCATGTCGATGTCGTGATCGACGAGATCGTTATAGGTGCAGCCGGCGCCGCGCATAGCGACCGAGCCGATGAAGAAGAGAACGAGGTGAAAGAGGAAAAGACCGAAGGAGAACATCCCTTCGTCCTGAGCGGCATTGGCCGCCAGCGCCGCCGACCAGAAGCAGGGCCACATCAGGAGTTGCCAGCCGATCGGCCGGTCCCATCTGGCAAGCTGGGCATAGGGCCAGGCCGGCCGCGGCAGAACGCGGTAGACCCAATTGTCGGAGGGTGCGTCGGCCACGCGGCCGCTGAAATTGTCGGCGTTCGTCATGGCGAGGTTCTAGCGCCCGGCGAAGCGGGCGGTCAAGCACGGGCCGCAGCCTTCCGCGGTCCGCGCTCCGTCGGCAAATCTCACACAGCAATCCTGTCGAGCGGCACGCGGCGCTGCTCGAAGGCCTTCAGCTCCGCTTCGCGCTCATAGATATAGTTGCGGTTGTCCGGAACGGCGGTGCGCTTCTTGACGATCTGCATCTGGAAGATGAAGAATTTCTCGTGCGTGAAGGCCATTTCGGAGCCGGCGAGATAGAATTCCCACATGCGCACGAAACGCTCGTCGTAGAGGGCGGCCGCCTTCTCCCTGTTCGCCATGAAGCGCTGGCGCCAGTGGCGCAGCGTATAGGCGTAATGCATCGGCAGGATCTCGATGTCGGAGACCAGAAGGCCCGCCTTCTCGACTGCCGGCATCACTTCGGCGATCGACGGGATATAGCCGCCGGGGAAGATGTATTTCTCGATCCAGGGATTGTTGATGATCGCCGGATAGGGCTGGCCGATCGAGTGCAGCAGCATGACGCCGTCATCGGTCAGCACGTCGTTCACCTTGTTGAAGAACTTGCGATAGTTCAGCCGGCCGACATGCTCGAACATGCCGACGGAAACGATGCGGTCATAGCTCTTGTCGGCCGGCAGGTAGTAATAGTCCTGCAGCTCGAAGCGGACGCTGCTGGCAAGCCCGCGCTTGGCCGCGCGCTCCCGGGAAATCTTGAGCTGTTCCGTCGACAGCGTGATGCCCGTGACATCGACGCCGGAGGATTCGGCGAGATACATGGCCATGCCGCCCCAGCCGGAGCCGATCTCCAGCGCCTTCTGGCCGGGCTCGGCCAAAAGCTTGGCGACGATGTGGCGCTTCTTGGCAAGCTGCGCCTCGTCGAGCGAAATGCCGGGCGGATTGAAATAAGCGCAGGAATACTGCCAGTCCTCGTCGAGGAAGAGCGAGAACAGCTTTTCATCCAGGTCGTAATGATGGGCGACGTTGCGCCGGTTGTGGTTGATCGGCACGCGGTTGCGGAACTGGGAAACGATCATCCGGGCAAGGCCGTGCCAGATCATGCCGAAGCTCAGGCCTTCGCTCAGCGTGTTGTCCTTGATGAGCGCGAGAAGCTCGTAGATATCGCCGTCTTCGACGAGAAGACGGCCCTCCATATAGAGTTCGCCGAGCTTCAACTGCGGATCGTTGACGAGTTCCCGTTCGGCAGCCTCGTCCGTGAACCGGAGGGTCACCGCCCTGCCCCCGCCTCCGCCGTAACGCTGCTCGCCGCCCGAACCGCGAACGGTCAGGGTACCGGTCTTGATGATTTTGTTGAGGAGATTGTGAAGGGACGAGGCCATGGACTCACCTCCTGGAATGCTAAGGCTGCCTTATCAATTGCAAAGAAATAGTACATTCCGCACAACATGCAAGCACATCGGCGCCACAAAAATGACACAAAAAATCCAGCCGTCAAATATGTTTGACGGCTGCAGCTCCTGATTGATTTTTACGGGACACGTCGAAGGTTTTTACTTCCGTTTCAACGCTTCCGCGAGTGCCGCGCCGAATGCGCCCTGCGAAGACGATTTCTCCGTCTTCATGAACTTCGGGTTCGCGGGCTTGCCGCGGTCGCCGCCGCGCGATACGGACGCCGGCTCGCCGCCATCCTTGCGCATGGAAAGCCCGATTCGCTTGCGCCTCACATCGACTTCCACCACGCGGACCTTCACCACGTCGCCGGCTTTCACCACTTCGTGCGGATCCTTGACGAACCGGTCGGCGAGCTGGGAGACGTGCACGAGGCCATCCTGATGCACGCCGATATCCACGAAGGCGCCGAAGGCGGCGACATTCGTCACCGTGCCTTCCAGCATCATGCCGGGCTTCAGGTCGTCGATCTCGTTGACGCCTTCCGCAAACGTCGCGGTCTTGAAGCTCGGGCGCGGGTCGCGGCCGGGCTTTTCGAGTTCCGAGATGATGTCCTTCACCGTCGGCAGGCCGAATTGCTCGTCGATGAACCTGCGCGGGTCGAGCGCCTTCAGCGCGGCGCTGTCGCCCATCAGCGAACGCAGATCGCGGCCGCAGGCGGCAACGATCTTCTTGGCGACCCCATAGGCTTCCGGATGGACGGCCGAGGCGTCGAGCGGCTCCTTGCCGTTCGGAATGCGCAGGAAGCCGGCGGCCTGCTCGAAGGTGCGGTTGCCGAGACGGGCGACCTTCAGCAGCTCCTTGCGGCTACCGAAAGGGCCGTTCTGGTCGCGGTGAACGACGATCGCCTCGGCGATCGAGCGGCTGAGGCCCGAGACGCGGGCGAGCAGCGGCGCGGATGCCGTATTGAGATCGACGCCCACCGCGTTCACGGCGTCCTCGACCACCGCATCGAGCGAGCGGGAAAGTTTTCCCTGATCGACGTCGTGCTGATATTGGCCGACACCGATCGATTTCGGCTCGATCTTGACGAGCTCGGCAAGCGGGTCCTGCAGGCGGCGGGCGATGGAGACGGCGCCGCGCAGCGACACGTCGAGCTCGGGGAATTCCGCGGCTGCGGTCTCGGACGCGGAATAGACCGAAGCGCCCGCTTCCGAGACGATGACCTTGGTCGGCTTGGCTCCGGAGGGAAGCACCGGCAGGTTCGCCAGCATGTCGGCCACCAGCTTTTCCGTCTCGCGGCTGCCGGTGCCGTTGCCGATGGCGATCAGCTCGACCCCGTGCTTGCGAATCAGCGACGCGAGCTCCGCCTGCGTGCCGCGCACGTCGTTCTTCGGCGGGAACGGGTAGACCGTCGTGGTCTCGAGCAGCTTGCCGGTGCCGTCGACCACGGCGACCTTGACGCCGGTGCGGATGCCCGGATCGAGGCCCATCGTGGCGCGCGAACCGGCAGGAGCGGCCAACAGCAGGTCCTTCAAATTGCGGGCGAAGACGTGGATCGCCTCCTCCTCTGCCCGTTCGCGAAGCTCGCGCATCAGGTCGAGCGACAGGGATACGGAGAGCTTGACGCGCCAGGCCCAGCCGGCGACATCCATCAGCCAGCGATCGGCGGCTCCCTTATCGCGGATGTCGAAGGCGGCGGCGACGATGCGCTGCGCCGGCTTGACCGGCGACGGATCGTCCTGATCCACCTCGATCGTCAGCGTCAGTACCTCCTCGTTCCAGCCGCGCAGCATGGCGAGCGCACGGTGGCCGGGCGCCGTCGCCCAGCGTTCGGAATGGTCGAAATAGTCGGCGAATTTCGAGCCCTGCTCCTGCTTGCCGTCGACCACCCTGGCCTTAAGGATTGCGCCGGAGCGCATGTGCTGGCGCAATTTGCCGAGCAGGTCGGCATTTTCCGAGATCGTCTCGGCGACGATGTCGCGTGCGCCGTCGAGCGCCGCCTTCACGTCCGTCACCTCGCCTGCGACATAGGCTTCGGCAAGCTTTACGGGATCGGCGGCGCGGTCGGCCCAGATCGCTTCGGCGAGCGGTCCGAGGCCACGCTCGCGGGCGATCTCGGCGCGGGTGCGGCGCTTCGGCTTGTAGGGCAGGTAAAGGTCTTCCAGCTCCGCCTTGGTGGCGGCCCTGGCGATCTTCGCGGAGAGCTCGTCGGTCATCTTGCCCTGCGAGGTGATCGATTCGACGATCGATACGCGCCGGGCTTCCAGCTCGCGCAGATAGACGAGACGCTCCGAAAGCGTGCGAAGCTGCGTGTCGTCCAGCCCGCCGGTGACTTCCTTGCGGTAGCGCGCGATGAACGGAACGGTGGCCCCCTCATCGATCAGCCCGATCGCGGCAGCGGCCTGTTCCGGGCGGGCATTGATTTCCGCAGCAATCGCAGCGGCAAGCATACGGGTATCGGCGGCCATGCATGTCCCCTTCTGAAACCGGAGGCGCGACCATAGTGAAAGTTTTCGGCAAGGCAACCAAGGGCGCGGAAGGTCCACAGCTTGCGCGACAGCGTACCAGAATAGGACAGGCTTGAAGAATTTGCTAACCGCAGCGCTGTGGAAAAGAACTTATCCGCTCTCATGTTCCCAAGTCCGGAATTACATTTTCCCGAGTCGCATGACGCGGCCAGCAAGGAGGTATGTATGCCTAGCAAGACAGCCAGGACTCTGGCATTCGAAACGACGGTTGCGGATGAGGAGCTCGAAGCCATCATTTGCTATCTCAATCAAAAGCTGAGCGGCGCAGCCTCGAGGAACGAACCGGTACCCTTTCTCGCGTACCGGAACAGGAAGATCTTCCAGGCGACACTCGACATCCGTCGGAACGGCAACGTGCGGAGGGGAAGAGAAATATAGATTTCGCTTACGTGATGGCGCTCTCACCGAACATGGCGTGTCCGCCACGGGGTGAGAGGCCATCACAAGGCTTTGGCCTCTTGACCTTTGCCGCCCCTCCCCTTAACCGCCCGGAGTATAATTCCTCAGGCGCAAACGAGGGCGAGGCATGAAGGTTCTCTTGATCGGTTCGGGCGGCCGCGAGCATGCGCTCGCCTGGAAACTCGCCCTGTCCCCGAAACTCACGAAGTTCTATGCCGCGCCCGGCAATCCCGGCATCGCCGAACATGCCGATCCCGTGGCGCTCGATATCGACGATCATCCGGCCGTCGCGTCCTTCTGCCTCGAAAATCAGATCGACCTCGTCGTGGTCGGGCCGGAGGCGCCGCTGGTGGCCGGCCTCGCCGATGTCCTTCGTGCCGAAGATATCGCGGTCTTCGGACCTTCCGCCGCGGCAGCCCAGCTCGAGGGTTCGAAAGGCTTCACCAAGGATCTCTGCGCCCGCTACGGCATTCCGACCGGCGCCTATCGCCGCTTCTCCGATGCGGCCGAGGCCAAGGCCTATGTCAGGGAACAGGGCGCGCCGATCGTCGTCAAGGCGGACGGGCTTGCCGCCGGCAAGGGTGTGACGGTCGCCATGACGCTCGACGAGGCGCTGGCGGCGATCGACGACTGTTTCGACGGCGCGTTCGGTTCGGCCGGCGCGGAGGTCGTGGTGGAGGCCTATCTCGACGGCGAGGAGGCGAGCTTCTTCTGCCTCTCCGACGGCAAGACGGCGCTGGCGCTCGCCACCGCCCAGGACCACAAGCGCGTCGGCGACGGCGATACAGGACCGAATACCGGCGGCATGGGAGCCTATTCCCCCGCCCCCGTCATGACGCCGGAGATGGTGTCCCGCACGATGACGGAGATCATCGAGCCGACTATCCGCGGCATGGCGGACAGCGGCTATCCCTTCACCGGCGTCTTCTTCGCCGGACTGATGATCACGGCGAAGGGGCCGGAACTCATCGAATACAATGTCCGCTTCGGCGATCCGGAATGCCAGGTGCTGATGATGCGGCTCAAGAGCGACCTCCTGGAACTGCTCCATGCGGCCGCGACAGGGACGCTCGATCGCGTTGCCGCCGAATGGAGCGACGAGGTGGCGCTGACCGTGGTGATGGCCTCGAAAGGTTATCCGGGCTCTTACGACAAGGGCACGCCGATCGCCCGTCTGCCGCAAACATCCGACGGAGAGAAGATCTTTCACGCAGGCACGGCCCTGAAGGACGGAGCGCTCGTCGCCACCGGCGGACGCGTGCTCAACGTGACCGCCACCGGCCGCACGGTGGCGGAGGCCAAGGCCCGCGCCTACGCACTCGTCGACCAGGTGAAGTGGGAGAACGGCTTCTGCCGCCGGGATATCGGCTGGCGTGCCGTCGCACGCGAGCAGAACTGAGCGCCACGACCACGGATTCATTCAAAATTTACCGATTATCCTGACGGGATCGAAACGAAGCCGCGCTACTTCTTTGAGACCCAAAGAAGGATTCCGGTCATGCGTCTCGTTCTCACGACGGCTCTGGTGTTTGCAAGCAGTGCGGCCTTCGCCTCCTCCATCGTGGAGATCGGAGGCACCCAACCCTTGAGTGCCAGCATTGTCGAGAAGCGTTGCGCCGATTGCCCGATCACGGAGGCGAAGGCCGACCAATCCACCTACAAGGTTCCCGAGCTGGCGCCCGGAACCCAGAAGATGGAAATCGTCGATATCAACGGCGAAAAGAAGCTCGCGCGCACCGAAGCCTGGCTCGGCGGCTCGCCGGTGATCTATGTCAGCAAGCTCCCGGAATGGCTGGCCGGCGAAAAGGCCGTGGCCGAGATTCATCCGACGACCAACGGTTCGACCGAAATGCAGATCGAGGAGGCGGAAGCCTCCGGCGACGGCATCGACCTTGGAGCCACGACCAGCGCCGTCGAGGCCATCGGCAAGGCGGATACCGGAATCATCGAGGCATCCGCCGCCCGGGAGCCGCTGGCGCTCGACACGTTCCGGCTTCGCGTCAACTGATCCACGATTATCCTGCAAATAACGTCAAACTTGCCGCCGTTAGACCGGGCAGCGCCTACGCATGGGCTTTGCGATAGCTTGCGACCACAAGCCAGATTGCGGAAAGCAGGAAGTAGAACGCGCCGAACCCCGCATACGGGACGATGTCCAGAATCGTTGGCGCCACGATGCCGAGCGATCGGCTGATCATGAAGCCGCCGGCAAGGACCGACTGCGCGCCACTCAGGATCATCACCCATTGGGCGCCGTAGGCACGCCAGCGCCTCACTCCCGTGTAGAGTTGCAGCAGACCCGAGAGGATCGCCCAAACCCCAAACACGGCCAGAACGGCGTAGGTGCTATTGCTGAGCGCCACGATGACGGCGATCGTCGTGGTCATGCTGACCACCACATTCAACGCCTGGGACGGGTTGACCTTCAGGCCACCGTTTACCCGGGCATCAACCAGATTGGCGAGCGCGTCCCATAGAGGGTAGATCGCCAGCAGAAAGGCGGCGCCGCGTGGTTGTCCGCCGAGGAGAATGGCGGCCGCAATCCAGGCGATGGAGAATAGGGCGCGTACGAAATAATAGGATCGCAGCCAGTTGGACTGGGTCAAAGAATGGCTTTGCATCGGGAGGTTCCTTATCGTTGCCTCCCTACTAGTAGGTAGTTTGTTTTCCGAGTCAACGCGACGCGCGAACACCTCTTCGTGAGAAACAGGAATGCCGCAGCCTTGACAATCTGCCTACCAGAAGGTAGGCAACGACATGAATTCAACGGCTTCGACCTCGGAAAAAATTCTCGACATCGCGCAGTCTCTTATTGTGGCGGGAGGCTACAACGGGTTCAGCTATGCCGACATCTCGGCCGCGATCGGTATCAGGAAGGCGAGCATCCACCATCACTTTCCGACCAAGGCCGAGCTGGTGTCGGTGCTGGTGGATCGCTACAAGCAGCAGACGGAGGCGGGCTTGAAGTCTCTGCGGGAGCAGGTCTCAAGCCCCGCCGAACAACTGCAGTCCTATATGAACTATTGGCATTCCTGCATTCGGGATGCCTCGCTGCCCTTCTGCGTCTGCGCGATGCTCGCCAGCGAGATGCAGATGCTGCCGGAAGAGGTCGCGTCACGCGTCCGTGCCCATTTCCATGGCCTCGCGGGATGGCTCACGTCGGTGCTGCAGGCTGGCGTCGAGCAGGACCTGCTCCGGTTGGACGAGCGGCCGGAAGAGGTGGCCCAAATGCTGATGGCCTCGGTTCATGGGGCAATGCTCTCTGCGAGGGCTTTCGGCGATCCCGGCTTGTTCGTCGCAATCGTCGCCCCTCAGATCGCCAGGCTGCGGGTACGCGATTCCAGGAAGCTTCGAGGCTAAGATCGCCAGTCGATGGCCGCATGGGCCGGAAACCGTCATCCGTCGCCTTTCACCAGTTAATGTGATTATTTCTAAATTAGATAAATATAATATTTGCAAAGCAAAAAGTGCTCCTGAAATATAATTCGCGCGCAGCGTGAATCTTTCGCCTCCTCCAGGCAGATTTGCCTAAATTATTGTCTTTTTCAGCCGCCAAAACCGGCATAATTAAATTTTTATTCAAGTATACTGCATCACTCTATCGTCACAGTGCGATGTGAGCACGTGCCGGCGCAGGAAGCGCCTTTTCCCCAAAACCTCGTTCCGCTCCGGCTCCTCCGGGAGATTTCGGCTGCCTGAAAGTGAGTCGAAAATGAAGAACTTCAAGATCTCCCATCAGCTGCTCGGCATGGTGGCCGTGCTGATGGTGGCGTTCGCCGCCGTGACCTATTATCAGATCCGCACCTCGATCGCCGCGATCTACGAAGAGCGCTACGACATGCTGCGCACGCAGGTCGAATCCGGCATTTCCATCCTGCAGTCCTACTACGATCGGGAAAAGTCCGGAGAGCTCAGCCACGAGGATGCCCAGAAATACGCCTACGCGGCGGTCGCAGGCATCAAATACGAGCCGGCGGGCTACATTTTCGGCCTGAACTACGACACCGTGACGCAGTTCCACTACAACCCGAAACTTGTCGGCGTGAACCAGAAGGGCCAGCCGGACAAGATGGGCAATCTCTTCCGCGAGGAGCTCGTGGCCAAGGGCCGCGCGGGCGGCGGCATCACCCTCTACTATTGGGAAAAGCCCGGCATGCCGGCTGATCAGGTCTTCGAGAAGGCGGCCTATTCCCGCGCTTTCGAACCCTGGCAGATCATCGTCGCAACCGGCGTCTACACCGACGATCTCGATGCCAAGATCAACACGGCCATCTGGCAGGTGGTCGGCATCGGCTTCCTCGCCTTCCTCTTCGCGCTCGCTGCCGCCTCCTACGTGATCCGCAACATCACCAGGCCGCTTGCCGCCGTTCACGACGCGCTGCGGGCCGTTGCCGACGAGGACGTCAAGGCGCAGATCCCGCACACCGAAATGTCCAACGAAATTGGCATGATGGCCAAGGCCACCCAGGCGCTGCAGGAAAAGGTCCGCGAGCGCCATGCCATGGCCGAGCGCGAGGCGAAGCAGCAGCAGGAACTCGACCGCGAACGCCAGCAGAACCTTGCCCTGCAGCAGCAGGACGCGGCCGAACAGGCCCGCGTCGTCTCGACCATCGGCGAGGCGCTCGAAGCGCTCGCCACCGGCGACCTCACCGTCCGCTGCAGCGATCTCGGGCCGCGTTACGAGGCGCTGCGCCACAACTTCAACGAGGCGCTCGCGCATCTCGAAGCGGCCATGGCCAAGGTCAACGCCAAAGGCATCGACATCGGCGGTTCGAAGGAGGAAATCCGGCGCGCCTCGAACGAGCTGTCGCAGCGCACCGAACGGCAGGCCGCCAACCTGGAAGAGACGTCCGCCGCTCTCGATGAGCTTGCGGTCGCCGTCCGCCAGACGGCCGAAGGCGCCCATGAGGCCGCCCAGCGCGTGACCTCGGTCAGCACGGAAGCCAACCGCTCCGACCAGATCGTCGCCCAGGCGATCGAAGCCATGGGCGGCATCGAACATTCGTCGGAAGAAATCTCCAAGATCATCGGCGTGATCGACGACATCGCCTTCCAGACCAACCTCTTGGCGCTCAATGCCGGCGTCGAGGCTGCCCGCGCCGGCGAATCCGGCAAGGGTTTCGCGGTCGTCGCCCAGGAAGTTCGCGAACTGGCGCAGCGCTCCGCCGCGGCCGCCAAGGAGATCAAGGACCAGATCTCCCGTTCGTCCGGCCAGGTGCAGAACGGCGTCCGCCTGGTGGGCGAAGCCGGCGAGGCCCTCAAGCGCATCTCCAGCCAGGTGAAGGCCGCAAGCGAGATCGTCGGCAAGATCGCCCATTCGGCCTCCGAACAGGACACGACGCTGCGCTCGATCTCGTCGTCGCTGAACCAGCTCGACGCGGCGACCCAGCACAATGCCGCCATGGCCGAGGAAACCACGGCCTCGGCGGAAGCGCTCGCTTCCGACACGGACGAGCTGCTCAACCTGATCCGCAGCTTCCGCGTTGCGAATGCCGACGCCGGCGCAAGCGGTCTTCACCACGTGGCGCAGAAGATGCGCAGGGCAAGCTGAGCCAAACCTTCAAGGGGGGCAGAGGAACCGCCGGGTGCAAGCCCGGCGGTTTTGTTTTTTGTCAGGACACGATCTTCGAGAAGTCGGCGACCGTGCCAGTCGCTTCGCGGATCGCCTTCAGGAGCGCCAGGCGATTGGCGCGAATCGCGGCATCCTCGTCATTGACCAGAACATCCTCGAAGAACCGGTCCACCGGCGCGCGGAGTTTTGACAAGGCCTCCATGGCCGAGCGGAAGTCTTCCTTGGCGATGGCCTCCGCCGCGTCCTTCGAAGCGGTCTTGATCGCCGCCCAGAGCGCCTTTTCCGCGTCGAGCCTCAAAAGCTTTTCCGAAACGCCGTCGGCGACGACGGTGCCCTTCTTCTCTTCAGCGGCGAGAAGCTGCACGGCGCGCTTGGTGCCGGCGAGCAGGTTCTTGCCATCCTCGGATGTAATGAAACCCGTCAGCGCCTCGACACGGCGGGCGACCATCAGGAGATCGTCGGCTTCCGGCGTCAGCACAGCGTCGATCAGGTCATGCCGCGCGCCCATGTCGCGCAGGTAGACCTTCAGGCGGTCGTGGAAGAAGGAGAGGAGGTCGAACAGGACTTCCTCGTTGATACCGATCTCGCTCTTGCCAACAAGTGCGGCATCGATATTGGCTGCAATCAGCGTCTTGTAAAGCGGCAACCGCACCTTCCGCTCCAGCAGAATACGCACGACGCCCAATGCCGCGCGGCGGAGCGCATAAGGGTCCTTGGAGCCGGTCGGCTTTTCGTCGATCGCCCAGAAGCCGACGAGAGTGTCGAGCTTGTCGGCGAGGGCGACTGTCAGGCCAACCTTGTCCTCAGGTAGACGGTCGGATGGGCCGTTTGGCTTCCAGTGATCCTCGATCGCGGCGGCGACCGATGGGCTCTCGCCCTGCAGCGTCGCGTATTTGCGGCCCATCAGGCCCTGCAGTTCCGGGAACTCGCCGACAGCCTCAGTGCGCAGGTCGGCCTTCGCCAGCACGGCGGCGCGATCGACAAGCGCCGGATCGGCGCCGACGATCGGGGCCAATTGTTGCGCGAGATCGCGGATGCGGCGGACACGTTCACCCTGCGTGCCGAGCTTGGCATGGAAGGTGACGTTCAGCGCGTCGAGCTTCGCCATGCGCTGGTCGAGCGGCTTCTTGAGATCGAGGTCGAATTTCTTCGCGGACTCGACCAGCGTGTCGAGGTCCGGCATGTCGCCCTGATCGCGGGTCCAGAAATGCCTAGCATCCGACAGGCGAGCACGCACGACCTTGCCGTTGCCGTGGACGATCTCCTTGCCGCCGTCCTTCGCCTCGATGTTCGAGACCAGGATGAAGCGGTTGGAAAGGCCCTCGCCGCCCTGAGGCCGCGTGACGAAACATTTCTGGTTCGTCTTGATGGTCAGACGGATGATTTCCGCCGGGATTTCGAGATATTCCTTCTCGAACTCGCCCATCAGCACATGCGGCCATTCGACGAGACCGGAGACCTCTTCCAGCAAGCCCTCGTCCTCGATGAGTTCGAGGCCGTTGGCGAAGGCGAGATCGCGCGCGTCGTGCAGGATCACGTCCTTGCGGCGGTCGGCATCCAGCATGACCTTCGCCTTTTCGAGGCTCGATGCGTAATCCTCGAACCGGCGCACGGTGATCGCCTCCGGCGCATGGAAACGGTGGCCATAGGTGACGTTGCCCGCCGTCAGCCCGTCGATCTCGAACGGGATGACCTGGGTTTCCTCATGCTCCGGGCCGAAGACGCAGACGATCGACTGCAGCGGGCGCACCCAGCGCAGGCTTTCCGGTCCCTTGCCCTCGATGCCCGCATACCGCATGCCTTTCGGCATGGAGGCAGCGCCCCAGCGCATCGATTTCGGCCAGGGGAAATTGCGGATAATGCCGGGCATGACGTCGGCGATGATTTCTTCCGCCGGACGGCCGGGCCTGGAGATGACCGCGACGTAGAAATCGCCCTTCTTCGGGTCGCTGACGACCTGCGCTTCCGACACCGACGAGAGACCTGCGCCGCGCAAAAAACCTTCGATCGCCTTTTCCGGCGCGTCGGTGCGCGGACCCTTGCGCTCCTCGCGCTGATCGGCGGAACGGGCGGTGAGGCCGCGGATATCAAGCACCAGGCGGCGCGGCGTCCAGTATTCGCGCGCCCCCTCGTAGGTCAGACCCGCTTCCACCAGCGCGTCGGTGACGAGCTTTTTAAGATCCCCCGCGGCCTTGCGCTGCATGCGTGCGGGGATTTCTTCGGAGCGAAGTTCCAGGAGAAGATCGGGCATCGAACTCAACTTTTGTGTGAATTTCACAGGAAATGAGCAATTGCGGAGCCTCTAGCAAGCCGCACCGCAAAAGTCACCTGCAAACGGCAAATTACCACCCCCCACCTCCGCCACCACCTCCCCCGCCGCCGGAGGAGCCGCCCGAGAAGCCGGAGGAGGACGAGGAGGATTTTGGCGCCGGGATGGTCGAGGCGATGGTGGAGGCCATCGAGGACGAGAAGCCGCCGATGCGGTCGCCGAAATTGGAATAGTTGCCGCTGTACCAGCCGGGCGCATAGGACGCTGCGGCAGCGCCCGCCGCGGCCGTCGCGAGCCATGTCTCGAAGGCGCGGCTCCACGGCTTTTCGACGCCGAGCGCCACCGCGTAAGGCAGCAGCGTTTCGAAATGCTGCGGCGACATGGCCGGTGCACCCGCCATGTTCATGCGGTCCTCTTCCGCAAGCGTCAGATAGGTGCGCAGGCCCTCGATGCCGTCCATCAGCTTGCGGCCGAGCGGCGTCGGCGCGCCCATCAGGAAGAAGAAGATGACGTTCGCAAGCACGATGCCGCCCACCGCCACCAGCACCGGCCAATGGTCGCTGCCGGTCATCTCCGCCATGATCGCCACCAGCAGAGCCGAGCCGATCGACAGGGCGACAAGGCCGATGAAACCGAGGATCACGATCGAAATGATTTTCGAGACGAGCGAGGAGCCGCGGCGCAGGCCCTTGCCGAGGCTCACGGCAAAGATGCCGAAAAAGACGGCGAAGAAAGCCGGCAGGATCAGCATGCCGATCATATCCGGCTCGATATTGCCGAAAACGATCAGCGCCAGAATGGCGAGCACGCTCAGCGCCACGCCGCCCGCCACATAACCCGTATTGGCCTTGTAATATCGGCCGCGATGCTCCTTCTCGATCGCATTGCGGAAGCTCGCACCCACGGATTGCACCGTCGTGCCATGCGCTTCGTCGATGACCAGGCTTCGTCCCGGCCCGCCGACCGAACCGAGGATGGACGCCTGGCCGATCGGCAGGTTCCTGGGCGCGGCCTTGTCCGTCCGCCGGATGACGATCTTCTCCTTGAGATCCTCCAGCTTCACATAGCCCTTTACCGCGAGATCGAGCGCGCTCGCCGAAAAGGCCGTCCAGCCGCCGCCCGAAAATCCCTTGTTCTCGATATAGTTGACGAGTGCCGGCGAGATGCCTTCGGGCGCATCCCAGCGCGGCACCATGACGCCGCGCGCGGGATCACGCCCGACACGGGTCCAGAAGAAGAAATAATAACCGATGACGAGGATCAGGCCGCCGAAACCCAGGAAGAGATTGAGATTGTCGCGGAACCACCAAGAGCGCTCCTGATCGGCGGATGGCGGCGCGACAACGCCCTTCGGAAACCCGACGACGATGGTGAGGCCTTCCTGCTCCCTGAGCGGGCGGGTTGTGGCAAAGACCGCCTCGTTGCCGTTCGCCTGCATGCGGGCGTTGCGGTCCGTGGATCCGAGCGGACCGGTATAGGCGGCGGTCTGCGTGACCCTGCCGCCCGGAAGCGTTACCCGCGCCGAAGCCCCGGCGATGCGGAACAGCCAGCCGTTGCCGGTGACGTTCCAGTAGAGTTCGTCGTGATCGGAGAAGTAGCGGATCTGCCGGTCGGTCCGGTAGGTGAAGACATAGGTGTGTTCGCCGTTCCTCAGAAGCGTATCTTCGGAGCCGGCATAGATGCGGATGCCGCCCGCCACCGATTCCGTATGGTAGGGCTCGTTCCGCCCGTCACGCGTGACCGAGACGACATCGAAACCGACCCGCACCGTGCGGCCATTCGCATCCACCATGGTCAGCGGAAAATCGCGAAAGACGCCGCGCCTGATGTTGCGGCCTTCGGCATTGACGGCGATCGTTTCGGAAACCGTCAACTCGCCGTTTCGGCCGACTTCGATGTCTGAATGGTAGGCGCGGATATATTCCTCCGCCCGGACCGGCGCCACCACGGACAGGCAGAACAGAAGCGCAAGCCAGAAACCGGAAAACCACCGCACCACGCCATTCCTCCTCTCGGCACCCGGCCGATCCTTTTGGCGCCTATTCGATATCCGAGTACGAAACGCCGAGCGAGGCCAGCACATCCCAATAGGTCGGGAACGTCTTGGCGACGCAATCCGGATCGAGAATGGTGATGCCGCCGATCTTCAAGCCCGCCAGCGCGAAGCTCATGGCGATGCGGTGGTCGGCGAAGGTATTGATCTCGGCCGGCAGCGTCTGGCCGGCGAGCGACGGATCGGAGGCGACGATCAGGTCATCCCCCTCTTCCGTGGCAAGGCCCTCGCGGATGGCGTTGAGGCCGAGCGACAACGCCCGCACCCGGTCGCATTCCTTGACCCGCAGATTGGCGATGCCGGTGAAACGTACCGGCGTCTCGTTGAAGGCTGCGAGCACGGCGAGCGTCGGCACCGCATCCTGCATCTGCGAGCCGTCGATCTCCGCCGGCAGATGCGGGAATCTGGAAATCAGGTCATAGGCCTTGGCATCCGGCTGGGTGAAGGCATCGCTCGGCACGCCGAGGTCGATCCTGCCGCCGGTCAGCACTTCCGCCGCCCAGAGATAGGTCGCAGCGGACGCATCCGGCTCGATGACGAAATCCGCGGCCTTGTAGCCGGTCGGCTCGACCTTCCAGCTCGCGGCGTCTATCTGCTCCACCTTGGCGCCGAAGGCCTGCATGGCGGCAAGCGTCAGATCGACATAGCCGCGCGCGCCGATCTCGGCACCGGCAAGCGCCACGGTGACCGGCGCATTGGCGCCTTTCGGCGCAAGCGGTGCGGCCATCAGCAGGGCTGAAACATACTGGCTCGACAGGCCGGCATCGATCTCCACCCGGCCCGAAGCGAAATGGCCGTTGCCGCGCACGGTGACCGGCGGGCAGCCGGTCGGCGCCTCGACGTTGATCCCAAGCGACTTCAGCGCGGCGACCAGCGGACCGATCGGCCGCTTGCGCATGTGCTCATCGCCATCGACCACGACCGTGCCATCAACGGAGGCGACGGCTGCCGTCAGGAATCGTGTAGCGGTGCCGGCATTGCCGAGGAAGAGCGGGGCTGCCGGCGGCAGAAGCCTGCCCGTGCCGGTCACCGCGAAGGTCGTTTCGTCCGGCTGCTCGATCGTCACGCCCATGGCCCGGAGCGCTTCCGCCATATAGCGCGTATCGTCGCTTCTGAGCGCGCCGGTCAGCCGGCTGGTGCCCTCGGCAAGCCCGGCGAGCAGCAATGCGCGATTGGTGATCGACTTCGAACCCGGCGGCATGGCGCGCCCGATAAGCGGCTTGCCCGGCGGCAATATGGTGAGTTTGGCTCTGCCCATGTTGATATCGTCTCTTACGCCATTCAAAACACCGCGACAGCACGGCCAAGCGCGCTCTTAAACCGTCGCGGCGCAAAGGTCCAATGGCGGTTACTCAGAATTTGACGGCCGGGACCGCCCGGTCGGATTCGTCGGTGATCTCGAAATAATCGCGCTTCCCAAAACCGAACTGGCCGGCGACGAGATTGGAGGGAAAGCTCTCGACCTTGACGTTCAGGTCGCGCGCGGCACCGTTGTAATAGCGCCTGGCCATCTGGATCTCGCTTTCTATGGTTTCCAGAGAGGCCTGCAGCTCGGAAAAATTCTGGCTGGCCTTGAGGTCCGGATAGGATTCCGCGAGAGCGAAAAGCTTGCCGAGCGCCTGGCCGAGCAGACCTTCGGCTTCCGCACGGGCGGCGACATCACCCGCCGGCACGGCCTGTGCCCTGTTGCGCAGCTCGATCACTTCCTCCAGCGTGCTCTTCTCGTGGGCGGCGTAACCCTTCACCGTCTCGATGAGGTTGGGGATAAGATCGGCACGGCGCTTCAACTGCACGTCGATGCCCGACCACGCCTCCTCCGCCATCTGCCGGGATTTGACCAGGCCGTTATAGATGACGACGGCGTATAGAGCGACGAGAACGACGATGCCGATCAGGATATACATGCACGAATCCCCCTCAGACGTGTAATCCGGGCGGAGACTAGGCACACTTCTTAGAGGGCGTCAAACGGCGCCAACCCTGATGCTCAAACGCGATCGGGTTTATGCCGCCTCTTTGCCGAAGTTCACGCCGCCGGCTTCGGTCAACAGGAAGGCCTCGCCGCAGGCCTTCGCCAGCGTGCGGACGCGCAGGATATAGCTCTGGCGCTCCGTGACCGAGATGACGCCCCGCGCGTCGAGCAGGTTGAAGACGTGGGATGCCTTGATGCACTGGTCATAGGCCGGGAAGACGCATTTGTGCAGCATCTGGTTGGCATTGGCGCCCGGAGCGCCGGCCGCCAGAAGTGCCTGGCATTCCTTTTCCGCGTCGATGAAATGCCGGTGCAGCATGGCGGTATCGGCGAATTCGAAGTTATGGCGGGAATATTCCTGCTCGGCCTGCAGGAATACGTCGCCATAGGTGATCTTTTCCTCGCCCTCGCGGCCGTTGAAGTTCAGCTCGTAGATGCTGTCGACGCCCTGCAGATAGGTGGCGAGGCGTTCGAGACCGTAGGTGAGCTCGCCCGCGACCGGCGCGCATTCGATGCCGCAGACCTGCTGGAAGTACGTGAACTGCGAGACTTCCATACCGTCGCACCAGCATTCCCAGCCGAGGCCCCAGGCGCCGAGGGTGGGGCTTTCCCAGTCATCCTCGACGAAGCGCACGTCATGCAGCAGCGGATCGAGGCCGATCGCCTTCAGCGAACCGAGATAAAGTTCCTGCAGGTTCGGCGGGTTCGGCTTCAGGATGACCTGGTACTGGTAATAATGCTGCAGGCGGTTGGGGTTCTCGCCGTAGCGGCCGTCGGAGGGGCGGCGCGACGGCTGCACATAGGCCGCCTTCCACGGCCGCGGCCCGAGCGCGCGCAGCGTGGTCGCCGGATGGAAGGTGCCGGCACCGACTTCCATGTCGTAAGGCTGCAGGATCGCGCAACCCTTGTCCGCCCAGTAGTTCTGGAGCGCAAGAATCAGCCCTTGAAAGGAGCGGGCCGGAGACATGTGGGCGGGCAGATCGGTCATGGCGGTATCTGATGTCGGTTCAAGGATGCGGACGAGTGCCACGCCTCAGGGGCACGGGTCAAGGATTTATGCGTTTTCCCATCTCGCTCCTGCCCGGCCTGCGCGCCGTCCCCGCTGCTGAAAAAGCCGTGGTTCTGCTTCACCGTCGACGACGAAACACTGACCCTCTTCATCATCTGCGTGAGCTATGCCGGTTCCGATTGGGTCTCACGCATCAAGGAGCGATTGTAGTCTCCCTACTCCTCATCCCTCTTCACGCGATACTCACCCGTTTCCGGATCCTTGACGAGCGTGCCGATCGCGCCGGTCTGGCGCTCCTTTTCCCGTTCTTTCGAGCGCTGGGTGAGCTTTTCGGCATCCTTGACGAACTTCTTGTAGAGCATCCAGCCGCCGCCGATCAGAACAATCAGAAATATAAGCTGCGCCATTTCCCCCTCGCGCGTATTTTCCGGCCTTAAAGGCCGTACCTGCTCCACAATGCCTTTTCCTCAAGGCTTGCGGCAAGTCCCGTTGCCGCTCCTGCGGCGATTTCACCGACCTTGCCCTCTCCAAAGGCGACGCCGGGAAGCCGGCGGCCGAAGAGCGTGCGGGCACTGCCGATGAGCTCCAGCTTCACATCCTTGCCGTAGCGGCGCTTCACCACCTCGCGCATCTCTCCCAATCCGTCGATCAGGCCAAGATCGAGGCCGCGCAGGCCGCTCCAGAACAGGCCGGAAAAGATGGTCGCATCGTCGATCAGCCGCTCGCCGCGGCGCATCTTCACCATGTCGATGAAGACTTTGTGGATTTCGAGCTGCAGCGACTTCAAGTATTCGATATCGCCTTCCTTTTCCGGCTGGAAGGGATCGAGAATCGCCTTGTTCTCGCCGGCGGTATAGACGCGGCGCTCGACGCCGATCTTGCGCAGGAGTTCCGGAAAGCCGAAGCCGCCCGACACGACGCCGATCGAGCCGACGATGGAGGTCGGATCGGCAAAGATCTCGTCGCCGGCGAGCGCGATCATGTAGCCGCCGGAAGCTGCGACGTCCTCGACGAACATCAGCACCTTCTTGTCTTTCTCCTCGGCGAGCGCGCGGATGCGCTGGAAGATCAGCCGCGACTGCACCGGCGAGCCGCCCGGCGAATTGATGGAGATGGCGACGACCGGCGCCTCCTTCTTGGCGAAAGCCTTGTCCAGCATGGGTGCGACGGTGGCCAGATTGAGGGTCTGCTTGAACTGGCTGCCGCCGGCCATGATCGCGCCGTGAAGCCGGACGACGGGGATCGTCACGCCCGCTTTACGGAACCGCTTCGGCATCAGCCTCTTCCAAAACCCGGCCATTGTTCTTCCTTCTGTCGTTGGAACGTTCAGAAACATGTATGTGGCGGAATTTCAAACACAATGGCGGCCCCGGAGAAAGCGGGATTTTTGGCGCCATCTCCCGGCTTCAATGTCAAGCTGCCGGCGGATGCCGCCGCGGGCCGAGGCGTGGATAGGCCGCCCGGCCATTGTTCAGGTCGTCCACGAAGAGCGTGAAGGCGTGGCCGTCGGCACCATGCACGAAGAGCGGCGCCCTGAGCGCCAGCCGGGCGCGCGATCCCTTGACGGCGGTAACGAGGATGCGCGTGGCATTCTCGTCCGGCCGCGGATGGAGGGCGGTGATCTCCAGCCCGCCGAAGCGCCTGCCGCAGGCCTCGACGATTTCGGCGATCGATTGCGGCCTGGCGATCAGCGACAATTGCCCGCCGGGCTTCATGATCGCGCCGGCCGTGCGGATCCAGGCCTCGAACAAGCCCTTCGTCATGGCATGGGCCTCCGCCTTCAGCGCATCCGGCGTCCGGCGGTCGGCCGCATCGTTGAATGGCGGGTTCATGATGACATGGTCGTGGATTTCGTCCGCGAGGCCTGCGGCGAGACGCGGCTTGCCCGTCAGGGTGACATCGGCCTCGAGCACCTCGACGCGACCGGCCAGGAAGGCGTTTTCGGAAAGCGCTAGCGTCCGGCGGGCGTAGTCGGCCATTAGCGGCGATTTCTCCACCAGCAGGACCTTCGCCCTTTCCAGACGCGCGGCAACGGCAAGCCCCGCCGCGCCGGCGCCGGCGCCGAGATCGGCGACGCTGACCGGCTTGTCGGCGG
Source organism: Neorhizobium descurainiae (assembly GCF_051400715.1). Taxonomy (NCBI): domain Bacteria; kingdom Pseudomonadati; phylum Pseudomonadota; class Alphaproteobacteria; order Hyphomicrobiales; family Rhizobiaceae; genus Neorhizobium; species Neorhizobium descurainiae. Next base: position 124,777 of record NZ_JBLFFK010000006.1, read on the forward strand.
CCACCAGCGAAGCGAGCAGCATGGCATCGACGCCGGAGCGATGCCCCCCGCCCTTCGGCTGCATCACGCGAAAGTGTCCGCGGTGGAAAGCGTCGATGGTGTGGTCGGAGGTCATGCGGGTTGCCATCGTTGAATGGCGGTAGTCGGCAGCCCCCCTCTGCCCTGCCGGGCATCTCCCCCACAGGTGGGGAGATCACAAGCAGCGTACTTTTCCCGCCAAGCTGACGACGTGCCGAACAGCAGTGCTTGTTGTTTGGGGAAGCCGGCACGCCCAGCCGATCTCCCCACCTGTGGGGGAGATGGCCGGCAGGCCAGAGGGGGGCGATCCGCAGGGACGCCGCAGGTTAAGACCAGAGATTCCTTCAAGGTCTCAGCTCCGCTCCCAGACCGGCATCCTTCAGTATTCGCCGCGCCTCCTCCGCCCTTTCCTCTTCCACCAGGAACCGGCGCGGCAGAAACCCGAGCGAGCCTTCCAGCACGCTCATGGACTGATCGGCGATCAGGCAATGGATGCCCGCATCCTTCATCAGGCTTTCCGCCAGAGAGAGGGTGACCACGTCGTTGGTGCGGATGATTTCCCGCATGCTTCAAAACGTCCTATCATTCCGGCGGCATGCGATTTGCCCTTGCCGCCCTAACTGCCTCTTTCTATTGTCATTCGTAAAATTTCGATAGGGAGGCCTCATCGTTGGGCGTCGTCATACCGCTTGAAGAAGGCAAAAACAAACTCGCGTCCGTCAAACCGCTGGTGGATCTCACCAAAGCCGACATGGAGCGGGTCAACCAGTTGATCCTGTCCAAGGCCGGGTCCGACGTGCAGATGATTCCGGAGGTCGCCAACCATCTCATCTCGTCCGGCGGCAAGCGCCTGAGGCCGATGCTGACGCTCGCGTCCGCCTCGCTGTTCGGCTATCAGGGCGACGGCCATGTGCGGCTCGCCACCAGCGTCGAGTTCATGCACACGGCAACCCTGCTGCACGACGACGTGGTGGACGAGAGCGACCTGCGTCGCGGCAGGTCCACCGCGCGGATGATCTGGGGCAATCAGGCCAGCGTTCTCGTCGGCGACTTCCTGCTCGGCCAGGCCTTCAAGATGATGGTGGAGGTCGGCTCGCTCGACGCGCTCGACGTGCTCTCGACCGCGGCTTGCGTCATCGCCGAAGGCGAAGTGCTGCAGCTTTCGGTCGCCAAGAACATGGAAACGACCGAAGACGACTATCTCTCCGTCATCCGCGCCAAGACCGCGGCTCTCTTCGCGGCTGCCGCGGAGGTCGGCCCGATCATCGCCAATGCCGACAAGGCAGGACGCGCGGCGCTGAAATCCTACGGCATGAACCTCGGCCTCGCCTTCCAGCTGGTCGACGATGTGCTCGACTACGGCGGCAAGGCCGCCGATCTCGGCAAGAATGTCGGCGACGACTTTCGCGAGGGCAAGATCACGCTTCCCGTCATCCTCTCCTATCGCCGCGGCACCGAAGGCGAGCGCGCCTTCTGGCGCGAGGCGATCGAGAAGGGCGAGAGCAGCGACGAGAACCTCGAAAAGGCGCTCGGCCTCATCAACAAATACGGCGCGCTCAACGACACGATCGGCCGCGCGCTGCATTACGGCACGATCGCCCGGGATGCGCTGGCGCCCTTGCCGGCCTCGCCGCTGAAGGCCGCCCTTCTGGAAGTCATCGACTTCTCGATCCAGCGCGTCAACTGAGCGGAGCGCGGAGCTGACGAAGGTGTGACCGGCGCCGCCCACCGGCGGTTCCGGAGATTTCCTTGCGGACCTGCTCCAAAAAAGCCATTCTATCGTGAATCAATCGGTGCAGGATCGGCGGCAGTATCGCTTCGTCGCCTCAGGCTCTACACGAAAGGCACCCTTCATGCGGCAGAAATCCAGCCTTCTTCTGCTTTCGAGCGCGGCGCTCGCGGCCGTCCTTCTGGTCGGGACGATGGCGAACGCGGCGACGGCGGAACCGAAGCCCGAGGCACAAGAGACCGTCACCTTCAATGCCGGCGACGTGAAGTCGTTTTCCGGCGCCTTTCTGGCGGCGCGAACCGCCGATGTGGACCACGACTACCCGACCGCAATCTCGCTTTACCGCAAGGCGCTCGGCTTCGATCAGGCCAATCTGGAAATCCGCGAAAGGCTGATGATCTCGCTCCTGCTCAACGGCGATTTCGAGGAAGGCCTTGCTGAAGCCGAGGCGTTGAAGGACGACGCGGCTGTCGAGCGGATCACCAAGATCGTCCGCGGCCTCGACGCGCTGCGCGACAAAAAGTTCGACACGGCGAAAAAGATCCTCGCCTATGACGGCCCGAACGATCTCGACCGGCTGACGCACCAGCTTCTCTCCGCCTGGGCGGATATCGGCGCCGGCAAGGGCAGGCAGGCGATGGCCGGCATCAACAATCTCAAGGGCCCGGCCTGGTACAAGGTCTTCACCGATTACCATCTGGGCGCCATGGCGCTCGTTGCCGGCGATATCGGCACGGCGCGGCGGCACCTCAACACGGCCGTCACCAATAACGAGGCCGTCGCGACCGCGCCCGATACCTTCATGCGCGCCGTGATGGCGCTCGCGCGTCTCGAAGCGGCTGCCGGCAACAGGCAGAAGGCGCTCGATGCGATCGCCGTCGGCGACGGCATGGTCGCCAATTATGCGCCGCTGAAGGCGCTGCGGCAGAGCATCGAAAAGGGCGAAAAGCCGCAGCAGCAGGTCACCACAGCCGCCGAAGGGGCGGCCGGCGTGCTCTTTTCCATCGGCGGCGCGCTGAACCGCCAGGGCGCCGAGGACATGGTCTCGCTCTACCTGCAGATCGCACACGCGCTCGATCCGAAGAGCGCCGACACGCTGATCATGCTCGGTGGCCTGGCCGAGAAGCTCGAACAGCCGGACCGCGCCATCCAGTTCTATTCCAGCGTGCCGGCCGATTCGCCGATGCGGCGGATTTCCGAATTGCAGCTCGGCCTGACGCTTTCAGAAACCGGCAAGGTCGACGAAGCCAAGCAGCACCTGAAATCCCTGATCGATTCCGATCCGACCGATATCCGCAGCTATATCGCCTATGGCAGCGTGCTTTCCGAGGCCAAGGAATACAAGGCCATGGCGGAAACCTACGACAAGGCGATCGAGGTGATCGGGCCCGTGCCGAAGCCGGGCGACTGGACCGTCTTCTTCCAGCGCGGCATCGCCTACGAGCGGCTGAAGCAGTGGGAGAAGGCCGAGCCGAACTTTCGCAAGGCCCTGGAGCTCAATCCCGAACAGCCGCAGGTCCTGAACTATCTCGGCTATTCGCTGGTCGACATGAGCAAGAACCTCGAGGAGGGTCTCGACATGATCCGCCGCGCCGTCGATGCGCGGCCGGACGACGGTTACATCGTCGATTCGCTCGGCTGGGCCTATTTCCGCATGGGCCAGTTCGACGATGCCGTGACCGAGCTGGAACGCGCCGTTCAGCTGCGCGCCGGAGACGCGACGATCAACGACCATCTGGGCGACGCCTATTGGCGCGTCGGCCGCAAGCTCGAAGCCGTCTACCAGTGGAACCGCTCGCTGATCTCCGAAGGAGAGGACGTCAACCGCGAGCATATCAAGGAAAAGATCGAGAAGGGCCTGCCGCCGCTCGATCCGAACCCGACGACCGCCCGCAGCCAGGCCGATCCCGTTGCGCCGCCTCCGCCGCCGGCAGCTCCCGACAAGAAGTCCTGATGCTTTCCGACACGTTTCGTGAAACGAGGCCCGCCGACGAGGCGGGCCTTTTCGAATTGGCGCCCGCCAAGATCAATCTCGCACTGCATGTGACCGGCCAGCGGGCCGACGGCTATCATTTGCTGGAAAGCATCGTGACTTTTACCGATACGGGCGACCGGCTGGGCTTTGCGGCGGCGGAAGCGGACGACTTCGCCGTTTCCGGCCGGTTCGCCACGCTCGTGCCCGCCGACGCCGAAGGCCGGCACGGCAATCTGGTGCTGAAGGCCCGCGACCTGCTGCGCCGGGCGTTGATGAACAGGCGCGTCGCGGCACCGCCCGTCGCCATCCATCTCGAAAAGAACCTGCCGGTTGCAGCCGGGATCGGCGGCGGTTCGGCGGATGCCGCCGCCACGCTGCGCGGCCTGCTGCGCTTCTGGAATGCCGGCCTGCCGGAAGAAGAGCTTGCGGCGCTTGCCCTGTCGCTCGGCGCGGACGTGCCCATGTGCCTCAAGGGCGGGGCGCTGATGGCAAGAGGCATCGGCGAGGACCTGACGGCGCTGCCCGCCCTTCCCTCTTTTTCGCTCGTGCTCGGCAATCCGCTCACCGGCGTTTCGACGCCGGACATCTTCCGGCGGCTGGCGCGCAAGGACAATTCTCCGATAGGGCTGCCGATCGGGACTTTCGACGGCGACTGGCTCGCTTTCCTGAAGACGCTGCGCAACGATCTCGAACCGCCCGCCCGCTCGCTGTTGCGCGAGATCGACCAGATTTCCGGCATGATCGGCGGCGAAGGTGCGGTGCTGACGCGCATGTCCGGTTCGGGGGCCACCTGTTTCGGGATATTTCCTTCCCCGGAAGCGGCCAGAAAAGCAGCGGAAAACCTTAACGGCCAGAAGCCGGACTGGTATTTTCAGGCGGTTGAGACCGTGGGAACAGGATCATGAGCAGGATCGACGAAACCCGTCCCTTCATTCCCGTCGGCATTGCCGTGCTGACCGTCTCGGACACGCGCACGCCGGAGAACGACAAGTCCGGCGACACGCTCGTCGCAAGGATCGCCGAGGCCGGCCACCGGCTGAAAGCCCGCGCCATCGTGCCGGACGACAGGGAACGCATCGCGGGCCAGGTGCGCGACTGGACGCTCGATCCGGAAATCGACGTGGTGATCACCACCGGCGGCACGGGCTTTACCGGCCGGGACGTGACCCCGGAAGCGCTGGAACCGCTCTTCGAAAAGCGGATGGACGGCTTTTCCGAAGTCTTCCACCGCATCTCCTACGACAAGATCGGCACCTCGACGATCCAGTCGCGCGCCACCGGCGGTGTTTCGAATTCCACCTTCATCTTCGTGCTGCCGGGCTCGCCCGGCGCCTGCAAGGACGCCTGGGACGGCATTTTGAAGGCGCAGCTCGACTATCGCCACATGCCCTGCAATTTCATCGAGATCATGCCGCGGCTCGACGAGCATCTCAAACGTGGCTCCAACTAGCTCCTCGTGCCGGGCAGAACCGGGATCGTTTGCCAGCTTTCGCCGCTGAGAAGGATGCAGTTCAGGCCTCCGGCATTGGTCACCAGAAGGGTCCAGCTGCCGTTCTCGCCGACATAGATCTCGATGATCGTCTTCGGGTTGACGAGCCCCGCGGCGGAGAGCTTCTCGGCATAGTTGCTGGAGAGAAACTCGACGATTTGGGAGTGCTCCGCGCAGCCGAGAACGGCCTGTGAGGCCGCGGCCGCCGGATATGCGACCAGCCCCGCCAGAAACAGGATAGCCTTGATGGGTCCGCGGACCATGCTGCGTTTCATGACGCACCTCCTTTCGCCGGAAGTCCGGCAGAAGAGGAGTGTTCCGCTGACCTGTTCTGCCGTGAACCGGCATTTCGCGGCCAACCGCCAAACATGCATCGCGGGCTGCGCCGCAATGCAATTATGACTCCAACCGCGCTCGATTTCCATCGATATCGCAGGCAGCTTGCCGCATCAGCGTGCCGCGTGCGCGACCCAGGCGGGGATCATCTCGCTGGCCAGCTTCGAAGCCTTCTGCCCCTTGGCGAGCGCCTCCAGGTCCATGCCGGACTTTGCGAGCGCGATCGCCTGCCGCTTCGGCAGCAGAAGGCCGTATTCCAGAGGCGGGACCGCACGACCGATGCGCTTGAAGAACGGCAGCCGGTACGTCCGCGACGGGGCGAACCGCGCCGGCTGCCTGTTGAGCGCGATATATTCCATCACCTCGTCGATCCAGCCCGCCTGCGGCCGCGCGCCCGGCTGGGCCAGAAGCAGCCATTCGCCGCGGGCGCTGCGCAGGATATCCTTGATGTCCCAATGGGTGTGAAACCGGCAGCCGGCCGCATCCGCCACGCGGGAGGAACCGTCCCGCGAGCCGTGATCGAGCACGACAACATCGCTCACAAGGCCTTCCACCGCGCCGGAGACGAGCACCGATAGGGTCTGCGCCAGCTCCGATTCCTGGTCGCGGCATTCCATGATGACAGTCAGCATTCCTGACATGTACCGCATCGCAGCAGGGAACGCCAGAAACGGTTTTCAAAATTTGTTCTTGCAATGTTCTCATTTTGCGGCTAGGAATTTAATCCATCAGGAACGGGGAAGTTTCCCCGTCAGGAGCACCCATGAACGAGCTGTCCCAATTGCGGCAGGCCGCTTTCGCGCCTGCTCATACGGCCGATATTGCCGATGCGCTGGTGAAGTCGTCCGGCCTGCGGATCGAGGTCGAGCGGCGGCGCGGGCGCGGCGCGGGCCTGAACCCGAGCGGCCGTTTCGAGGAGGAACGCCGCGAGGCCTTCGACGACGGCTGGCAGACGATCGAGGAGCTCGAACCGTTCAAGACCGAGGTGCAGGTGGAAAAGCCGCGCACGGCGATCACCCGCAACGAATCCCCCGACCTTTCCTTCGACCGCTCGATCAATCCCTATCGCGGCTGCGAGCACGGCTGCATCTATTGCTTCGCCCGTCCGACGCACAGCTATATGGGGCTTTCCCCGGGGCTCGATTTCGAATCGAAGCTCTTCGTCAAGCCGGACGTGCCGAAACTGCTCGAACGGGAGCTCAGCAAGCCGGACTACAAGGTCCGGGCGATCGCCATCGGCACCAATACGGATCCCTATCAGCCGATCGAGCGGGAATGGCGCATCATGCGGCAAATCCTCGAAGTGCTGCAGAAGGCCAATCATCCCGTCGCGATCGTCACCAAGTCGGCGCTGATCACCCGCGACATCGACATCCTCTCCGATATGGCTTCGAAAGGGCTCGCCAAGGTCGGCATTTCCGTTACCACGCTCGACCGCAAGCTTGCCCGCACCATGGAGCCGCGCGCCTCGACCCCTCCCAAGCGCCTCACCGCCATCAAGGCGCTGACCGATGCCGGCATTCCGACAGCGGTCATGGTGGCGCCCGTCATCCCGGCGCTCAACGACCACGAGATCGAGCGCATCCTGGAAGCGGGGCACGCGGCCGGCGCGGCCGAAGCAAGCTATGTGCTGCTGCGCCTGCCGCTGGAAGTGAGCCCCCTCTTCCGCGACTGGCTGCTGCAGAACTATCCGAACCGCTACCGGCATGTCATGTCGCTCATCCGCTCCATGCGCGGCGGCAAGGACTACGATGCCGAATGGGGCAAGCGGATGAAGGGCGCCGGACCCTATGCCTGGCAGATCGGCCGGCGCTTCGAGATGGCCACCAAGCGGCTCGGCATGGTGCGCCGCGGCCTGCCGCTGCGCGACGACATCTTCATCCGGCCGGACGGCGGCGGCATCCAGCTTTCGCTGCTTTAGGGCGGCCCAGCCTTTTTCGCGCGCCTGCAGGTCGGCGGGAAGCAGGGTCGGGCTCCAGAATTACAACAACATTCGGGCATGCAGACCCCGGATTTCAGAATTGCAGTTTTCGGCACGTTTCCGCCTCCGTCTCGTGCCGGAATCTCCCCGGTTCCACCGCCGCCCCAGTCGGAGCGCGCTTCTCGACCTCGGTGGATAGCGACGCCGCATCGCTTGTCCGGGGTTGCAGGAGATCGGGTCGGCGTGCGAGGTTGCCGCCATGTTGCCTCGCACGTCACCCGATTCTCCGATGCTCTTCGAAGAAGTGCCGCTCGTTCCGGACTTCAGCCTGGAACTGCTTGCACGCAAGGCCGGTCACTGGCCGGTCGCCGGGACGGACGAGGCAGGGCGCGGCCCGCTTGCAGGCCCGGTGGTCGCAGCGGCGGTGATCCTCGACCCGGACAATATTCCGGACGGCCTCAACGATTCCAAGCAGCTCACCGCCGCTCAACGGGAAATCCTGTTCGAGGCGATCATGGCGACGGCGGAGATCTCGATCGCCGCCTCCGGTCCCCGCCATATCGACGAGCGCAACATTCTGCGCGCGAGCCTCGACGCCATGCGCCGGGCGGTGGCCGGCCTTGCCGTCACGCCGTCCTACGTGCTTGCCGACGGCCGCGACGTGCCGCAGGGGCTCTGCTGCCCCGGCAAGGCGGTCATCCAGGGGGACGCCCGTTCCGTCTCGATCGCCGCCGCCTCGATCATCGCCAAGGTCACCCGCGACCGGATGATGGCCCGTGCCCATGCAGTATTTCCGCTCTACGGTTTCGCGAACCACGCGGGCTACGGCACGCCGCAGCACCGCGCCGGCATCGAAGCGCACGGCCCCTGCCGCCTTCACCGCATGAGTTTCCGGCCGCTTCGCAAGGACGACCTGCCGGAGGCGTAAAGCCCATGGACATCCGGTTCCGTCTCTTTGCCGAAACGGACTTGCCGGAATACCGGGCCTGGTTCGCGGATGCCGAACTCAATCATCGTATCTCCTATCCTGACGACATCTGGTTCCGGCATGTACATCAACCGGAAAATGCCTGCTGGGCCGTCAGTGACGAGCATGGGCTCGTCGCCGTATTGCAGGTGGATCGGGAGGGCGGGACCGGCTATCTCGATATCGCCCTCCGCCCCCACCGGCGCCGCCGCGGCCTCGGGACGGCGATGCTGAGCGCTTTCCTTGGAGCGCCGGGACGCGCTTACGAGATCATCGAAGGCCGCATCTCTCCCGATAACGCTGCGGCCCTTGCCCTTGTTCGCCGCTGCGGCTTTACCCTTCTGCCTGACCTTGACGACGACGGATTTGTCCGTGCGCTTTACGCCTCTCCGAATGCGTAGATCTTCCAAAACGAAAAGGCCGGGTTTTCGCCCGGCCTTTGGAAGTCCCTATCTGATCGCAATCAGTTCAATCGCGACTGCACCTTGCCGACGGCATCCTTGAAGAGCGTGTCCTGGGTGGCGGCATCCGCCTTCCTGGCGATGACGCTTTCGGCAGCGGCAATCGCCAGGTCGACCGCGGCGGCGCGTACGGCGCCGATCGCCTCGGTCTCGGCCTGCTTGATCTTCTGCTCCGAGAGCGCGTTGCGGCGGGCGACGAATTCCTCCGTCCTCTGCCGGGCTTCCTCGGTCAGAGCCGCAGCCTCGCGCTCGGCATGCGCGACGATCTGCGCCGCTTCCGCTTCGGCTTCCTTGCGCTTGCGCTGGTACTCGGCGAGCAATCCCTGCGCTTCCTCGCGCAGGCGCTTGGCTTCGTCGAGCTCCTTGCGGATGTTGTCGGCGCGCTCGTCGAGCGACTTCGCCATCATGCCCGGCACCTTGAGGTAGACAATCAGAACGAAGAAGAGGATGAGGCCGACGAGGGCGAAAAAGGTTGCATCGAATGCCATCTCGATCAGGCCTCCGTCTTCGCGGCCGCAACCGCAGCCTTGATATCGTCGCCGTTCGCCTTGGCGCCGATCAGCTGATCGACGATGGCGGAGGCGGTTTCTTCAGCGATCTGGCCGACCTGAGCAAAGGCTTGCGCCTTGATCTCGCCGATGCGGGTTTCGGCAGCGGCGAGCTTGCCGGAAAGTTCCGCCTCGATCGCGGCACGGTCGGCGGAAGCCTTGGTCTTGGCAGCCTCGCGGGCGGTCTCGGCGATGTTATGGGCCTTGGAACGGGCGGCAGCCAGTTCCTTTTCGTAGGTCTCGACGGCAGCGTCCGCTTCCGATTTCAGGCGGGCGGCCTCGTCGAGGTCCTGGGCGATCCGGTCGTGGCGGTGTTCGAGAATGCCGCCGACGCGCGGAACGATGACCTTCTTCATCAGGAGATAGAAGAGGCCGAAGGTGATGACGAGCCACAGGATCTGCGACGGAAAATGGGTCGCGTCGAAGGGCGGGAAGGTGCCGCCGCCGTGCTCGCCTTCATGGGCGACGCCGGTTTCGGTATGCACTTCGCCAGCCGGCGCGGCATGCGTATCGCCCGCGGGCGGGTTACCCGGCGCTGCAGGCGTTTCAGGAGCGGCCGGCGCGGTCTGCGCATATGCCGAGGTCACGAACATCATCACCTCCAGGTGTATTCCAAATGCGAAGGATCACGGCGCGCTCGTCCGAGCGGCCGCGATCCCGATGCCTGGCCAGGTATCAGACTGCGTAGAGCAGCAGGAGAGCGATGAGCAGCGAGAAGATGCCCAGAGCTTCCGTAACGGCGAAGCCGAATACCAGACGGCCGAACTGGCTGTCAGCGGCGGACGGGTTGCGCAGGGCACCCGAGAGATAGTTGCCGAAGATGTTGCCAAGGCCAAGAGCCGTACCGGCCATGCCAAAGCAAGCCAGGCCTGCACCGATGAACTTTGCTGCTTCCGCTTCCATGAGAAACTCCTTCGAAATGGTTGTTGCGGCTGATGACTGACGCCTCAGGACGCCAATGTCGTTATCCTTAGTGCCCGCCGGGGTGGATCGCGTCGTTGAGGTACATGCAGGTCAGCACCGCAAAGACGTAAGCCTGGAGGAAGGCGACGAGGAATTCGAGACCGGTCAGGGCGACGGTCATGATGAGAGGAAGGACTGCACCGCCGATGCCGAGCGCGCCAAGGCTTCCGAGCGAGGCCACGAAGCCTGCGAACACCTTGAGCGTGATGTGGCCGGCCAGCATGTTCGCGAAGAGACGAACGGAGAGCGAGACCGGGCGGGACAGGAACGAGATGATTTCGATCGCCACGACCAGCGGCAGAAGCGCGCCGGGAACCCCGCTCGGCACGAAAAGCTGCAGGAAATGCAGGCCGTGCTTGTAGAAACCGTAGACGAGGACCGTGCCGATGACGAGCAGCGCCAGCGCGAAGGTGACGATGATCTGGCTGGTGATGGTGAAGAAATAGGGGAACATTCCGAGCATGTTCGCGGTCAGCACGAACATGAACAGCGAGAAGACCAGCGGGAAGAATTTCATGCCCTGGCTGCCCGCGCCTTCGCGCAGCATGCCGGCGATGAATTCGTAGGACATTTCGGCGACCGACTGGGAGCGTCCCGGGATCAGCCCGCGCTGCGAGGTCGCGAAATACAGGAAGCCGGCGGCGCAGGCGACGGTGGCGACCATGAAAAGAGAGGCGTTGGTGAAGGAGAAGTCGATGCCGCCGATCTCGATCGGAACGATCTTGCTGATCTGGAACTGATGGATCGGATCGTTTGCCACCGTCTACCTCTTTACCTTCGCCGTGCCAGACGGCCCAATTTGCTTGCGGCAACCGCCTCAAAGGCCGTTGCCATTCCTATCCTTGCCGCTCCGCTGCTGCACGGACGGCGGCGGAGCCACCATGCCCACGGCACGAAGCACATTCAGAACACCGGCACAGAAGCCCAGGAGAAGAAGAACGATCATCCCCCACGGCGACGTGCCGGCAAAACGGTCGAGCACATAGCCCAGGATCGCGCCGACCGCGACCGCGGAGATGAACTCTGAGGAGAGCTTGAAGCCGAGGGCCATGCCCTTGCGGCTTTCTTCAGACTGCGCGTCCCTCTTCGCCTCTGCCGCGTCTTCAGCCTTCCTTCCCGCAAGTTCCGCGGAAAGGCGCTTCCGGCGCTCTTCCAGACTATCGTCGCGGTCATCCGTCATTTGCGTCCTCCCCATTCGGCTTCCGGCTCGCCCGGTCCGGTTGCCGGCCAACCGCCCCGAAAGGTCAGCCAGCGAGGGATTTCGCGCCTTCCGGCCCGTTTTCAAGTCGCGCGCAACATAGTTTTGGGCGTCCCCATAGTCAAGGCGTCCAAGGCCATTAGACAGAGGTTAATTAACCAAGGAATTTCATTGACTTATAAGGAACGCAACCTGAGCTGGGTAAAACTGTCGCGGGAATCGCGGCCTATTTTGCCATGGCCTCGACGGGCGTCAGCTCCAGCCCCCGCCATAGGTGCGGTAGAAGACATGCAAACCGATGCGGCCGACCTTCTTCATCGTGCGCGCCCATTTCGGGCGGACATAGACGGCATGGTAATGGGTCGCAGAGCCCACTTCCGGCAGCCAGATCCTGCCGGCGGTCACGGCCATCCCCACTTCGCGGGCCATCTTCCAGTGATATTGCGAGCGGATGCGGTCCTTGATCCGGTCGCAGGCGAAGGAGAACTGGCAGCGGTTGCGCCAGTCCTCGTTCTGATAGACGACGTCGCAGATGGTCTTCGGATAGGCCGGGTTGCGCACACGGTTCAGGATCACCTGGGCGACCGCCGCCTGGCCGCGGGCGGATTCGCCGCGCGCCTCGAAATAGATGCCGGATGAAAGGCATTGCTGCTCGCGGGCCGAGAAGGCGGAAGGCGGCAGCGGCGTCGCCGCCCAGGCGTGATCGTCCGGGCCGATCGGCGGGATGAAGCGCCCCGCATTCGGCTTTTCCGTGAGAATCGCGTCGAAGGGCGATTGCTTGGCGAAGTCCGGCTCCGGCGGCGCGTAGGCGACCGCCAGGACATCGGCCTGATGGTTGTTGATGAGGCTTGCCACCATCGGCATCAGGTCGTCGGAGGGCTTCGGCTTCTCCTCCTTGCGGAAATAGAAGGAGGCGAGCTCGATCTGCTTCTGCGCCTTTTCGGGCCGGGCAAAGGCCGTCAGCTCCTCGCGGCTTTCGATCGGCAGCGTGAGCGAACTCGAACGCTGCAGCACGGAGCCAGCGGAGAAGGCCTTGGGCGGCTGCATGGGCTCGACGGCGACGATACGGCCCTTCTTGGCGGCGCGGTTGACACGATCCTCGTCCGGCCGCGGATCGGAGGATTTCCGTTCGTCGGCGAGCGCGATCTTCCGGCCATCGGGAAGCTCGAGCCCGGCGTTGCCGGAGACCGCGTCCCTCACGCCCGGGAAAGCGAGCGAGGCCTGGTGGATCGAACCCGCCGGAGAATCGGTCAGGACCATGCGCCACTGGTCGGCGCGGTCGAAACCGGTCAGAAGATCGGAAAGATCGCCGTGAGCGGGCGCTGAGGGAAAGATCAGCCAGCAGGCGAGGCCGAAGACGGCCGGAGAAGTCCAGGCATCCCGACGGGACGAGGACCTGCGACGCAAAACGCTCTTCGAACGCAAAACCGGAACTCCACAAGGCAAGACGACCCGGTGAAGATCGATCATTAACCTTGATGAGCGGTTAACGCGGATGGCGGAAACGCCCGGAAGCCGGGCTGATTTAGGACATTCACATAAATGTCAGCCGGAGATTCGCGCTTGCCGCCTCAGATGATGACATGCGAGCCGAGTTCCACCACGCGGTTGGCGGGCAGGTGGAAATAGTCGGACGGGTCGGTCGCGGTGTTGGCCATGGCGATGAACAGCCGATCCTGCCACATGGGCATGCCCGATTCGGCATCCGGCACCAGCTTGCGGCGGCCGAGATAGAAAGAGGTCGACATGATGTCGAACTTGAAGCCCGTCTTCCTCAGATAGGCGAGCGCCTGCGAGACGTTGTGCGACTGCATGAAGCCGAACCGCAGCTCGATCAGCGTGAAACGTTCGGAAACCTTCTCGATCTTGAAGCGATCTTCGAGCGAGACGCGCGGTTTGTTGACCGTGACGATGGTCAGGACGACGTTCTTCTCGTGCAGGACGTGATTGTGCTTGATGTTGTGCAGCAGGGCCGCAGGCGCCGTTTCCGGATCGCTGGTCAGGAAGATCGCGACGCCGGGCACGGAAACCGGGGCGTGATCGCTTTTCTTCTCGACCATCGGCACGAAGGTTGCGAGCGGCACGTCGATGCGGCGGGTCTTTTCGAACAGGATTGCGGTGCCGCGCTTCCAGGTCCACATGACGACGGTGAAGATGATCGCCATCAGGACCGGCACCCAGCCGCCGTCATGGATCTTCAAGAGGTTCGCACCGAGGAAGACCAGTTCCAGCGCAAGCAGCGGCGCCAGCACGCTGACCGCAAAAGCCTGCGGCCATCTCCATTTCACCCGCACGAATTCGAAGGCCATCAGCGTGGTGACGACCATCGCACCGGTCACCGAGATGCCGTAAGCGGTGGCAAGCGCATCGGAACTTTCGAAGCCCAGCACCAGGGCGATGACGCCGACCAGAAGCAGCGTGTTGACCGAGGGCAGGAAGATCTGCCCCGTATTGGTCTCGGAGGTGAAGAGGATCTGCATGCGCGGCAGATAGCCGAGGTGGATCGCCTGGCGCACCAGCGAGAAGGCGCCGGTGATCACCGCCTGGCTGGCGATGATGGTGGCGGCGGTCGCGAGGATCACCACCGGCAACAGCGCCCATTGCGGGAACATCAGGTAGAACGGATCGGACATGGTCTCCGGGCGTTTGAGCACGAGAGCCCCCTGCCCGAGATAGTTCAGCGTCAGCGCCGGGAAGACCAGCAGGAACCAGGCCCATTGGATGGGGCGGCGGCCGAAATGGCCGAGGTCGGCATAGAGCGCTTCCGCGCCGGTGACGGTCAGGAAGACGGCGCCGAGCACGACGATGCCGACGAAGCCCTCGTGCAGCATGAATTGAATAGCATACCAGGGATTGAAGGCGGAGAGGATGCTGTAATCGTCCGAGATATGGGCGATGCCGCCGGCAGCGAGCGCGATGAACCAGACCGCGGTGATCGGCCCGAAGAAGCGGGAAACAAGGGCCGTTCCCTTCGACTGGATGGCGAAAAGGGCGATCAGGATGCCGACCGAGATCGGCAGCACGGCGCTCTGCAGGTTCGGCGTCACGAGCTTCAGGCCTTCGACCGCCGACATGACCGACAGCGCGGGCGTGATCATCGCGTCGCCCAGGAAGAGCGCGGCGCCGATCAGGCCAAGCAGCATCAGCGTGGCCGTGTGGCCGTTCGCCGTCTTGGTCAGCATTGCGAGGAGGGAGAGCGTGCCGCCCTCCCCATCATTGTCGGCGCGCAGCAGGAAGAGCACGTATTTGAGCGTGACGATGATCGTCAGCGTCCAGATCATCAACGAGATAAGGCCGATGATTTCGACTTCGGTGACGCCGTCGTGGGAAATCGGCTTCAAAGCCTCGCGAAAGGCATAGAGCGGGCTCGTGCCGATATCGCCGTAGACGACTCCGACGGAGCCGAGCGCCAGGGCAAAGAGGCCCTGCACCTTGGTCTTTTCGGCAGCGTGATGTTCAGCGGGATGACCCATGGGATGTCTGGCTCGTCAGAGCCAACCTTTCCAGCGGAAAATGAAAAACGGGATGATGGCGGACAGGATCATCGCGACGATCGCGAGCGGATATCCGATATGCCAGTCGAGCTCCGGCATGAAATGAAAGTTCATGCCGTAGATGGAAGCGACAAGCGTCGGCGGCAGGAAGACCAC
This sequence comes from Neorhizobium descurainiae, assembly GCF_051400715.1. Taxonomy (NCBI): domain Bacteria; kingdom Pseudomonadati; phylum Pseudomonadota; class Alphaproteobacteria; order Hyphomicrobiales; family Rhizobiaceae; genus Neorhizobium; species Neorhizobium descurainiae. The sequence continues at coordinate 140,032 of NZ_JBLFFK010000006.1, forward strand.
CGAAGCGATCGAGAAGATCTTGATGATGGTGTTCTGCTCGACGTTGATGAGGCCGAGCGAAGCGTCCAGCAGGAAGGAGATGTTGCCGGCGACGAAAGCGGCATGTTCCGACAATGTCTCGACATCGTGCGCCACGGTGCGGCAGAGGCTGCCGTCGGCTTCGTCCCGATTGACCACCGGAACGTTCATCAGGAAGGTCAGGAGCCGCGACAGCGAACCCAGGCTGTCCCGCACCTTGCTGATCAGCCGGTGCTGCTCGGCGATGTCGGCAAGCTTGCTTTCCAGGAACTTCGGCGGGCGCCGCCGGCCCCGGTCGCGGAAAATGTGGGTCGACAGGGTATCGACCCGATCGACCGTATGCTCGAGGATCTCGGCGGTCCGGTCGGCGATCGTCTCGAGAAGCCGGCCAAGCAGCGTCACACCGTCGCGCATCTCCTCGGGCACGCGTCCGAGCGCGGCGATGAAAAGCTGGAAGCTTTTCGGTTCGGCATAGCGAACGGTGATCAACCGGTTGCCTGAAAGGATGAAGGCAACGTCGGTGAGCTGCGGGTCCTTGCCGTCCGCCCGCCAGACGAGCGAAGCGGTCATGAAAACCGAGTCCTTCTCGATATAGAGCCGGCTCGACGGCTCGATGTCCTTCAGGTCTTCCCGGGTCGGAATCTGGATGCCGACGAGGCTCTCCACATAGGCATCCTCCTGCGGCGTCGGTTCGACCAGGTCGATCCAGACGACACCGTCGGGAAGCTGCCGCAGCGCTTCGGCCGGCGCGAGCGTCTTCATCGAACCATTGGCGCTATAGGCATTGATCAATCTGTGTCTCCGGCCGAAATTCGTCGGCCTTGAACGAGAAGCGGGCCTGCCGGTTCCCGTGTTCCGGAACCGCCAGCCGGCCTCCGGCGGGAGGCGCCTATAAAGACAGCCATAGTCAAAATCAAGAGGTGCATAAGCCTCGCGTTCGGCGCTGCAACATGACTCCGGCGTGGCGGATGTTCAAGGGGGCGGCAACAACGAGGCGATTTGCAATCTCAATCAAGGCCTTGGCCGGAAACGTCGCGAAAAGGGGCTCCGACCAAAGTCGAAGTGCCTCTTCCAAGACGTCGCGGGTTCATTTATTCGAATTCCTATTCGGAAACGATGCCCTTCATTCAAAAACGATAGAGGGCGCATGCCGCGGCGTACGCCCGCCGAGTTCGGCCCATACCTTGGCGGCGATCTCCCGGTAGATCTTCGCAGACGGGCCCTCCGGATCGGAAACGACCACCGGCGTCCCGGCGTCGGAACGTTCGCGGATGTCGATCGTCAGCGGCACCTCGCCGAGGAAGGGCACGCCGATGCGTTCCGCCTCGCCGCGCGCCCCGCCATGACCGAAGATGTCGTACCGCTTGCCCGTATCGGGCGCGAGGAAGTAGCTCATGTTCTCGACGACGCCGAGCAGCGGCACCTCGACCTTGCGGAACATGGCGATCCCCTTGCGGGCATCGATGAGCGCCAGATCCTGGGGCGTCGAGACGATGACGGCGCCGGCAAGCGGCACCTGCTGCGCCATGGTGAGCTGCGCGTCGCCGGTGCCCGGCGGCATGTCGACGACCAGCACGTCGAGCTCGCCCCAGGCGACCTCGCGCAGCATCTGCATCAGCGCCGACTGGACCATCGGACCGCGCCAGATCATCGCCGTCTCCTCATCCACGAGGAAACCCATGGACATGGCTTTCAGGCCGTAATTCTCCATCGGCTTGATGATGCGGTTCTCGATCTGCTGCGGGCGCCCGGAAATCTTCAGAAGCCTGGGCACGGAAGGTCCGTAGATATCCGCATCGAGAATGCCGACGCGCAGGCCGTTCGCCTGGAGGCCGAGGGCGAGATTGACGGCCGTGGTCGATTTGCCGACGCCGCCCTTGCCCGACGCGACCGCGATGATCGCGCCGACACCCGGCACGCCCGACTTTTGGCGCTGCGGGGGCTGGCCGGGCTGCTGCCCATGGGGCGGATGGGCATGTCCGTGGGAATGAGCCGCCGGCGCGGGCTGCGGGCGTGGCGGCGGCGCAGAGCCGGCCTTGCGGTCCGCCGTCAGCGTCACCAGCGCACCCTTGACGCCGGGCATGGAGGTGACGGCACGCTCCGCCGCCATGCGCATCGGCTCCAGTTCCTGCGCGCGCTCGGACGGCACCGTGATCGAGAAATAAACCTTGCTGTCGGAGATGAAGACGTCCGAGACCATGCCGCGCGAGACGATGTCACCTTCCAGATCCGGCCCGCGCACCTTCGCGAGCACCGCCAGAACTTCTTCCTTCGTCACCTCGGACATATCGAAAACTCCCGATTTCATCATGCGGGCGTCCCGTCCTGAAGCAGGCCCGCTTTCGGCGATATATAGGAGTTCGCTATTGCCGGGAGCAAGAAAGATTAAAAACCGCCGTCCGATCGGCAGCCATATGGCGCGCGGATCGGACGGCGGCTTTTCTTCGCACGCCTCTTGGGGCGCTTACAGTCCCCTCTGGACCTGTTCCTTACAGAAGCACGAAACATGCCAGACGGGAAGATGCTTATTTTTATTGAGTTTTTTCAACAAGTTCTGAGTAAAGCCGCTGCTGCGGCGCAGCAACCCGCTGCTATCCGCCCCATTTAGCGCTGGTCAAGCTTTGTGCGATGATGAAACAGTGTGCAGTGCAGCACAGATTTTAGTTACTTGATCAAACCGATGCGGAGAGCCTTGGCGACCGCCTGGGTGCGATTGACCGTATCGAGCTTCTTGGCCGCACGGTTCAGGTAATGGTTCACCGTATGCTCCGAGAGCGTGAGGATATCGGCGATTTCGGCGCTGGTCTTGCCCGCAGCCGTCCAGTTGAGGCAGTCGATCTCGCGGTCCGTCAGCGTGTCGGTGGCGCGCACATCGAGATTGCGGATTTCAGCCAGCCGCTCGAAGACATGGATGGAGATATACATCATCTCCATCATCTGCTGACGATTGAAGAGCGGACCGTCGCCAGCGAAGGACACCGCGCCGCGGGCGCCGGACATGTCGTGTACCGGGAAATAGGCGCCGCGCACGACACCGAACCGGCCGAAGATGCTGTGGGCCAGTTGTCCACGCCGATCGGTGGCGACCGTCTCCAGATCGAAGGTGAAGGGCAGCGTCGATTTGCGGAGCTTGCGCAGGATCGGACTCGTCTGCATCAGGCTTTCCCTGTCGAAATGGGACATGAGTTCGACCGGCCAATTCGTGACGACGGTATTGCTGGACAGTTCGAGCGAGGTGGCCGCGGGCAGGTTGAGGACGAGGAAAGTGCGGCAACGGTAATGTTCCGTGACGCGCTTCATGAACCGGATCACATCGAACTGGGTCTTGAGACCGGCAATCTCCTCGACGTTTCCGTCAAAGCCCCGAGCTTCTTCAGCTTTCTCGGAATTGGACATCATCTGTTTCTTTGCTCGCCCGCTATCATCGAGCGATTCTTGGCATTTCCCATGCATTCGCCCCGAACCGGTCTTCGTGTTCACGCTACCTTAGCCACCGGCCGCGATGCGGTCGGGGGCTGGATTTGCCCGAAGTCTTGCTGAACGTGTCTGCCTGGCCAAGACTGGTATTTCAAATATAAGAATATTCTGAATATGCTGCCGCTTATCATTTGGGATAATGATGACATCTGCTCGCCTTTGCAAATCTTCTCGCATGCTTCTAACCCTTTGTCAGGAGATAATTATTGGGGATCAAATCAGCTAGACGGAGAGTTTTCGGACTCCCGCGGCGATGATACAGATTCGGTACCCCCGGCTGCAATTGGAGATTTCGTATGGCGACTACACACAATTTTGAAGGCTCAGTCCTTTCCTCCTCCTTTTGCGAACTTGGAGAAGGCCCGACCTTTGAAGCGGAGACGGCGACGCTCTGGTGGTTCGACATCCTCGGCAAGGCGCTGCACGAGCTTCATCTTCCGACGGGCCGGGAGATCGTCCACAAGCTGCCGGTCATGGGCAGCGTGCTGGCCGCCATCGACGCCGGCTGGCAATTGCTGGCAAGCGACCAAGGCCTCTTCATCCGCGACCGGGCAAGCGGGGAGCTTTCGCTTTACCGCGCGCTGGAGCCGGAAAAGCCCGGCAACCGCTCGAACGACGGCCGCGTGCATCCCTCCGGCAGCCTCTGGATCGGCACGATGAGCAAAAAAGGAGAAGGCGGCGCAGGCTCGATCTATCATGTCCGCGAAGGCGTGGTGACGAAGCTCTTCGACCGGATCAGCGTTCCCAATTCGATCTGCTTTTCGCCGGACGGGACGATCGGTTACTATGTCGATACGCGCATCAACCTGCTGATGCGCGTGCCGCTGGATTCCGAAACGGGACTTCCGACCGGAAATGCGGCGGTGCTCATCGACGAGAACGGCAAACCCGGCGGCATGGACGGGTCGATCTGCGCGAGCGACGGAACGATCTGGAATGCCCGCTGGGGAGAAGGCGCGGTGGATCATTACGCATCCGACGGAACCCATCTTTCCCGCCATCTTCTGCCGGCGCGCCGAACCACCTGCCCCGCTTTCATCGGCGACGGACGGCTTGCCGTAACCTCCTCCTGGGAAGGGCTGGACGAGGCCGCCCGCGCGGCCGACCCGCTGGCGGGGGCGCTTTTCGAGATCGCCGTGCCGATCCGATGCGATCCCGAGCCTGCCTTCCGCCTATAATAGAGGCAAGGGGAACCTAACTGCGGAAATCCCGGAAAGTTCCCTTAAAATCGCCTAAAATTTCAGCAGCCAAATCCGGAACTATTCGTCTCCCATAACATTCCCCTCTCGAACCGGCGCGGCCCGGGAATTCCGGGCACGGAGAAACCGCGCGGTCATAAAGAGAAACCTCGTAGAGGAAGGTAGGAGGATCGTTATGAAGAAGACCCTTAGCACGGTGGCCGCCGCAGTTCTTTTGGCATCCACCGCCATTGCGCCGGCAATCGCCCAAACCCAGCCTGCGCCGCCAGCATCTCCGGCACCGGCGCCGGCAGCGCCCGCCGCTCCGGCCGACCCGGCCGCCAAGCCGGCCGACAGCGCAGCCGCTTCCGGCGGTTACCTGACGGAACAGGGCGAAACCCAGGTCAGCGCCAACGACTATATCGGCAAGCCCATCTACAATGCCGAAGACAAGAGCATCGGTGACGTCAACGACCTGATCATGGAAGAAAACGGCGGCATCGTCGCGGCCGTGGTGGGCGTCGGCGGCTTCCTCGGCATCGGCGAAAAGGACGTCGCGGTCCCCATGGACAAGATCACCATGACCCGTGATGCCGAGAACAACAACGAGGTCCGTCTGACCACGACCGAAACGGCCGAAGCGCTGCAGGCCGCTCCGGAATTCAAGACCCTGGCAGACAAGCAGGCGGAAGCCGACCAGACGACCACATCGTCTACCGGTACGCAGATGCCTGCCGGTGGCGGCGGCACTTCCCCGTCGACGGCTCCGAAGCAGTAAGGGCCCGGAACGGATGACTCGCCGTCATCCATGGAGAAAGAGGCGGTACCCCAGGTGCCGCCTCTCTTTTTATAAGAGGGAACAGAAGCGCAATGCGTCGTAGATCGCCGCATGGATGTTGCGGCCGGCAACCGCATCGCCGATCCGGATGAGATCGAAGCGCGCCTGCGGCTCCCGCATCGGCAGGGGTGGCCTGCGGGCGATAAGCGCCTGGTAGTCCACCGCGCCCAAATTCTTCGAAAGCGGCTTCAGCGCCAGATAGAGGTCCGCGTTGGCCGCCGTGCCGTGCTCCACCACGACCTGCGCGACCCGCCGCTCCTGCAGCGCACCGGCAGAAAAATCCGACCCCAGGACCGCGATCAGCGCGTTGCCGTCCCGCCGGACCGATTTCAGCCGGGCATTGATGGTGACGCGCACGCCCCTCTCGGCGAAGGCCCTGGCATAGGGCACATGGTTCATGCCGCCCATTTCCGGGGCGAAGAACCTTTCCGGGGAAACCACCTCCAGCTCGGCGCCGGCCTCGGCGATCACTTCCGCCGCGCTCATGCCGGGATGGCCGCCATTGTCGTCGAACAGCAGAACCGGGCCGGCCGGCTTCACCGCGCCCGCAAGGATATCCCAGCTCGACGTCAGCAGCTCGGCACCTTCTTCCACCTCCGGCGCCTGCGCCACGCCGCCGGTCGCGACGACGACCAGATCGGGCTCCAGGGCGAGCACGTCTTCCGGCTCGGCATAGACATCGTAGCGGATCTCGACACCCAGGCGCTCCAGCTCGGCAAGCCGCCAATCGACGATGCCGATCATTTCCTTCCGCCGCGGATTGCGGACGAGAAGATTGACCTGTCCGCCCGCCTCCCCCGCCGCTTCCAGCACGATGACCTTGTGGCCCCGCTCGGCGAGCACGCGGGCCGCCTCCAGCCCCGCAGGCCCGGCGCCGACGACGACGGCCTTGCGGAAGGCATCCGCCCTGGGAATGTCATGGGGGATTTCCGCTTCGCGGCCGGTCGCGGCATTGTGGATGCAGAGCGCCTCGCCGCCCTCGTAGATGCGGTCGAGACAGTAGGTCGCGCCGACGCAGGGGCGGATGCGGGCCTCCTCGCCGCGCGCCACCTTTTCGGCGATGTGCGGATCGGCGATATGGGCGCGCGTCATGCCGACCATGTCCAGCTTGCCCTCCGCGACCGCATGGCGGGCGGTCGCCACGTCCGCGATGCGGGCCGCGTGGAAGACGGGGAATTTCGTCGCCTCGCGCACCTCGCCCGCGAAATCGAGATGCGGCGCCGAACGCATGCCCTGGATCGGGATCACCTCGTTCAGGGCCGCATCGTGATCGATATGGCCGCGGATGATGTTGAGGAAATCGATCCTGCCGGAACCCGCCAGGCGCCGGGCGATCTCGACCCCCTCCTCCCGGCTCAGGCCCCTGTCCCAGTCCTCGTCCGCCACCATGCGGATTCCGACGATGAAATCCGGGCCGACCGCCTTTCGCACCGCCTCCATGACCATTTCGGTGAAACGCATGCGGTTTTCGAGCGAACCGCCGAATTCGTCCTCCCGGCGGTTGGTGGCCGGCGACCAGAACTGGTCGATCAGGTGCCCGTAGGCCTCGAATTCGACGCCGTCGAGGCCCGCCGCCTGCATGCGCGCGGCCGCGTCGGCATAATCGGCGACGATGCGTTCGATGTCCCAGTCCTCGATCTCCTTCGGGAAGGCGCGATGGGCGGGCTCGCGGACCGGCGACGGCGCCAGCACGGGCAGCCAGTCGCCCCTGTTCCAGCCGGTGCGGCGGCCGAGGTGGGTGAGCTGGATCATCACCGCCGCGCCATGCTCGTGACAGTCGTCGGCAAGCCGCCTGAGCCACGGCACGATCTCGTCGCGATAGGCATGCAGGTTGCCGAAGGCCGGCGGGCTGTCGGAAGACACCACGGCCGATCCCGCCGTCATGGTCAGCGCGATGCCGCCTTTCGCCTTTTCGGCATGGTAGAGCCGGTAGCGGTCCTTCGGCATGCCGTCCTCGGAATAGGCCGGCTCGTGCGCGGTCGACATGATGCGGTTCCTCAGCGTCAGGTGCCTGAGCTGAAACGGCTGCAGAAGAGGATTGTTGGAGGCTGGCATCGGCTTTCCGGGGGCAGTGGTCTGACAGGCCATCATTGCCCAGGCACGCGGACATGGCGAGAACCACGCGCGGCGCGGATTGTCCGGAGAGCGTCGTCGGACGATGTCAGAGCGTCACGAAATCGCGGTAATGTTCGTGAAGGTAGCGCAGTGTCGCGGCGCTGTCGGCCGGCTTGCCGTAAAAATATCCCTGCCCCATGCCGCAGCCGAGCTGGTTGAGCTTACCGGCATCGGCCGGCGTCTCGATGCCTTCCGCCACCACCTCCAGATCCAGCCCCTGGCACATGGCGATGATCGCCTTGACGATATGCTCGGAGGCTCGGTCGGTAGTGATGCGCGAGACGAAGGCGCGGTCGATCTTGACCTTGTCGAAGGTGAAATCGCGCAAGCGGCCGAGACTCGACTGGCCGGTGCCGAAATCGTCGAGCGCGATGCGCACGCCCTGCCGGCGAAGATCGGTGATGATGCGCTGTGCCGTGTCGGCGGAGGTCATCACCGCCGTTTCGGTGATCTCCAGCTCCAGGCGATAGGGATCGAGCCCGACGCGGGCAAGCGTCGAGAGGATGGTCTCGGTCGTGCCGGGGTCCATGAGCTGCGCGGAAGACAGGTTGAAGGAGAGGAAAAGTTCGCGCGGCCAGGAGAGCGCGGCCTCCGCCGCCTTGCGCAGCAACGTTTCAGAAAGCGCGTCAATAAAACCGCGCTCCTCGGCGAGTGGCACGAATACCGCAGGCGAAACGGATCCGAGATCCGCATCGATCCAGCGGGCGAGCGCCTCGAAACCGACGACCCCGCCATCGGCGACACGCACGATCGGCTGGAAATGCACATCGACCGCATCGGCGATGATGGCGTTGCGCAATGCCTGCTCGAGCTGTGTGGCCCGCTTCATCTCCTGGGCGATCTCGCGGGAATAGACGGTGATCTGGCCGCGGCCCCGACGTTTGGAGCGGTAAAGGGCGGTTTCGGCGCTCTTCAGCAGCTCCTCGAAATCCGCGCCCGCGAAAGGATAGATCGCAAAGCCGAAGGAGGCGGAAAGGCGCACGTTGCGGTCGCCGAGGTCGTAAGGCGCGGAGAGCACGTCCTTGATCATCTGGCCGATGCGCTCGGCGCCGGTCCGCTCGAAGACGAGCGGCAGGATGAAGGCGAACTCGTCGCCCTCGTGGCGGGTGACGGTGGCCCCGTCCGGAATGCAGGCCTTCAGGCGGTGGGCCACCTGGCAGAGGATCTCGTCGCCGGCCTCAGCGCCGAAAAGGTCGTTGATCGGCTTGAACCCGTCGAGATTGGCGATGCAGATGGTGAAGGGTGCCGGGTCCTGGGCGCGCTCGGCCGCCAGAAGGCGCACCTTGTCGCGGAGGCGGTACCGGTTTCCGAGACCCGTCAGAGGATCGCTGTAGGCCATTGCCTGCAGCTCATTCTGGCTGACCTGCGGCAATGGATTTCCCGCCGACTTCATGAACAATCCCGTTACGCTTCACAATCGCGGGAAGAATGCGGGAAAAAGATTAAAAAATCCTGCCCTCAGCTTAACTTACGGGAACAGTATGATTAATCGGTTAAGCATAGGACTGCTTTTCCGGCATGTCGAGAAAGGCCTGGAAAAGAGTTTCCAAGGCCTCGGGGCTGATCGGTTTCAGGATGACCTCGTTCATACCGGAGGCGAAGCATTCGTCCCGGTCGCGGTCGAAGGGCTGGGCGAGCACGCCGATGATCGGAATGGAACTGTCCGCCGTTTCAAGCGACCGGATTCTGGCGCTCGCCTCGAAGCCGCTCAGCTTCGGCAGCGTGATGTCCATCAGGATCAGCCGCGGCGAGCGCTCCTTCCAGAGACGGACCGCCTCCTCGCCGTCCGGGGCGATCGCATAACGGTAACCGAAGCCTTCGAGGATCTGCGAGAAAACGATCTGGTTCACCTCATTGTCTTCGGCGACGAGGATATCGATGCCCGGAGTTTCCGCCTCGCATCCGGGGTCAATCCGCCAATTCTCCTCCTGCGGCTTCTCCGCCGCGTTCGCAGGTGAGGCAAGCAGACGGGTGACGGCCGCGGCCAGCTCCCCCCTCATCCGCAAACTGCCGATCGCCAGGGCCGGAACGCCGTGCCGCTCGACGATCTTGAGGCATTGGAAGTCCATCGCCACGTCGACGACGACGACGAGATCGATGCGGATTCCGGATTCATATGCCAGCCGCAGGAAGAGCTCGAGCTCCTCGGCGCAGGATACCGATGACGTATCGAGCCCGAGTCCGCCGAGGATATCCAAGGCTTCGGCCTCCATTTGAAGGTCGGAGGAGACCACAAGGACCTTGCGGCCGGCGACACCTGCGGCATCAGGCCCGGATTCGGCGCGCGCCTTGCGCTCATGCCTGCCGAGAGAGGACGAGATCAGCGCAGCCTGGCGCTTCGGAGAGACGACCCGGCCGCCCTCGCCCACCTCCACCAGATCGGTGATGTCCTCCATAGCGGTGACGATGTAATACCGTCCCGGCTTTCCGATACGGTATTTGTTGGCGATGATGATGACTTCCGAGCCGTCGGGCCGCGTGACGCGCTCGGGAAGCTGAACCGGTTCGCCGGTCTGGAAAAGCTGTCGGTTGATGCCGTCGAGACGTTTTTCCAGCTCCGGCGGATGGATATCCGAGCCCTTGTGTCCCAGAACGGCCTCGGCCGGCAGATCGAGAAAACGGCTGGCGGCCTTGTTGACCGCGACGAAGGTGAAATTGCCATCCTTGACGGTGACCGGGAACGGCAGATTGTCCAGCACCTCTTCGGTGATCTGCACGCGCTCCATGTCCGTGCGCCACTGCTCCTCGCGCTTCTTGTGGTCCGAGACGTCCCTGATGACGCAGACGCCGTAGCCGGAGGACACGCGGCGCTTGGTGAAGCTCAGCCAGCGGTCGGTGCCGCGCCGTTCCAGCGTCTCGGCGCGCTCCTTCCAAAGGGTGGCAATCTGTTCCGCGATCCAATCCTCGCGGCTCAGCATGCGGCGCGGACCGGTGCTGTCGGCGGAGAAGCGCCCGCCGCTGTCGTAAACGGCGCCGAGGAAATCCCTGAGGCGCGTACCGGGCGCAAGAAAGCTCTTCGGAACCGGCAGAAGACCAAGCAATTGCTGGCTTGCAAAGACGATCAGGTCGTTCTTGTCGTAGACAAGCACGCCACCCGAGATGCCTTCGGAAATCACTTCGAGCATGGCAATCTGAATGTTCGCGTCCGCCGACGACAAATCATTCATAGCATGAAACTCCCCGTATGCTTTTTCGGACACGGCGAAAGCCGGACCGTTATAACCGCTTGTTCGCCTCTCGGGCGTTATTCCTTCTGGTTTAAGTCGTGTGGGGTCGAGAACATGCTGGCTCCAAGTCCTCAACGGGTGATCCGGTCCCGCATGGCGGTGCCCAGCCGGCCGCCATCCCGATCACACGCGGGGAGCGGGAGCTCCCCCGGCTTCATCCAAATTCAATCTTGAACAAATTATCGTCCTTGTCTTAAGCTCCGATTAATAAACAGCGGCACGCTTGTGCGAACCTCTCCTCAAAACCGTTGAATTCACCTGCCGAGGCTTTTCTTCGAACGGCGAATCCCGGAGAATGACGCATGTCCGTCAAACAACTGCCCGAGACGCTGATCAACCAGATCGCCGCCGGCGAGGTCATCGAAAGGCCCGCCAGCGCCGCCAAGGAGCTGATCGAAAACGCCATCGATGCAGGCGCCACACGCATCGAGATCGCCACGGCCGGCGGCGGCAAGAGCCTCATCCGCATCACCGACAACGGTTTCGGCATGGATGCCGCCGACCTCGATCTGGCCGTGCGGCGGCACTGCACGTCGAAAATCTCCGAGACGCTCGACGACATCCGCACGCTCGGCTTCCGCGGCGAGGCCCTGCCCTCGATCGGCTCGGTCGCCAAGCTCACCATCACCAGCCGGAGAGCGGGCGATGCGGCAGGCTCGCAGGTCGCCGTCGTTGGCGGCAGGAATTCCGGCGTCAGGCCGGCGCCCGCCAATCCCGGCACGGTCGTGGAGGTGCGCGACATCTTCTTCGCCACCCCTGCCCGGCTCAAGTTCCTGAAGACGGAAAAGGCCGAGGCGGGCGCCATCACCGAGGTCGTCAAGCGCATGGCGATCGCCTTTCCGAAAATCCGCTTCGTGCTCTCGGGCTCCGATCGCTCGACGCTGGAATTCGCGGCGACGGGCGACGACCATCTCGCCCGCATGGCGCAGGTGCTGGGCGCCGATTTCCGCGACAACGCGATCGAGATCGACGCCATGCGCGAGGACGTGGAACTCAAGGGCTTCGTCGGCGTGCCGACCTTCCATCGCGGCAACTCGGCGCATCAATACGCTTTCGTCAACGGCCGGCCGGTGCAGGACAAGCTGATCCTGTCGGCAATCCGCGGCGCCTATGCCGAAAGCGTGCCCTCCGGCCGCTATCCAGTCGCCGTGCTCTCCATCACGCTCGATCCGGCGCTGGTGGATGTCAACGTGCATCCGGCCAAGGCGGACGTGCGCTTCCGCGATCCGGGCCTGGTGCGCGGCCTCATCGTCGGCGCGATCCGCGAGGCGCTGCGCCGGGAAGGCGACCGCGCCGCGACGACCGGCGCCTCCGGCATGATGCGCGCCTTCCGGCCGGGTTTTTCGGCAGCCCCCACGCAGCCCGCGCCGCGCACGCCCCGGGCCGCCGCGAATTCACCCTTCCGGCCGCTTCACCCGCAACCGGCCAACGACTTTTCCGAACGGGCGCAGTCGGATTTCGGCGTGCTGACCATGCCGGCGGCGCGAGCGGACGCCGTTATTGCGGAACCTGTTTCGAGGCAGGCCACGGAGGACGCATCGCGCTACCGGCTGGGTGCCGCCCGCGCGCAGGTCCATGAGAACTATATCGTCGCCCAGACCGAAGACGGGCTCGTCATCGTCGACCAGCATGCGGCGCACGAGCGTCTCGTCTTCGAGGCGATGCGCAAGGCGCTCGACGACAAGCGGCTCGCCTCGCAGGTCCTGCTGATCCCGGAGATCATCGACCTGCCGGAGGAAGACTGCGACCGGCTGATGGCGCATGCATCCGAACTCGACCGGCTGGGGCTTGCCGTCGAGCGTTTCGGCCCCGGCGCGGTGGCGGTGCGCGAAACGCCCGCCATGCTCGGCGAAGTGGATGCGGTTTCGCTGGTCCGCGACCTCGCCGACGAGATCGCCGAATGGAACACCGCCGGCGGCTTGCGCGGCAAGCTCGAATATGTCGCCGCCACCATGGCCTGCCACGGCTCGGTGCGCTCCGGCCGCCGGTTGAAACCGGAGGAAATGAACGCGCTTCTGAGGGAAATGGAGGCGACGCCTGGCTCCGGCACCTGCAACCACGGCCGGCCGACCTATATCGAACTCAAGCTCGCCGATATCGAGCGGCTGTTCGGCCGGAGCTGAAAAGGCTGGCAATCGAGGCGCGGTCGGGGTAGAGCAGTTCCATGTTTTCCCGCAGGAGACGACAAATGAACCGGTTCGAGGGCAGCGGCTATCGCGAGGCCAAAATCCGGTATCTCGACGGCGACTACCAGATCCTCGCCGCCGGCTCCTATGTCGTCTGCGCCATGACTGGCACGCAGATCCCGATCGACGAGCTGCGCTATTGGAGCGTCGCACGGCAGGAGCCCTATGTCGATTGCGCCGCCTCGCTGGAAGCCGAGAAGCGCGCCGGCGGCTTGCCGAACCAGAGCCGCGGCTGACCCGGAACGGAATCAGAGGCAGGCATCCGCTCTCCTTCATCCGCATGCCTTGTTGCCCCTCATCCGCCTGCCGGCACCTTCTCCCCGCAGGCGGGGAGAAGGAAATATGCCGCACCGGTTTCCTCCATCTTCAGCGTCGCGCATCCCCTTTCTCCCGCTTGTTGCAGGGCAATTGCATCTGAGCAAAATTGCTGATGCTTCTGTGGAATGATGAGGCGGCAGCGGCTTCCCCTTCTCCCCAGCGGGGAGAAGGTGGTCCGTAGGACCGGATGAGGGGGGCGAAGCCAAAATACAGCGATGCAGCGTTTGCCGCGTGTACACCCCCTCATCGCCTCGCTTTGCTCGGCACTTCTCCCCGCTGGGGAGAAGAGGGCGCAAGCTGACCTGCTCGATTCCCCCTCACTTCTCTCTGATCCGCCGCGCACGGAAATTGGCGATCGCCGTGTCGATGATCTTCGAAGGCGCCAGCGGGTCGTCGAACGCCATCTCGACTTCCACCACCTTTGCCTTCCTTGCCAGCTCCTCCATGCGGCCGTGATGGCCGGCAAGCCGCACCGCGTCCTTCGCGGTCGTGACGAGCATCAGGTTCTCCTTCGCCGCGTCGTCCAGGAGGTCTGCGATCTCGTCCTCGCTGAAATAGTGGTGGTCGGGGAAGGCACGCTCCTGCCTGATCTCCCCGCCGAGCTCCCTCACGGTGCGGTAGAATTTCTGCGGATCGGCGATGCCGGCAAAGGCAAGGAGCGCCTTGCCGGCGATCTCACGGTCTTCCCGAGGTTTCAGCGTCGCGACATAGACCTGTTTGCCGGCGCGGGCGGCCTGGCGCACCAGCCGGTCGGCGGCATCGCCGCTGCCGACCTTGAGGATGGCCGAAAGCTGGCGCATCTGCTCCGGTATCGGCGCCCTCACCGGCCCGCCCGGCACGAGATGGCCGTTGCCGATGCCGCGCACCGTGTCGATGACGACGAGAGCGAAATCCAGCACGAGCCGCGCACTCTGGAAACCGTCGTCCATGATGACAAGATCGGCGCCCTCCTCGGCCAGTTTCCGGGCGCCTTCGACGCGCCCCCGGGAGATCACCGTCAGCGCTTCGCGCGCAAGCAGCAGCGCCTCGTCACCGACCGCTTCGGCGCGGTGATGGGCGGGATCGACCACGGTCGTGACATCGATCGAGCCGCCGTATCCGCGGCTCAGGAAACCCGGTTTCAGGCCCTTTTCCTTCGCCGCGCGGGCGAGCGCGAGGGCCGTCGGCGTCTTGCCGGCCCCGCCGACCGTGAAATTGCCGACGCATATGACCGGGAGAGGCACGCCGGCACGGCGCGCGCGCGCCATCCGGCGTCCGGCGATCCGTCCGTAGAGGAAGGAAAAGGGGGACAGGGCCCAGGCACGCCAATCCGCTTTCGTCCACCAGAATGGCGGTGCTTCCGATACCATACGCTACGCTCTCCGGCTGATCCGTCCTGAAAAAGCCCGCGAAGAAGAAGGGACTTTTTCCCAAAAGGCAAGCCTGCGCACCGGTCGCACGGCTCAGGCTTCGACCTTTTCGGGCAGGAGCCCTTCGAGCGCCGTTATATCGTCGAGGCAGATGTCGGCGGCGGCCGACAGCGTCTCGCGCGAGCCTGTGCCGGTCAGCACTGCGACCTTCAAGCCGACGCCCGCTTTCTCGCCCATATGCATGTCATGATTGTTGTCGCCGACCATGGCGACCTCGCCGGGATCGAGGCCGGTGGCGCCGCAGAAGCCGAGCACCATGCCGGGCTCCGGCTTGACGCCGTGGCCGCTGTCGTAGCCGGCGATGAAATCCAGATGGCCGATGAAGCCGAAGCGGATGGCGGTCTGGCGGATCGATTCCTCGTTGTCGCTGGAGGCGACGCCCAGCTTGAAGCCGCGGGCCTTCAGCCGGGAGAAAAGCCCGGCGAGATCGGCGACGGGCACCGAAAACTCCGCCGCGCGGACGAAGAGTTCGTCGAGCAGCCTGGTCAGTTCCGCGACATCGAGGGGCGAGCCGGCGGAGACGAAACCGGCGGCGATCTCGGCCGCGTTGCCGGCTGCGAGCAGGCTGTCCGCCCGCGTATGGCCGGAAACCGGATCCATGCCGCCCGAAAACAGGAGCTGCGGCTCGAGCTCGGCATTGCCGGCGGCGGCGATCCGGGCCGCCTCGCGGTTCACCGGTCCCCAGCTCTCGTCGTAACGCAGAAGCGTGCCGTCCTTGTCGAACAGGATGCCGGCGATCTTTGCGAGCTTGTCCGGATTCATCTTGTGGCCGCCGCAGCGGTTTTCGGCTGCAGCCGGGCGCTGACCGTCAACGGATTGATGTAGGGCTCCAGCGCCTTCACCGTCTTCGACAGCGCGCCCCGCATCTCGTCCATCGCATCATGGCCGGAATCCACCATCTTCTTGCGGGCGAGCTCGTTGATCATCAGATAATGCACCGCCTTGGCGAGCATTTCCACATCCTTGACGATGCGGGCGCCGCCCTTGCGCACGAGATGCTGGTAGGCATCGCGGAAATTCTGGACATGCGGGCCGGAGAGTACGGCGCAGCCCAGCATGGCCGGCTCCAGCGGGTTCTGGCCGCCTTCTGAAGTCGCGAGCGACTTGCCGACGAAGGCGATCTCCGTGAGCCGCAGGTAAAGCCCCATCTCGCCGATGGAATCGCCCAGGAAGACGTCGGTCTCCGGCGTCAGCGGATCGTTGCGCGAGCGGCGCGCGACGGTCAGCCCCCCCTCCTTCAGCATGGCCTCGATCGCATCGGCGCGGTCGGGATGACGCGGCACGAGAATGGTCAACTGGCCGTTCTTCGGCTTGAGCGTGCGGTGCACGGTGGCGACCGCCTTTTCTTCCCCCTCGAAAGTGGAGATCGCCGCCCAGGTCTGGCGATTGCCGATCTCCTTGCGATAACGCGCAAGCAGCGCCTCGTCGCAGGGCGGCGGGTCCGTGTCGCTCTTCAGGTTGCCGGACACGATGACAGGCCAGGCGCCGAGATCGCGGAACCGCTCGGCATCGAGATCCGACTGAGCCACGACCAGCGCCATCTTCTCGAACAGCCTCTCGGCGATCGAGCCGTGGTTGCGCCAGCGCTCGAAGGAACGGTCGGACATGCGGGCGTTGACGCGGATCTGCGGGATATGGCGGCGGGCAAGTTCCGAGACGGTCGTCGGCCAGATCTCGGATTCCGCCGTGATGCAGGCATCCGGCTTCCAATAGGCGATGAAGCGCTTGATCGGGAATTTCAGGTCGAGCGGCACGTATTGATGGATCACCTCGTCGGCCAGCCGCGACTGGACGAGATTGGCGGACGTGACGGTGCCGGTGGTGAGCAGGACATGGATTTCCCGGCGGCGCAGCTCGCGGATCAGCGGCATGATGGCGATGGTTTCGCCGACGCTTGCGGCATGCACCCAGACGAGCGGCCCGCGCGGCCGGGCAAGGCTCGCATAACCCAGCCGCTCCAGGCGGCGGGTCTTGTCTTCCTTGCCCTTGATCGCACGATAGCTGAGGTAGGGACCGACCAGCGGATAAAGCAGGATGCCGGCCAGCCGATAGCCAAAGAGAGCCGTGCGCGCCAAGCCGCTGCTCATCGCATCCGCCCCTGATCCATCGTGACCGCCGTCAATGTGATAGCCCCTCCGATTTCGTCATCCGTAGCCGAATTTTTTGTGTTTTACAAATGCGTCAAAATAGGGTCCTCCAAAGCGTCGACAGGCAGAGGACCTGCATTGAAACGGGCACTTCCAGGGGGCAGGCCGACCTCAGGCCGACTTGCTGTCGGGATCCAGCAACCGGTGCATATGGACGATGAAATAACGCATCTGCGCGTTGTCGACCGTCTGTTGCGCCTTGGTCCGCCACGCGACGAGCGCGCTCGCGTAATCGGGGAAGATACCGACGATGTCGAGCTTGGACAGATCCTTGAATTGAAGACCTTCGAGGCTCTGCAATTCACCGCCGAAGACCAGGTGCAGGAGTTGTTTCTTTTCGACCGTTTCCGTCATTGTCCGATATCCCGTCCGTTCCAGCTCCCCCGGCTTTTCCTCTGCTGCATTCCGGAAAAAAGGTCAACCGGGAAGGTGTGGAGCCAGGCTCCGGAGCGCGTGCCCGGCACCGGCGATCAGCATTTCGTGACTGACCTCCGTCCGGTTGTAGGAGAGCCGGTTGCCGTCCAAGTCCTGCAGGATACCGCCGGCGCGTTCGAGGATCAGGTCTGCGGCGGCGAGATCCCAATCATGGGAATTGCGCTTGACGACCGTGCCGTCGATGCGCCCGTCGGCCACCATGGCGAGCCTGTAGGCAAGCGAGGGAACGTGGTGCACGCGGTGGATCTCCTCGCGGAACGCCGGATCGAATTTCTTCACGAGGCTCTCGTCGGCCGCGATCACCAATTTGTCATCCCGGCGGCCGGCGGTGACGGCGATCGGCCGGCCGTTCTTCAAGGCCCGGCCTTCCTTCACCGCGCAGAACTCCTCCTCCAATGCCGGCGCCACGAGCACGCCCGCCACCGGACGGCCGCCATGCACGACGGCGACCGAGACGCACCAGGTCTTCTGCCCGTTGATGAAGGCGCGCGTCCCGTCGATCGGATCGACGACGAAGAGGGTTTCGACGGAAAGCCGGGCGGCATCGTCGTCGGTCTCCTCCGACAGCCAGCCGTAATTCGGCCGCGCCTTCAGAAGCAGGTTCTGCAGCCGGTCGTTGGCGGCGAAATCGGCGGCGCTGACCGGCGACCTCCCCTCGTTCTTCCACCAGACTTCCGGCGCGTTGCCGAAGAAGCCATGGGCGATCTCGGCCGCCTGGCGCGTCGCGTCGCGGATGAGTTCGAGATCGTCCTGCCAGTTTCCTGCAGCCATCGGGATCAACGTCCCGCCAGCGTCATGCCCTCGATGGCAATCATCGGCGAAGCGACCCCGAACTTCCGGTCGATGTCGTTCGCCGGCGTGATCCGCATGAACATGTCCTTGAGATTGGAGGCGATCGTCACTTCCGAGACCGGATAGGCAAGCTCGCCGTTCTCGATCCAGAAGCCGGTCGCGCCGCGGCTGTATTCGCCGGTGATCATGTTGACGCCCTGGCCGATCAGCTCCGTGATATAGAAGCCGGTGCCGACCGACCTGATCAGGTCCTCCGGCGAGATGTCGCCGGGCTCCAGCGCGAGATTGGTGGAGGCGGGCGTCACCGCCGTGCCGCCGCGCACGCCGCGGCCGTTCGTCGAAAGCCCGAGCTCGCGCGCCGTGGAGGTGGACAGGAACCAGTGCTTCAGCACGCCGTCCTCGATCATCACCATGCGCTCGCCCGAAATGCCTTCGCCGTCGAAGGGGCGGGAGGAAGAGCCGCGCACCACGAGCGGATCATCGGTGATGTCAAGCCCGGCTTTCAGGACCTGCTGGCCCATCCTGTCGCGCAGGAAGCTCGTCTTGCGGGCGACCGACGCGCCGTTGATCGCGCCGGCGATATGGCCGACGAAACCGCGGGCGATGCGCGGGTCGAAGACGACGGTGACGTTGCTGCCGGTATCGACCTGGCGCGGGCTGAGGCGCTTGACCGCCCGTTCGGCGGCGCGGCGGCCGATCAGCTTCGGATCGTCGAGATCGGCGGCATAGAGGCGGCTGTCGAAATCGTAGTCGCGCTCCATCTTGGTGCCCTCGCCGGCGATGACGCTGACGGAACGGCCGAAGCGGCTCGCCATGTAGCTGCCGGAAAAACCGTGCGAGGTGACGAGCACCATGCCGCCCATGCCGGCAGAGGCGCCGGCGCCGGAAGAATTGGTCACCCCTTGAACATCGAGCGCGGCCTGCTCCATTTCGAGCGCGACGTCGCGCAGGGCATCGGTCGGCACTTCGGTCGGATCGAACAGTTCGAGATCCGGATAGGATTTCGCCAGGTCCTTTTCGTCCGCCAGGCAGGCGAACGGATCTTCCGGCGAGACCTTCGCCATGGCGACGGCGCGTTCGGCGAGCGTCTTCATGTCGAAGCCGGGATTGGCCGAGACGCTCGCGACCCTTCTGCCGACGAAGACGCGGAGCGAGAAATCGTCGCTCTCGGAGGCCTCCGTTCCCTCCACCTTGCCGAGGCGGGCGCTCACCGAGCGCGAACGGGATCGCACGACCACCGCATCCGCCTGATCCGCTCCCGCGGCCTTGGCGAGATCGATAAGTTCACTGGCGCGGGAAAGCAGGGCGGCGGAATCGATTTCAGAGGTCATGATTGCAAGCCTTTCATTATCGTCCCATTTATTGTGCACTGTCAGATGCATCAAGGGCGCCTCTCCGATTCTTGAGAAGCCGCTCGCTTCCCATGACCCGAAAGTATCCCGCATGACATCGCCCGACTCCTTGTTTTTCCAAGTCCTGCTTCTGCTCGGCGGCGCCGTCATCGCCGCCACGGTGTTCAAGAAGCTGGGTTTGGGCACGGTGCTCGGCTATCTGGCCGCCGGCATCGTCATCGGTCCGATCATGCACACGATCATGGAGGCGGAGGAGGTTCTGAGCTTTGCGGAATTCGGCGTCGTCTTCCTGCTCTTCATCATCGGCCTGGAGCTCAATCCGTCGCGCCTCTGGCAGATGCGCGGCGACGTCTTCGGCCTTGGCCCCGCGCAGGTGGCGCTGACCGGCCTCATCCTGACGGCGCTTGCCTATTTCGCGAACATGGCGGGCTGGCGCGGCAGCCTGATCATCGGCTTCGGCCTGGCGCTGTCCTCGACCGCGTTTGCACTGCAGATCCTGAACGACGACGGCGACATGAACAGCCGCTACGGGCAGCGGTCCTTTTCCGTGCTGCTCTTCCAGGACCTCGCCATCGTGCCGCTCCTGGCGCTGATCACGATCCTTTCCCCCGGCACCAACGAAGCCGCCGCGACCCCGCTCCTCGATTTCGCGACCGCAGTCGGCGCGGTCGGAGCCATGGTGCTTGCCGGACGCTACCTGCTGACGCCGATGTTCCAGGTGATCGCCCGAACCGGCGCGCGGGAGGTGATGATCGCCGCAGCCCTTCTGGTCGTGCTCGGGTCGGCCGCGGCCATGCAGGCGGTCGGGCTTTCCATGGCCATGGGCGCCTTCCTCTCGGGCGTGATGCTCGCCGAATCCTCCTACCGGCACGAGCTGGAAGCGGATATCGAGCCCTTTCGCGGCCTGCTGCTCGCGCTCTTCTTCATGGCGGTCGGCCTGTCGCTGGAAGTCGAGGTCATTCTGGACAACATCCTCTTCATCCTGCCGGCCGTGCCGGTCTTCATGGCGGTGAAGGCGCTGATCGTCTACGGGCTCTGCCGGCTCTGGGGTTCGCCCCATGACGATGCGGTCAGGATCGCCTTCCTGCTGCCGCAGGGCGGCGAATTCGGGTTCGTGCTCTTCACCACCGCGACCGCCGCGGGCCTTTTCTCCTCGGCCACCGCCTCGCTCCTGATCGCCGGCGTGACGCTTTCCATGGCGCTCACGCCTTTCGGAGCAGCACTTTCCAAACGGTTCATGAGCGGCGAGACCCGCGAGGAGCTGGAGGAGGATTTCGACGGAGCCGGAGCCGATGTGCTGATGATCGGCTTCTCGCGCTTCGGCCAGATCGCCGCGCAGATCCTGCTTGCCGGCGGCAGCGCGGTGACCGTCATCGACGATTCCGCCGACCGCATCCGCCAGGCCGCGAGCTTCGGCTTCCGCATCTATTTCGGCGACGGCACGCGCCGCGACGTGCTGATCGCTTCCGGCATCGAGAAGGCGAAGATTGTCGCGGTCACCACGCAGAAGCGCGAGACGACCGACCGCATCGTCGATCTCATCCGTTCCGAATTCCCCGACGTGCGGCTCTTCGTGCGCTCCTACGACCGCATCCATTCATTGTCGCTCAGGGACAGGGATGTCGAATACGAACTCCGCGAAACGCTGGAATCCGGGCTTCTCTTCGGCCGCCGGACGCTGGAAGGGCTCGGCATGGCGGAGAGCGACGCCTACGAGATCGGCGAGGACATCCGCAAGCGCGACGAGGAGCGGCTGCAGATCCAGGCCGTGCAGGGTCTCGGCGCCGGCCGCGAAATGCTCTTCAACAGCCCGGTCCGGCCGGAGCCGCTGATCAAGCCCAAGCGGCCTACTCTCGTCGACGAGATGGGTTCGGAGCCGGAGGCGGCAGAAACCTGATCACATCTCGGCGGCCGCATGAAGCGCGTCGACCGCGCGCTTCAGCTCGTCCTTGACGCCTTCCGATTCGTCCAGGATATCGCGGGCCCTCAGGAAATCCAGAACCCGGAACCGGTTGACCGACGGCCGCAGGAAGATATGCGGCGGATTGAGCTTGAGCTTGAGCGCGATGCTCGCCTGCATGGTGAGCTGGCTCGCGCCGAACAGGGCGTCGATGCGGCTCGGGGGATGCGTGCCGTCCCCTTCCGGCGCGCCCACCACATCGACGCCGATCACCACGTCGGCAAGCTCCATCAGTTGCTCGTAGGGCACGGGATTGAAGACGCCGCCGTCGATCATGATCCGGCCGTTGACATGCACTGGCATGAAGAGGCCGGGAATGGCGGCGGATGCGGCGATCGCGGTGCGCAGCCCGCCCTGTTCCAGCACCACTTCCGCCTGACCGTAATAGTCCGTCGCCGAGATCTTCATCGGGATTTCGAGATCGGCGAAATCTTCCGGCACCTGCGGCGGCAGGAAGGCGTCGAGAATGAGTTCGAGATTGAAGTGGCCGAAGCGGAAGCCGCCGAGCTTGTCGCGCATCGTCGCAGGCCCGAGGCTCCAGAGCCGGTTGAGGAGCGCCCCGCGGTTTCCCACCGTCTCCAGCGTATAGTCGCGGATGTCCCGGCCCGTCATGCCGGACGCCATGCCGGCTCCCATGATCGCACCGATCGAGGAACCGGAGATCGCCACCGGCCGGATGCCGAGTTCGTCTAGCGCTTCGATGACCCTTATATGCGAAATGCCGCGCGCCCCCCCGCCGCCGAAGGCGACCGCGAAGGTCAGTCCGCCCCTCTTCCTGACGGCCTCAAGATCGGGAAGGGCGAGCTTGGTGTTCATTCCTTTTCTCTCACGCGGGCTGATAACGGAAGAAATCCATGCGGGTGTCGCCGAAGACGCGGCTTTCGAGCGGCTTGAAGGCGGGGACGACGGACGGCGTCACGTCGGCGCGCTCCTCCAGGATCGCGAGCGCGCCCGGAACCAGCCAGCCGCCGGCATGCGCCGCCAGCAGCGCATCTTCGCCAAGACCTTGAGCATAGGGCGGATCGGCAAAAAGGAAATGAAACGGCTCCATCGTGCCGACCGCGCCGAGCTTGGTCGCGTCGCGGCGCAGGATGCGGGTGCGGCCGTGCAGGCCGAGAGCATCGATATTTTCCCAGAGCAGCCCGCGGCCCTCGACGCCGTTCTCCACGAAGAGCGCGTGTCGGCAGCCCCGCGAGACCGCTTCGAGGCCCACCGCGCCGGTGCCGGCAAAAAGATCGATCACCCGGGTGCCGTTCAGCGCCTCCGGATAGACATGGCCGATGATGTTGAACAGGCTTTCGCGCGTCCGGTCGATGGTCGGCCGGATCGCATTTGTTTTGGGCGTGGCCAGGGAACGGCCGCGAAATTCACCGCCGACGATCCGCACTGCCCGTCACCCCCTCGGCGTGCGCGGCTTGCCGCCGGCCGGTCTGCCGCCGCTCCGGGCACCGCCCGGACGGCCGCCCGGCTTGCCCGCGCCACCCGGTTTTCCCCGTCCGCCGGAAGGTTTGCCGGCAAATCCGCCCTTGGCGCCACCCGGCTTGCCGCCGAAGGGCTTTCCACCCGGTTTTCCACCGCGCGGTTTGTCGCCGAACGGCCGATCTCCCGCCGGGCGCTCGGAGCGGCTGCGCTCGGCACGCCCCTCGCCTGCGGAGAAGGATCGTGCGGGGCGGTCGCCATCCTCACGCGGGCGGCGGTCGCCTCTCGGCTTGTCGCCAAACGGACGATCTCCACGGGGCGGGCGATCACCAAAGCTGCGCTCGCCGCGCGGACGCTCGGACCGGCTTTCGCCGGAGAAAGAACGGGCTGGACGATCGCCATCTTCGCGGGGCCTGCGGTCCCCGCGGGGCTTGTCGCCAAACGGGCGCTCGCCTCTCGACCTGTCGAAAGAGCGTTCGCCGCGCGGGCGGTCACCTTCTTCGCGCGGCTTGCGCTCGCCGCGCGGCCTATCGCCAAAGCTGCGCTCGCCACGGTCGCCGAACGAACGCTTGCGGCCGGAATCGCCGCCCTCCTCCTCGCGCGGCCGGCGGGCCGGCGCTTCGGCGCGGATCCAGTCGCTGTCGTCGTCGGCGCGGTTCACCACCACGCGGCGGTCGTTCTCGGGAGCGGGCTTCTTGAAGAACTGCTCCGCCTCGGCGCGCGCCGAAGATTTTTTCGCCTTGCTGTCCGTGGTTGGGCGGGCGCCCGGCGCCATCCAGACATTGGCGGTACGGCTGGTGCCCATGGGAGGACGCTTCTTCGGACGGTCGTCGCCGAAATCACGGTCATTGCCCTTGGCGCCGCGCGGCCCGTCGCCGAACTTCTTGTCCCCAAGCTTCTTGTCGCCGAATTTCCGATCGCCGGGCTTCGTATCCAGCCGGCCAAGCGCCTTCTCGCGCCGATCCTCATCCCTGCCGGCCCGCGGACGCTCCGTCTTCCCGGTCTTTTCCGGCTTCCCAGACCAATCGGACCGTTCCGCGCGCACCAGTTTGTCGTCTTCCGCACCCTTGTCGTTGTAGATCGGCGCGTCGAAATTCGCCTTGGCTTCCTCGATCAGGCGCGGCCCGAGCTGGTCGCGCAGCATGCGGCCGCGCACCTCGACCACCTGACCCTCCGGCAGGTCGCCGAGCTGGAAAGGGCCGTAGGAGATGCGGATCAGGCGGTTCACTTCGAGGCCCAGCGCGCCGAGCACGTTCTTGATCTCACGGTTCTTGCCTTCGCGAAGGCCCATGGTGATCCACACGTTGCGGCCCTGGGTGCGGTCCAGCGTCGCGTCGATCGAACCGTAGAGCACGCCGTCGACGGCAATGCCTTCCTTAAGCTTGTCGAGCGCCTCCTGGTCGACGTCGCCATGAGCGCGAACGCGATAGCGGCGCAGCCAGCCGGTGGTCGGCAGTTCCAGCACGCGCGACAGACCGCCGTCGTTGGTAAGCAGCAGCAGGCCTTCCGTATTGATGTCGAGGCGGCCGATCGACATGACGCGCGGCAAGCTTTCCGGCAGGTTGTCGAAGACGGTCGGACGTCCTTCCGGATCGGAATTGGTGGTCACGAGGCCGGCCGGCTTGTGGTAGAGCCAGAGGCGGGTGCGTTCGATGCCGCGGATCGGCATGCCGTCCACTTCGATCCTGTCTTCAAGCGTGACGTTGACGACCGGCGTATCGAGAACCTGGCCGTTCAGCTTCACCCGGCCTTCCATGATCATCCGCTCGACATCGCGGCGGGACGCGATGCCGGCACGGGCCAGGATCTTGGAAATGCGCTCCGGCTTGCCCTCCGCCTCGACCGGCGCCGCGACAGCCACCGCCGGCTTGCGAGCCGCCTTTGCGGGCTTCTCCGCGGCAGCCTTCTTCCCTGCGCCGGCAGCGGACTTGGCCGCAGCGCCGTCTTTCGGGGCCGACCGGGGCTTGGTTTCGCGAACGAAGGTCCTGCCTTCGCCGCGCTTCGGCTTGTCTTTTGAATTCATTTGTTGTTTGCCTGAAGCGTGATGTCTAGCGGGTCTGTGAGATTGATCCGGACATTCTTGTTCGTGTTGACTGCGATGGAGCGATGCCCGCAAATCGGGCCTGCGATTGGATGCTTCCTACCAGTTCGCGCGATCCGGGTTAAGAGGAAATCGCCGAAATGCCGAATACCGACGGGTTCATGGATGTGGCACTTGTCGAAGCGCGCGATGCCGCGGCCCGCGGCGAGGTCCCCATCGGCGCCGTGCTGGTGCTCGACGGCGCGATCGTCGCCCGGTCCGGGAACCGCACCCGCGCCGACAACGACGTCACCGCCCATGCCGAAATCGCCGTCATCCGCGAAGCTTCCGCCACGCTCGGTCAGGAACGGCTGGCCGGCGCCGATCTCTACGTGACGCTCGAACCCTGCACCATGTGCGCCGCGGCGATTTCCTTCGCGCGCATCCGCCGCCTCTATTACGGCGCGGAAGACCCGAAGGGCGGCGCGGTGGACAGCGGCGTACGCTTCTTCAGCCAGCCGACCTGCCATCATGCCCCGGAGGTCTATTCCGGCCTGGGGGAAACCGAAGCGGCCAGCCTGCTTACGGGCTTCTTCAAATCGAAAAGGGAAAGCTGAGCGGCCCTATCAGAAGAGCTTCCACCACTCGCTGGACTTCTTCGCATCGGCCGCCTGCTGCTTGCGGCGCTTTTCCTTCTGCGTTTCCGGCTCGCCGAGATCGGTGAGATTGGCGGCATCGGTCGAGCGGAATTCCGCCGGCGGATCGACCAGCGAGCGGCGGCGCGCCGAGATGTCCACGGTTTCGGCATCCTGCTTGGCCTTGCGGAAGGCTTCCCATTTCTCGGTCTCGGTCATCTGACCGGCCTGGCCGTTGCCGGCTAGAAGCGGCGAACGGTAATTGGGGTCCTTCTCGTTCGCGGCAGCCTCGTCGCGGAGGCGCTGGCGGGTCTCTTCCGGAGATTCCACCCAGTTCGGGTTGTTCTCGCGGTTGGCAAGCGACTGCTGCGGCGGCGGCAGGGCGCTACCCTGTTCCTTGGTGGCGACGACCAGCGAGGGACGCGGATTGTATTTGACGCTGCGGTTCGCCTGTTCCCGGCCTCCGCCGAGGGAAACGGACTTGCCGAGGTCGTCGGCGAGCTGCTCCATGGCGGTCTTGTCGGTACCGTAAGTGGGGCCGCCGATGCAGCCCGAAAGGGTCAATGTCGAGGCGAGGATGCCGGCCACGCCCATGCCGACACGGAACGCATATGTCGTTTTCATCAAAACCCTTCCAGCGGCGCCCGTCCTCGACGCCTCAGACTACGTGTGCCCCAGGTGGCGGAAAAATCCGGCCAATTTCAGGCAGAAATACCGGATGACGCGCCAAAGCGCAATCATACGGCGATTTTAGACCCCGTCAAAGGCGTCCGAGAGCGGCAAGCTCCCGCAGAGCGGCGGCATCGCGCGCGGAAACGTCCGGCCAGGCCGGATCGCAGCCGACATCCTTCGTCACCCGCCAGGAGCGGGCGCATTTTACGCCTTCCGCAAGCTTCGGATCGACCGCGACGCCGGGCACTTCCGGCAGCCGGAACGCACTGTCCGGCCCCTCGCCCGCAACGATCGCGATGCCCGAGGTGATGCAGATCTCCTCGAAGTCCTGGCCTTCCAGCGCCTTCAGAAGCTCCGGATCGGTCACGTAGACGACCGGAGCCGCCTCCAGCGAAGAGCCGATGCGCTTGTCCTTGCGCTCGATCTCCAGGGCGCCCGTCACAACCGAACGGACGCGGCGGATCGCAGCCCATTTCTCGGCGAGCGCCTCGTTCCGCCATTCGACCGGAATCGTCGGAAACTGCTCGAGATGCACCGAAACCGCATCCGGATTGCGCGACAGCCAGGCCTCTTCCGTGGTGAAAGGCAGCATGGGCGCAAGCCAGGTCACGGTGCAGTCGAAGATCCTGCGGATCACGGCAAGGGCCGCGCGTCGGCGCAGAGAGGACGGCGCATCGCAATAGAGCGCATCCTTGCGGACATCGAAATAGAAGGCCGAGAGCTCGACATTGGCAAAATCGATGAGTGCGCGGGCGATCTTCTTGAACTCGAAGGCGTCGTAGGCGTCGCGCACCAGCTTATCGAGCTCGGCGAGACGATGCAGCATCAGCTTTTCGAGTTCCGGAAGCTCCGTATAGGCGATCTCCTCGCCCTCGTCATGGGCGAGCGTGCCGAGCATCCAGCGGATCGTGTTCCTCAGCTTGCGATAGGCATCGACGTTCGTCTGGATGATCGTCTTGCCGAGGCGCTGGTCCTCCCAGTAGTCCGTCGTCATAACCCAGAGGCGCAGGATATCGGCGCCGGCGTCCTTCATGACGTCCTGCGGCGCCACGACGTTGCCGAGCGACTTCGACATCTTCTGGCCCTTCTCGTCCATGGTAAAGCCATGGGTGATGACCGTGTCATAGGGCGCGCGGCCGCGGGTGGCGGCGGATTCCAGCAGCGAGGAATGGAACCAGCCGCGATGCTGGTCCGAGCCTTCCAGATAGACGTCGGCCGGCCATTTCAGGTCCGGACGGTCCTCCAGCGTGAAGGTGTGCGTCGAGCCGGAATCGAACCAGACGTCGAGGATGTCCGTGACCTGCGTCCACTTGGCCGGGTCGTGCTCGTTGCCGAGGAACCGCTCCTTGGCGCCTTCGGCGAACCAGGCATCCGCTCCTTCGGCATCGAAGGCCGCGAGAATGCGCTGGTTGACGGCTTCGTCCTGCAGAACCTCGCCATGCTCGTCCACGAAGACGCAGATCGGCACGCCCCATGCTCTTTGACGGGAAAGCACCCAGTCCGGCCGCTGCTCGATCATCGCGCGCAGGCGGTTCTGGCCGGCGGCGGGCACGAAGCGCGTGTCGTCGATCGCCTTGAGCGCGCGGGTGCGCAACGTCGTGCCGTCGCCGAGTTCCTTGTCCATGTAGACGAACCACTGCGGCGTGTTGCGGAAGATGATCGGCTTCTTCGACCGCCAGCTATGCGGATACTGATGCTTCAGACGGCCACGGGCGAAGAGCGCGTGCTTCTCGATCAGCGCCTTGATGACGCGATCGTTGGCGTCGCCCTTCTTGCCGTTGTCGTCCATGACCCGCGCGCCCTCGAAACCGGGGGCGTCGGTGGTATAGGTGCCGGAATCGTCGACCGGGAACGGGATCTTCGTCTCGATGCTCCGCGCCTCCAGCTCGCGGATGTGATGCATCCACGCCTCGAAATCCTCGCGGCCGTGGCTCGGGGCGGTGTGCACGAAGCCGGTGCCGGCATCGTCGGTGACGTGATCGCCGGCGAGCAACGGAACGGGGAATTGGTAGCCGCCGCCGAGACCCTTGAGGGGGTGGGCGCAGGTGATCGCTGCCATCTCGTCAGCGGAGACGCCGCGCAGGCGCCTGAATTCCAGCTTGGCCTTCTTGAAGGATTCCTCCGCCAGCGCATCGGCAAAGATCAGCTTCTCGCCGGGACGCGGGCCGAAATCGTTCTCTGCGGCCGTGACTTCGTAAAAGCCGTAAGAGATTTTCGGCGAATAGGAGATCGCGCGGTTGCCGGGGATGGTCCAGGGCGTGGTAGTCCAGATGACGACGTGGGCATCCGCGAACGCAGCAGGGCCATTCGCGACCGGAAACTTCACCCAGATCGTATCGGACTCATAATCCTGATACTCCACCTCGGCTTCCGCCAGCGCGGTGCGCTCGACCACCGACCACATGACCGGCTTGGAGCCGCGATAAAGCTGGCCGCTCTTGGCGATCTTCAACAGTTCGCCGGCGATGCGCGCTTCCGCGTGAAAATTCATCGTGAGATAGGGATTGTCGAAATCGCCGACGATGCCGAGGCGCTTGAATTCTTCCGCCTGCACCTTGATCCACTTTTCCGCATAGGCGCGGCATTCGCGGCGGAACTCGGTCATCGCCGCCGGCTCGGAAAGGTCGGGCTTGGCCTTGCCCTTGGAGCGGTAGTTCTCCTCCTCGATCTTCCATTCGATCGGCAGGCCGTGGCAGTCCCAGCCCGGAACGTAGTTCGAGTCGTAGCCGCGCATCTGGAACGAGCGGGTGATGACGTCCTTCAGGATCTTGTTCAGCGCGTGGCCGATATGGATGTTGCCGTTGGCATAGGGCGGGCCGTCGTGGAGAACGAATTTTTCGCGGCCGGCGGCGGAGGCGCGCAGCTTCTTATAGAGGTCCATCTGTTGCCAGCGGGCGACCAGTTCCGGCTCCTTCTGCGGCAGGCCGGCGCGCATCGGGAAATCGGTTTCGGGCAGATAGAGGGTCTTCGAATAGTCGAGCTTTTCGGCGGTATCGGTCATTGTGGGCAATCGTCTCTGGCGCCGCGGACCGGCGCGTATCGATGAAAATTCGGTGGCGGAAGGCGCTTTCTAAAACGCCGAAAACCCGGACCCTCCGGCCGCTCTTACAGCGCGCGGAAGGCCGGGCCTATAATTCGAATGATCAAAGCCAGCCGGAATTCTTTCATGGTGGCGGTTATTACGGGTTTTTGCTGCGGAAAGGAAGGGGATTTCCCGCATCATTTCCAAGCGAATGTCGTTTGATTTTTGTGCCATTTGCACCTACATTCCTGGGCAAATGGCATCAAGGAGGCCGGAATGCGTGTATCTGGTGAAACGCCTATCCGCAAGCGGCTGGAGATCGCCTCTCACGGCCGCATGAAAACTTACGACGGCACGACGGTGTCCGAATTGACCAAGCTCGGCTTTTCGATGGACGAGCTCTATCGATTTGTGGCTCCGCGCCGCACGCTTGCACGCAGGATAGCCAATGGCGAACCGCTCACTGTCAACGAGAATGATGGAGCCTTGCGCGTCGTTCGCGTGATGGAGCTCGCCGTGCAGGTTTTCGGAGACCCCGAAAGAGCTCGACGTTGGCTCCGCAAGCCGAACAGGGGCATGGCTGGCGTTGTGCCCCTCGACCTTCTGGAATCGGAAAGCGGCGCCGTGCTGGTGGAGCAGGCCCTGCATCAGATCGACCACGGCATCTACATCTGACACATGATCCTCTGGCGCATCTCCAATTATGCCGATCTTTCCGGCAAGGGTGGGCTGCTTGCGCCCGGCCGATGGCATAGACAGGGGATGCCGCTCGTCTATTGCTGCGATCATCCTTCGACCGCGCTTCTCGAAATCCTCGTCCACGTCGATCCTGAAGATCTGCCCGTCGATTTCCAATTGCTGAAAATTCACTGCCCCGACGATATCGCCGTCCGCACAATCGGCATGGACGAAATTGACTTGGGTGACGAGGAAGCGACGCAGGAAGCGGGGTCTGCCTGGCTAACCGAGAACAGGTCCTGTCTCCTGAATGTGCCTTCCGTCATCCTGCCCAAAGCGAAGAATATCCTTTTCAATCCGAATCATGCAGACGCCGGCAGGCTGACGATCGAAAGGATCGCCCGCTACCCCTTCGACAGCCGGTTGCTTCGCTACCCCTAAAACGCGATCTTCGCGTCCAGCTCCCCGATTGGCCTGACACCGGAAAGCAGAGCCCGCGCCTCTTCCTCGTCACGCCTGATCTGGGCGACAAGCGGATCGAGCCCGTCGAATTTCAGCTCGTCGCGCAGATGGCCGAAGAAGGAGACGGAACAGGTTTCGCCGTAAAGGCTTCCGGAAAAATCGAAGACATAGGTTTCGAGCAGGGCCAAGCCGTTTTCCGTCACCGTGGGGCGGCGGCCGTAGCTCGCCACGCCGTCGTAAAGCGTGCCGTCGGCACGGCGGAAACGCACCGCATAGATGCCGGCCTTGAGTTCGGCTTCGGGCGGAAGCTGCATGTTGGCGGTCGGGAAGCCGAGCTGGCGCCCAAGCTTCTCGCCGCCGATCACCTCCGCCTCGACCGTGTAGCGGTAGCCGAGCAGGCCCGCCGCGCCGGCGACGTCACCTTCGGCCAGCAGGGCGCGGATGCGGCTCGACGAAATCACCTCGGCATTCTCGTCGCGGAAGGCATCGACCAACGAGACGGTGAAACCATGCCTTTCGCCCGATGCCATCAGGAAGGCCGGACCGCCTTCCCTGCCCTTGCCGAAGTGGAAATCGAAGCCGGTCACGACTGCGCTCGCATGGAGCCAGTCGACCAGGATCGTCTGGATAAATTCTTCGGCCGAGCGGGTCGCGAATTCCCGGGTGAAGGGATATTCGATCACCGAACGGAAGCCCATGGCCTCCAGCAGCCTCGCCTTCAGCGGCGCTGGCGTCAGCCGGAAGACCGGCTCGTCGGGACGGAAAACGCTCCGAGGATGCGGCTCGAAGGTCAGCACCAGCGCCGGCACGCCGCGTTCTTCCGCCAATGCCAATGCCCGCTCCAGCACGCTGCGGTGGCCGCGATGCACGCCGTCGAAATTGCCGATGGCGATCACGCCGCCCTTCAGCGCGTCGGGCAGCGGCTCCTTCTTCTCATTGCGATGGAATACGGTCATGCGGCAGGATTCCGGTTCAGGCCCAAGAATGCCCAAGGGGCGCCCAAAAGCGCCTGGGGCTATGCAAGACGCGGCATCCAGTATTTCGGCGCGGCGTTCTCCCGCTTCAGCCAGGCGTTGAGGATCGCCTCGTCGGTCTGGCCGTTAACGGTGTATTCCGCCACATGGATGCCGCTGCTGATATAGAGCAGGTCGAGGCCGTATGCGAGCGCGCCGCGCACGTCGGTCGGCATGCCGTCGCCGATCGCCAGCACCCGGTCCATCGGGAAATCGCCGCGCACCTCGCGGGCGGCCGCCAGCGTCTCCTCGTAGATCGGCTTGTGCGGCTTGCCTGCGACGCGGGTCTTGCCGCCAAGCTCTTCGTAATAGGCGGCGACCGCTCCGGCACAGGGGATGATCTTGTGGCCGCGCTCGACCACGAGATCCGGATTGGCGCAGATCAGCGGCACGTCGCGCCTGGCGAAAGCGGTCAGCATCCCGGTATAGTCTTCCGGCACTTCCTTCTCGTCGTCAAAGAAACCGGTGCAGACGATGCAGTCCGCCTCGTCCGCCGGGACCACGTCGACGCCGAGACCGTCGAACAGGTTGAGGTCTCGGTCCGGCCCGATCAGAAAGACCTTCTGGGGACCTTCGACGATCAGATGCCTGGTGACGTCGCCGGACGTGACGATACGGTCGTAGGTGCCGTCCGGCACGCCGAGCGCGCGCATCTGCTCGATGACGCCGGGCGCCGGGCGCGGCGAATTGGTGATCAGCACGACCGTCGCGCCGGCTTCGCGGGCGGCCGCAAGTGCCTTGCAGGATTGCTGGAAGGGCTCGACGCCATTGTGCACGACGCCCCAGACGTCCGAAAGAACGACGTCGTAATCGCCGATGATCTCGCCCAAACTGCCGATGCGCCTTGCCATGTAACCGCCCCATCTCCAAAGTCCTGGGTCACATGGCAAACCCCCGGAAAGATTACAAGAGAGAATGGAAGGAAAAGCGGCCGGCGGAACGGCCCTGCGGGAAAAGCGCTCTTTCGGGAGCCGGCGCCTTTCTTCCACCAAAGTCCGGTGCATCATGCCGGTTTGGCGGCCCAGGAGGCAGATCCACTTGAACTCCGCAGTCCGCTCGCCGCGCGCGGCGCAGCCGGATACCCGAGGCGTTAAGCATATTTTCCATGACCTCACGGCGGTCCTGAAAATTTCACAGCCATTCTTGACTCAACCGCCGACCGCCCTTATCTCGACCCCGCTAGCACTCTCCGGGTATGAGTGCTAACAAACAAGCGATACGGGTCCGCTGGATCCGTCAATGTCATTTGATCGAGGGATTAGACAATGGCAAGCACCAATTTCCGCCCCCTGCACGATCGCGTCGTCGTTCGCCGCGTTGAGTCCGAGGAGAAGACCAAGGGCGGCATCATCATTCCGGACACCGCCAAGGAAAAGCCGCAGGAAGGCGAAATCGTCGCCGTCGGCTCCGGCGCCCGCGATGAAACCGGCAAGGTCGTCGCGCTCGACGTCAAGGTCGGCGATCGCGTTCTCTTCGGCAAGTGGTCCGGCACCGAAGTCAAGCTTAACGGCGAAGACCTTCTGATCATGAAGGAAGCCGACATCATGGGCATCATCGGCTGATTTCCGGCCGGTTGCTTTCACCGAAACATCGCTGACACCTCTTTTCAGGAGTTCTCAAAATGGCAGCTAAAGAAATCAAGTTCGGCCGCACTGCGCGCGAAAAGATGCTGCGCGGCGTCGACATTCTCGCTGACGCGGTCAAGGTGACGCTCGGTCCGAAGGGCCGCAACGTCATCATCGACAAGTCCTTCGGCGCTCCGCGCATCACCAAGGACGGCGTATCGGTCGCCAAGGAAATCGAACTGGACGACAAGTTCGAGAACATGGGCGCCCAGATGGTCCGCGAAGTCGCTTCGAAGACCAACGACATCGCCGGCGACGGCACCACGACCGCAACCGTTCTCGCCCAGGCCATCGTTCGCGAAGGCGGCAAGGCCGTTGCAGCCGGCATGAACCCGATGGACCTGAAGCGCGGCATCGACCTCGCCGTCGCCGAAGTCGTCAAGGACCTCGCCGCCAAGGCCAAGAAGATCAACACCTCGGAAGAAGTCGCCCAGGTCGGCACGATTTCGGCCAACGGCGAGCGCCAGATCGGCCTCGACATTGCCGAAGCCATGCAGAAGGTCGGCAATGAAGGCGTGATCACCGTCGAGGAAGCCAAGACCGCCGAGACCGAACTCGAAGTCGTCGAAGGCATGCAGTTCGACCGCGGCTATCTCTCGCCCTACTTCGTCACCAATCCGGAAAAGATGGTTGCAGACCTGGAAGATGCCTTCATCCTCCTGCACGAGAAGAAGCTCTCAAACCTCCAGGCGATGCTCCCGGTTCTCGAAGCCGTCGTCCAGACCGGCAAGCCGCTCCTCATCATCGCTGAAGACGTCGAAGGCGAAGCCCTCGCGACGCTCGTCGTCAACAAGCTGCGCGGCGGCCTCAAGATCGCTGCCGTCAAGGCTCCGGGCTTCGGCGACCGCCGCAAGGCCATGCTGGAAGACATCGCCATCCTGACGGGCGGCACGGTCATTTCCGAAGACCTCGGCATCAAGCTCGAGAACGTCACGCTCGACATGCTCGGCCGTTCCAAGAAGGTCTCGATCTCCAAGGAAAACACCACGATCGTGGACGGCGCCGGTGCCAAGTCCGACATCGAGGGCCGCGTCAACCAGATCAAGGCCCAGATCGAGGAAACCACCTCCGACTACGACCGTGAGAAGCTCCAGGAGCGCCTCGCCAAGCTCGCCGGCGGCGTTGCCGTCATCCGCGTCGGCGGCTCGACGGAAGTCGAAGTGAAGGAAAAGAAGGATCGTATCGACGACGCTCTGAACGCCACCCGCGCGGCCGTTCAGGAAGGCATCGTGCCTGGCGGCGGCGTCGCCCTGCTTCGCTCCTCCACGAAGATCGCCGTCAAGGGCGCCAACGACGACCAGGAAGCCGGCATCAACATCGTCCGCAAGGCGCTGCAGTCGCTGGTCCGCCAGATCGCCGAAAACGCAGGTGACGAAGCTTCGATCGTCGTCGGCAAGATCCTCGACAAGAACGAAGACAACTACGGCTACAACGCCCAGACCGGCGAATACGGCGATCTGATCCAGCTCGGCATCGTCGATCCGGTCAAGGTCGTCCGCACCGCCCTGCAGAATGCCGCTTCGGTTGCTTCGCTGCTGATCACCACGGAAGCCATGATCGCCGAGCTGCCGAAGAAGGACGCTCCGGCCGGCATGCCGGGCGGCATGGGCGGAATGGGCGGCATGGACATGATGTGATAGGCGAAAGCCGTCACTCATCCATCCATTCCGGTCTCCGGAATAGAGGGCGGTCTTCGGACCGCCCTTTTTGTTGACGAGGGGCCGGCTCCGCTGCCGGCCCTTCGCATCCGGCTGATCGACACACGAGCTCAATTCAAATCTGGAATGCCGGAAAGCTCGCCGACGTTCGCCGGCGAGCCCTCATTGGCTGCACTCCGTTCGTGATCAGTTGCAGCCAAAGTCAGATATCCGACGTGAAGCCATCGTGGCTCGCGTTAGCGAGAGCCAGGGCTGCAGAGGCATGTCGAGGCCTTGGGAGAAAGCGAACGGTCATGTCGTCCGCGCGTCCAGGGGCCAAAGGGACTATTGGACTTGCGAGGTGATATTTCGGATGACCGGAGTTCTTGGAGGTGCGGCGTCCACCGGGACGATATCGAGCACCTCGGAAAGTGAAAACTGCTTCGAAGTACCGCAAATGGTCGCGTAGACGATTCGATCCAGTATTTTCAGTTTTTCGGACACAAAGGTCCGTTGGTCGCCATTATCAAGCACCGATACAACGTACATGTTGATCCCATAGAGGTTAAGCGCGTCGTTCATTCGCGCTGATCGACTTCTACGCAATCATGGTTAAGGCGGCGTAAATTCCTGCGATGGGACCTTCCGTCGGCCACCGCCTTTCCGCCACTGCCTATCCCCGGACATGAATCAAATGCGCTGACAACGGCTCTCGCCGCAATTACAGTCGCGGCCATGAGTTTCTTCGAAAGCCTCCTCTTGCTGCTGCTTGTCGCGGTCGTGCTGCTGCAGGTCTCGCGCCGGCTTTCCGTGCCCTATCCCTCCATGCTGGCGATGGCCGGCGCGGCCGTCGCGCTCGTTCCGGGCATGCCTTACATTTCCTTGGAGCCGGAAACGGCGCTCGCGCTTTTCATCGCACCCGCCCTGCTCGATGCGGCCTTCGACTTCCCGATCGGCACCGCGCGCCGTTTCTGGCTGCCGCTGCTCGTCTTCGCGATCGGCGGCGTGGTCGTCACCGCGGCGGCGGTCGCATTCGCCGGATGGGCCGTTGCCGGATTGCCGATCGCCGCCGCCCTGGTCCTCGGCGCCGTCGTCGCCCCGCCCGATGCGGCGGCCGCGACCGCGGTGCTGTCTTCCATGGCGATACCGCGCACGACCGATACCGTGCTGCGCGGCGAGAGCCTGTTCAACGATGCGGCCGCCCTCCTGATTTTCGATGCGGCGCTCGTCGTGCAGTCCGCCGGCAATGTCGATGCGCCCGTCGCGCTGCATCTTGCCCTCGCCGTTCCGGGCGGCGTTCTCTTCGGGATCCTGGCAGCCAGGCTGACGCGGCCTTTGACGCGGTTCGTGAGCGGCACGCTCGGCGGCAACCTCCTGCAGTTCGTCCAGACGTTTCTCGTGTGGATCATCGCCGAACGCCTCGGCCTTTCGGCCGTGCTCGCCATCGTCGCCTACGCGATGACGCTCGCAAGAAGCAGCGAGGCGATATCCTCGGCGCGGATGCGCGTCCAATCCTATGCCGTCTGGAGCGCGGTCGTCTTCGTGCTGAACGTCATGGCCTTCCTGCTGATGGGCATGCAGGTGCGCGGCATCGTCGGCGGAATGCCCGCCGGCCATCTCGGGGAGGCGGCGCTCTTTGCCCTCATGGTGGTGATCATCGTCGTCGTGGTGCGCTTTGCGATCTGCATCGGCTTCAACCGCCTGCACGCCTTGTACGAGCGCCGCCGCGGCAGGCCCGAACCTGCAAGCATCAATCAGGCGCTTCTCACCGGCTGGTGCGGCATGCGCGGCCTGGTGACGCTCGCCACCGCCTTCGCCCTGCCGATGGATTTCCCGCAACGCGATGTCGTCGTGCTGACGGCCTTCGCCGTCGTTCTTGCAACGCTCGTCCTCCAGGGGCTGACGCTGACCCCGATCATCCGGTGGCTGGGCCTCGACCGCCGCGCCGAAGGCCCCCGCGAGCTTGCCGTGTTCCGCGGCCAGATCGCGCTTGCGGGGCTTTCGAAACTCGACGGCGCGGTCGAAGCCGAAGCCGACCTGCTGCGCGGCAAGTTCCAGCTCGAACGGCAGGTCATGACGGCCGGGGACGGCGCCGCGACCTCGCTCGAAACCTACCGCCGGCTGGCGCTGGCCGCGATCGCCGCACAGCGGGAAGCGCTCGAAAGGCTCCGCGCCACGTACCAGGTCAATGTCGACGAATACAACCTCCTGCTGGAGGAAATCGACTGGCGCGAGCTTTCCGTCCTGCCGGAGGATGCCCGCCGCATCGAAGAAATCTGACGGCGTTCCGCCCAATTCATTCAGGATCGGCTTGCGGCCTCTTCTCTCCAGCGGGGAGAAGTGCCGAACAAAGCGAGGCGATGAGGGGATGTACACGCGGCAAACGCAGCGCCGGATGTTGGCTTCGCCCCCCTCATCCGGTCCTGAGGACCACCTTTTCCCCGCTGGGGAGAAGGGGAAGCGCCCCGCAGCTCATTACTCCACCCAAGCATCAGCACATTTTGCTCAGATGCAATTGCCCTGCCTTTCAAGGGAGAGATCACAAGCGGCGAGATCTTCCTGACAAACCGCAGCATGCCGAAGAGTGCCGCCATCGTTCACCATATGAAGACAAACATTCCACGATTGTTCATCTTCCGGCCTCACACAAAAAGAGCAAATATGAACGCGGAAAATTCATCCGCCTGCGAGCCCGAGCCCAGGCACCGACCGGAGATTAGAATGTCCTCTACCGCCACCAATTCCCTGCTCCTCGCCGCCCGCGTCCTGCTCGCCATTATGTTCGTCATGTCCGGCTTGCAGAAGCTCGTTGATCCGTCGGGCACCGCCGGCATGATCACCGGCGCCGGCCTCCCGGCTGCAACGCTGCTCGCCTATGTCGCCGGCCTTTTCGAACTCGTCGCCGGCCTTGCCGTCCTGACCGGCTTTCAGACCAAGATCGCAGCCATCCTGCTCGCACTCTTCTGCCTGTTCACCGCTTTCGTCTTCCACAACGGCGCGATCAACATCCCGGGCTTCTCTCCTGAAGCCAATGGTTTGCTGACTGTCTTCAACGGCCTGATCTTCTGGAAGAACATCTCACTTGCGGGCGGCTTCCTGGTTCTCGCCGCGGCCGGCGCCGGCGCTTATTCGATCGACGCCCGCCGCGGTTCGGTCGCAATTACTGCCTAAACTATAGAAATTCCCTGCCCAAGACTGCCCGCCGGATGACAAGTCCGGCGGGTTTTTTCTGTCCGATCAGTCCTTCTCGCGGGCCGGCAATACGCCGATTTCCGAAAGCCAGGCCGGAGCCGACCGGCACCAGACCTGCCGCTGCGGCTTCACGTCCATCCGCTGGTCGATGCTGCCCCAGCGGATGCCCCAGATCTTCGAGGCTTCGCCCTCGCCGTTGACGAAGAGCTGCGAGCCGCATTCGGGGCAGAAATATTGCTGGCGCACCCGTCCGCTATCGGCCACGCGTTTGTACATCCTGGGTTCGCCGGTCATTTTCAGGTCGCTGTCCGGCACGACGGCCGTCACGCGGAAGGGCGAGCCGGTCAGCTTCTGGCAATCGCTGCAATGGCAGATCACCACCCGCTGCGGATCGAGTTCGGCCTCGTAGGTCACGTGACCGCAATGGCAGCCGCCGGTGATGTGCATGCTCTTCCTCCTCAATAAACTTACAAAGCGGCGCGGACGGCCTCCACGATCTGCGCGACGCGCGGATCCTGCCGATGACCCGGCTTGCGGGCCCTGACCAGGCAGGCCTCGGATTTCAGGATCACCCCATCCGACAGGATCTTCAAGTGGTTCGCCCGAAGCGTCGAACCGGTCGAGGTGATGTCGACGATGATATCCGCCTGGCCGGCGGCCGGCGCACCTTCGGTGGCGCCGAGGCTCTCGACGATGCGGTAGAGCTGGATGCCATGGTTCTCCGAAAAGAACTGCTGGGTCAGCCGCCAGTATTTCGTGGCGATCTGCAGACGGCGGCCGTGCCGGGCGCGGAAGTCGGCCGCCACGTCGCCGAGATCGGCCATCGTCTCCACGTCGAGCCAGATTTCCGGCACCGCGACCACGACATCCGCCTGGCCGAAGCCCAGCCGGGCGCAGAATTCGACCTTCTGGTCGGCGCCCGCCATGCCCTCGCGCACGAGGTCTTCCCCGGTGACGCCGAAATCGGCGGCGCCGCTCGCGAGTTCCCGGGCGATTTCCGAGGCCGAGAGATAGGCGATTTCGACGCCCTCGATCTCCTCGATGCGGCCACGATAGGAACGGTCGTTGCCGACCGCGGAGATCGCCAGTCCCGCCCGGTCGAAGACCGCGGCGGTGTCTTCCTTGATGCGGCCCTTGGACGGCAGGGCAATCGTGATGGTGCTCATGACTGCGCCCTCGCCGTTTCAATCCTGTCGAGCCAGAGCGAGAAGCCGACTGCGGGAATATGGTCCTTCGCCCCAAGCAGCGTCAGCAGCCGGTCGAAACGCCCGCCGCCGGCCAGAACCGCGGGCGAGCCCGCTTCCGTCACCTCGAAGACGAGACCGGTATAATAATCGAGCGGACGGCCGAAGGCGGCGCGATAGGTCATGGCGGAAAGATCGGCGCCGGCATTGGCAAGTGCCGCCAGCCGCGCATCGAAAAGCGCGATCGCCGGCCCGAGCTTCAGGTCGGCCGCATCGGCAAAGCCTGCCAGCGCCGCGGGAGCTTCCGCGAGCGGCAGCCTGAGCGTCAGGAATTCGCGCAGCAGGAGAAGCGCGCTGCCATCGAGCCGCGTCTCGGCAAGCTCCAGCTTCTCCTTGAGCCGCCTCGCGATCTCGGCCGGGGAGCGGCTGGCGTTCGTCGAATAACCCGTCTCCTGCATGGTGCGGTCGATGCGCGCCACCAGCTCCGCCTCGTTGCCCGAGGCGATGAGCGCGGCAATCTCGGCATCGAGGCCCGCGACGGGCTGCGGCCTGGCAAGCCGTTCGAGCAGCGCTTCCAGATGCGCCATGTCGCCGAAGGCATGGATCAGCCGCCGCTGCCAGCCGAAGGGCAGGCCGAGCGCCCTGACGACGGCTTCGAACACCGCCTGGTCGCCAAGCGTCACCTCGATCTTCCGGCCCGGCAGCAGCGCCTTCAGGATACCGGTCGCGTCACCGACGGCGCGTGCATCGGCGCTGGCGATGTCCTTGTCGCCCAGGTCCTCGATGCCGGCCTGGTAGAATTCGTGGGCCCCCTCGCGGCGCTGGCGGAACACCTCGCCGAGATAGGAATAGCGCTTCGGCGTTCCCGTCGCCGTCTCTATATGGCGCAGACAGACGGGGATGGTGAATTCCGGCCGCAGGCAGAGATTGGCGCCCGTCTCGCTTTCCGTCAGGAAGATGCGCCGGCGCAGGTCTTCCCCCGCCATGTCGAGGAAGGGTTCTGCCGGCTGGATGACGGGCGTGTTCACCCGCTCCGTCCGCCGCGCGGCGAATTCGTCGAGAAGATCCGCGGAGAAGTCGGGCATGTCGATCAGAGGCATGGGGTGCCTCCCGAGGAAAGTCCCCTCCCCAACCCCTCCCCACAGGGGGGAGGGGCCAACCCGCGGTCCCCGGCGAGCACCACCGGAGGCACTCCCAAAGGTGCGAACCTCGATGCGGGCAGGACGGCGCGGCGCAAAGCCCCTCCCCCCTGTGGGGAGAGGTTGGGGAGGGGTCTACGACTACACATCCTTCGCCCTTCTGCGATCCTCGGCCTGGGCGGCAAGGATCTCCTTCACCTTGGCGACCAAATCCGCCTCGGGAACCGTCTCCTGCGCCACACGCGCTTCGCGCCAGGCCGCGTTGTCCTCGATCTCGCCGGACAAGCGCTTGCCCTCGATCAGGTCCTTGATCTGCACGACGCCCTGCGCCCGCTCGTCGCCGCCCTGGATGATGGCGATCGGGCATCCGCGGCGGTCGGCATATTTCAGCTGGTTGCCGAACTTCTTCCAGTTGCCCTGATACATTTCGGCACGGATGCCTTCGGCCCTGAGCTGTTGGGTGAAGCGCTGGTAGCGGCCCATGCTCTCGACATCGCCATCCATGACCGTCACGAGAACCGGGGCGAGCGCCTCGTCCTGGCCGAGCTTGCCGAGGTTCTTCAGCGCCGTCATCAAGCGGGAGACGCCGATCGAGAAACCAGTCGCCGGCACCGGCTGGCCCATGAAGCGCGACACGAGGCCGTCGTAACGCCCGCCGCCGCCGACCGAACCGAAGACGACCTTCTCGCCCTTCTCGTTGGTGACGTCGAAGAGAAGTTCAGCTTCGAAGACCGGACCGGTGTAATATTCGAGACCACGGACGACGGAGGGATCGATCTTGATACGGTCTGGGCCGTAGCCGGCGCCCGTAGCAAGCGCGCCGATCGTGTTCAGCTCGTCGACGCCTTCGCTGCCCTGTGCGGTGCCAGCGACCAGTTGGCCGAGCTCCGCAGCGCTTTGGTCATAGTCCTTGATGCCGACGAAGAAGAGCACTTTTTCGATCTGTCCCGGGCCAAGCCCCGCACCCTTCGTAAAGTCGCCGGACTCGTCCTTGCGGCCTTCACCGAGCAGGAGGCGGACACCTTCCGGGCCGAACTTGTCGAGCTTGTCGATGGCGCGGAGCACGTTCAGGCGCTGGCTCGCCTTGTCGTCGCCGCCGAGGCCGATGGCTTCCATGACACCATCCAGAACCTTGCGGTTGTTGACGCGGATCACGTAGTCGCCGCGCCTGATACCCAATGCCTCAAGCGTGTCGGCCATCATCATGCACATTTCAGCATCGGCCTGGACGCCCGGCGCGCCGACGGTGTCGGCATCGAACTGCATGAACTGGCGGAAACGGCCCGGACCCGGCTTCTCGTTGCGGAAGACGTAACCGGCGCGGTAGGTGCGGTAGGGAAGCTGGATCTCGTTGAAATTCTCCGCAACATGGCGGGCGAGCGGCGCCGTCAGGTCGTAGCGCAGGCTCATCCACTGGTCGTCGTCATCCGTGAGGGAGAACACGCCCTCGTTCGGACGGTCGCTGTCGGGCAGGAATTTGCCGAGTGCATCGGTATATTCGAAAAGCGGCGTCTCCACCGGGTCGAAGCCGTAGCGCTCGTAGACCTCGCGGATCTTGCCTATCATCTCGTCGGTGGCATGGATATCGGCGCTGGTGCGATCGACGAAGCCGCGCGGCAGGCGGGCCTTCAGTTTCTGGGGCTTCTTGTTCTTGTCGTTCATGATCGAAATTCCATTGCCGACGGCCGGAAGAGGCCGGATTTGTGAGCGGTTTCTTAGAGGATCGAGACCGGAGCGGCAAGGGCGGCGGCTGGTGAAGAATATAGCGGGATGCTATATATCCATCCAAAGAAAGGGCTGAGGCCATGAACAAGCGCGTCACGATCGAAATGCCGGAGGAAATGCACGAACTGATTGCCGAATATGCTGCGCAAGTGGGCTCTGAACCCAGCGCCTATATGAAGGATGTCCTCGAACAGCATCTGGAAGACCTTCACGATATCGCGCTGGCGGAAGCGGCTATGGACCGGATTCGCAGTGGAAAAGA
Source organism: Neorhizobium descurainiae (assembly GCF_051400715.1). Lineage (NCBI taxonomy): Bacteria > Pseudomonadati > Pseudomonadota > Alphaproteobacteria > Hyphomicrobiales > Rhizobiaceae > Neorhizobium > Neorhizobium descurainiae. The sequence continues at coordinate 182,169 of NZ_JBLFFK010000006.1, forward strand.
CAAAATCATAAGCGCTGAGGAATTCTGGCGTGGCATGGACGATTGATTATAACCAGGCCGCTCGGAAACCAGTCAAAAAACTCGATCCCACCACCCGCAAACGCATTCGGGAATTTTTGGATCAAAGGCTCGCATCACTTCCAGACCCTCGGCAACTCGGGCCACCTTTAAAAGGCTCCGAACTCGGAGAATATTGGCGCTATCGTGTCGGCGACTATCGCATCATCTGCGATATCCAGGATCAACGGCTCGTCGTGCTGGTGATCGAAATCGGCCATCGGCGAGAGGTCTATCGCTGATCCGTGCTTATGGCGAGCTCGGCCGGGATTGTCAGGGGGTGCACCATGTCATCGCCCTGCAATCATCATCCCGTGATTTTCCGGCGGTTGATTTCGGCGCAGACCGTCGTAGATTTCAAACCATGTCGCGTTTCGCCGCCCTTCTGATGGTTTTCGCCTGGCTCCTTTACGGGGCCATGCCGGTTGTCGCCATGCCCCTGGCACCGGCAGCGGTCGAGCGGTCGGAGACGGTGGCCCAGGATCATGCGCCGCATCACGGAAAGCACGACCACGGCAAGCCGGCCGAAACGGCCAAGGCCGCACATGTCCATGGCGATGCGCAGCAGCCCTGTCCGCATGGCGCCAAGAGCTGCATCGCGCCGTTCTGCGCCGCCTGCCTGACGCTGCTCCCCGACATCGCGATCAGCGGCGAGGACCGGTTCGCACACGGCTATCCGGCGCCCGCCATCGATCAGGCGCTTGTTCCGCCCGCCACGGCGCCGCTGACGCCGCCTCCCCGCGCCTGACGGAACCCGTTCACGTCAACAATCATATTTCCATCGGACACGGGAAAGGAACACCATGTCTGCGAAAACCATTCTCATTACCACCGCCCTTTCGCTTCTCGTCGCAGGCCCGCTCGCCGCGCAGGAGATGAAGGGACACGACCATTCCGCCATGCAGACGGGCGGCAGCCCGTCCACCAAGGGTTTCGAAGAGGCGAACGCCAAGATGCACAAGGACATGGCGATCGACTATTCCGGCGATCCGGATGTCGATTTCGTCCGCAGCATGATCCCGCATCACCAGGGCGCGATCGACATGGCGCGCGTCGAGCTCGAACACGGCAAGGATCCCGAATTGCGCAAGCTTGCGGAAGCCGTCATCAAGGCGCAGGAGGCGGAGATCGCCGAAATGCAGGCCTGGCTGAAGGCACACGGCAAGTAACAACGGCTAACAACAACGCGCCGGGCAGGCCTGACCGCTTGCCCGGCGTCCTGTTATCCGCCATATCAGCCGATGGAGGCAATTGATCCATGCGCCCGATTACCGCCATCGGCTTCGATGCCGACGACACGCTCTGGCAGAACGAGCAATATTACCGGTTGACGGAAGAGCATTTCGCACAGCTTCTCGGCGAATTCGCAGAGGGCGCGCATATCTCCGAGCGCCTGTTGGAGGCCGAAAAGCGCAACCTCGCCCATTACGGTTTCGGCATCAAAGGGTTCACGCTGTCGATGATCGAGACGGCGATCGAGATCACCAACGGCAAGGTGCCGGCGAAGACGATCAGCGACATCCTCGATATCGGCCGAGAGCTGCTGCGCCATCCGGTCGAGACCCTGCCGCATGTGGAGGAGACGCTGGAAGCGCTGAACGGCGAATACCTTCTCGTGCTGATCACCAAGGGCGACCTCTTCGACCAGGAGCGCAAGCTCGCGCAATCCGGCCTCGGCGATTTCTTCGACGCGGTGGAGATCGTCAGCGACAAGAACGCCACGACCTATCGCCACATCTTCTCGAAGGTCGCAGACGGGCCGGAACGGGCGATGATGGTCGGCAATTCGCTGAAATCCGACATCGTGCCGGCGATCGCCGCGGGAAGCTACGGCGTCTTCGTGCCGCACGCGCTGACCTGGGTGATCGAGCATGTGGACGCGCCGACCGATACGCCGCGCTTCCGCCAGATCGAGCATCTGGGGGAACTTTCCGACGTGATCCGTCAGATCACGGACGGCGGAACTTCAGCCTGAGCTCTTCGACTTCGGAGCGGCAGAAGCAGCCGTCGAGATGGTCGTTGACGAGACCCATGGCCTGCATGAAGGCATAGACGGTGGTCGGACCGACAAAGGTCCAGCCGCGCTTCTTCAGCGCTTTCGAGAGCAGGACGGAAACCGGCGTCGTCGGATTGGCACGGAGGGTTTCGAGATCCATCGCCTCAGGCCGCTCATGTGGCCCGGGCTCGAAGCCCCAGAAGAACTTGGCGAGCGAGCCGAACTCATCCCGCAATTCGATGGCGCGGGCGGCGTTGTTGATCGTCGAGACGATCTTGCCGCGATGGCGGATGATGCCGGCGTCGGCGAGCAGCCGGGCGACATCCTCCTCGCCGAAGCGGGCCACCTTCTCGAAATCGAAGCCGGCGAAGGCGGCGCGGAAATTCTCGCGCTTCCTTAAAATCGTCAGCCAGGAAAGGCCGGACTGGAAACCTTCCAGGCAGATCTTCTCGAAGAGGCGGAAGTCGTCCGTCACCGGGCAGCCCCATTCCTCGTCGTGATAACGGCGGTAATCCTCCAGCCCGCCATGCCAGAAGCAGCGGCCCCTGCCGTCCTCGCCGATGATGATTCCCGCTTTTTCCATTCCCGAATCTCTTCAAATTTCTGGCGTTAACCGCTTTTCCACCTGCTTTAGCACTGGTCAACCATGTTCCGAAACCCACCGGTAACCCTGCCAAAAGGTTTATGGGCCGAACGGATTGCGATGTTCCACCCGTTTACCATTCGCTTTCACCTCGCGCTCAACGATGACGGTCGAAACGGATGCCAGCCTATTTCCAGGCGTCCGGCCGGTGATTTGTAACGCGTGGACCCGATCATGAAGAAAACCCTGTTCCTGGCGCTCAGCCTTGCGGCCGCCCTTTGCGGCGGCGCCCTTGCGAACGACCGCTATCGCGAGCGGCCGCCCGTCATCGTCAGCCCCGATCTTGCCGCCCCCTGGGTGATGCAGCTTGCCGGACAGAACGCTCGCCCGGTCGTCTATCCGCGCCAGGCGGCAGAGCCGCGCCCCGTCTACCGGCAGCGCGCATATCAGCAGCGGGAACCGCGGGCGGTCCAGCGCCGCGGCATCCTCGACCAGGATCGCGCCCAGCCGGTCGCCATGCGGCCGCAGCCGATCCGCAGCCGGATCGAGCCGCAATTCCTGCCGCAGACGGTCGCCTACGAGACCAGGGAAAAGCCCGGCACGATCGTCATCGACACCAACAACCGCTTTCTCTATCTGGTGACCGGCGACGGCCAGGCCCGCCGCTACGGCGTGGGCGTCGGCAAGCCGGGCTTCGAATGGGCCGGCGAGCACAGGGTGACCCGCAAGGCCGAGTGGCCTTCCTGGACGCCGCCGAAGGAGATGATCGCGCGAGAGGCCGCCAAGGGCCACTACCTGCCGGCCCGCATGGACGGCGGTCCGGAAAACCCGCTCGGCGCGCGCGCCATGTATCTCGGCTCGACGCTCTACCGCATCCACGGCACCAACGCCCCCTGGACGATCGGCAGCGCCGTCTCCTCCGGCTGCATCCGCATGCGCAACGAGGACGTCGTCGACCTCTACGAACGCGTCAACGTCGGCACCAAGGTGATCGTGATGTAACCTCCGCAACGGCAGGAAGTGAGGCGGCAAGGACACAGTCCTCCCCCCTTCCTGCCATCACATCCCATTTATTCCGCCTGCTGCATCTTGCTTTGGCGATGGAGTCGGCTAGCCTCCCTCATCCTTAAATTGAAGAGGGACTTCGGGAATGAGGAGAGGCAGGATCCTCGCAATGGCCATGGGGATGGCCGGAGCGATCTTTCTAAACGCCGGACATGCAAGCGCGATCGGCCCGGCCGCACCTGGTATCGAGCGCCCGGCAAGCGACGTCACGCTGGTGGCGCAACCCAGGGAAGTGCCGGAGAAATACAAGCGCCGCGTCGTGCGTTTCTCGACGGCCGAAAAGCCGGGCACGATCATCGTCGATACCAACAACAAATTCCTTTATTACGTCGAAGGTCCAAACCGGGCGACCCGCTACGGCATCGGCGTCGGCCGCGAAGGCTTCGGCTGGTCCGGCGTGGTGAATGTCGGCCGCAAGGAGGAATGGCCCTCCTGGAGGCCGCCGGCCGAGATGCGCGCCCGCGAAGCCCGCGCCGGCCGCATCCTGCCCGTGGTGCAGGAAGGCGGCATCGACAACCCGCTCGGCGCCCGCGCGCTCTATCTCTACAAGGGCGGCCGCGACACCATCTTCCGCATCCACGGCACCAACCAGCCCTGGACGATCGGTCTCAACATGTCGTCCGGCTGCATCCGCATGATGAACAAGGACGTGGAGCATCTCTACGCCCGCGCCGGCATCGGCGCCAAGGTGATCGTCATCGGCCCCGGCAACCGCCAGGGCAAGGTGAGCTACGAAGATCGCGGCGTCGACATCTTCCGTACGATTTTCGGCGGCTAAGAAGAACTGTTTCGTCCGCGGGCCAGCGCCGCCCGCGGACGGCGCCTTCACATGCGTGTCGCAAACCCGGTCTATCCGAGGAAACTCTCTTCTCAGCTCGGGCCGATTCATGCGCAAACTCCTTTCGCTCTCCCTGGTTTCCACAGCGCTGACAGCGATCGCCGGTCTCGCACCGGCTCAAGCCGCCGATCCCACGACGGCCGAAGCGCTGTATGCCGCTCCGGTTCAGACCGGCGGATGGGAAATCTCCGCTTACGGCGGCTATCAGACCGCGCCGCACAGCGACGTCGAAGTGTCCGGCATGGCCGATTTCACGGCGGGCTGGGAAGGCAAATCCTTCTCCTCGCCGCCCTATTGGGGTGTCCGAGGCACCTACTGGTTCGGCGGCGGCGCGCTCTCGAACTGGGGAATCTCGCTCGACTATACCCATGCCAAGGTCTATGCGGACGACGACACCCTGACGGAAACCGGCTGGTCGCATTTCGAATTCACCGACGGTTTGAACCTGCTGACGGTCAACGCGCTCTACAAGTTCCCGATCGAGGGCACCAGAATCGCCCCTTATGTCGGCGCGGGTGTCGGCATCAACATTCCGCATGTGGAAGTGACCCGCGGCAGCGGCCGCACCTTCGACTACCAGTTCGGCGGCCCGACCGTCCAAGTCCAGGCGGGTGTCCGCTACGAGTTCACGGATAGCTGGTCGGCCTTTGCCGAATACAAGGGCAACTATTCCTGGATCGACGTGGACATCGACAGCGGCGACACGCTGAAGACCAACATTCTCACCAATGCCGTCAATTTCGGTGTGTCCTACAAGTTCTGAGGTCTGAGACCTGGCGAACGATGGGGCCGGCGCAACCGCCGGCTTTTTATCCGGCAGCCAGCTTTTCCGGCTTCGGGCCGCCATAGGCCCAATCGAGCAGCTCGACCGTGTGCAGGATCGGGATCGCCGTACCCGACGCGATCTGGGTGATGCAGCCGATGTTGCCGGTGGCGATGACATCGGGCTTGGTGGCCTCGATGTTTTTCACCTTGCGGGCCTTGAGCTGCGCGGAAATCTCCGGCTGCAGGATGTTGTAGGTTCCGGCCGAACCGCAGCAGAGATGGCCTTCCGCCGGATCGCGGACGGTGAAGCCCGCAGCCTTCAAGAGGTTCTTCGGGGCCATCGTGATCTTCTGGCCGTGCTGCATCGAACAGGCCGAGTGATAGGCGACGTTGAGCCGCCGCGGCTCCAGCTTCGGCAGGTCGAGGCCGACAAGATATTCGGTGATGTCTCTGGCGAGGCCGGAGACCCTTGCCGCCTTTTCCGCATAGGCCGGATCGAGGCGGAGCATATGCCCATAATCCTTGATCGTCGTGCCGCAGCCCGACGCGGTGATGATGATGGCATCGAGCCCGCCCTTCTCGATCTCACGCGTCCAGACATCCACATTGCGGCGGGCGAAATCGAGCGCCTCACCTTCACGTCCCATATGATGCACCAGCGCGCCGCAGCAACCCTCCCCCTCCGGCACCACCACCTCGATGCCGAGCCGGGCGAGAAGCCGCAGCGTCGCCTCGTTGATGCCCGGATCGAGGACCGGCTGGGCGCAGCCGGAGAGAATGGCGACGCGGCCGCGCTTCTGTGCCCCGGCCGGCCGGGTGCCGGGTTTTGCGGCATCGGAGAACCGGGCTGCGGACTTTGGCGCCAAATCGAGCATCGCACCGAGCGGCTTGAGGGCGGGGACCCGCTTCAACAGCGCCGCGAAAGGACGGCCGAGCCTGGCGAAACCGAGCGCCGTCCGGAAGCGCGCCGGATAGGGCAGCACGGCGGCGAGCAGGTTGCGGATCAGCCGGTCGGGCAGCGAGCGCCTGTAGGTGTTTTCGATATGGATGCGGGCGTGGTCGACCAGGTGCATGTAATCGACGCCGGAGGGACAGGTCGTGACGCAGGCAAGGCAGGAGAGGCAGCGGTCGATATGGGTGACGACCTCCTCATCCGCCGGGCGGCCGTTCTCCAGCATGTCCTTGATGAGATAGATGCGGCCGCGCGGGCTGTCGAGCTCGTTGCCGAGCGTCACATAGGTGGGACAGGTGGCCGTGCAGAAACCGCAATGCACGCAGCGGCGCAGGATCTTTTCGGATTCCGCCACCTGCGGATCGGCAAGCTGTGCGGGCGTGAAGGAGGTTTGCATCAGAAAGCTCCCTCTGCCGTCGCGGCCGCATGCCTCCTTCTGGTCTGCCGGCCATCTCCCCCACGCGAATCGATCCTGCCCCTCATCCGGCTACCGCCACCTTCTCCCCGTCTTGACGGGGAGAAGGGATATGCCGCGCCGGTTTCCGCTCCCTCAAGGATTGCGTTTGGCAGGTCCCCTCTCCCCGCTTGCGGGGAGAGGGCTAGGGTGAGGGGCAAATCAAAAAGTTCCATAATCATCACCCCATCTTGCCCGGAGAAAAAATGCCGGCCGGGTCGAGTTTCTGTTTCACCCGCGCCGAAAGGGCGGCGACAGCATCCGGCAGCGGTTCGAAGGCAGGCGTTTCGGCCCGTACCGCATCGGACGCACGCATGAGCGTCGCGTGACCGCCGCCGAGCGCGCGGATATAGCGGCGCAGAAGTTCCGTTTCCGGGTCGGCCTCCATGCGCATCCATACGAGCCCGCCCTGCCAGTCGTAAAAGGCATCGATTCCCGCTTCGAGCCGCAGCGCCGCGACGAGCTGGTGTCCCGCGGAAGGGGCGACCGAAACGCGCCAGAGCGGCTTTTGCGTTCCGTCGGCATAGGGATGGACGTCGCGGATCTCCCGCCAGAGCTCCTTGCTCTCTTCCAGGCCGAGCCGATAGACCGGACCGAACGCTTCCATTACGGCGGTGAGCTTTTCCGCCCGCACGGCGACGGAAGCGGCAAGGCCTTCCAGGCGGAGAACTGTCGCCTCCCCCTCCGGCAGGGCACCTGCGAGGAAGCGGCCTTTGACGCTTGCCGGCAGGTGCGCTGCACCCGAAACCTCGACCGGCAGCGCCATTGCGGCTGCCATGGCCTTGGCGGCGGCGGCATCGTCGAGCCCGGAGATGACGATCGTCTCCGCCGTCTGCGGCACCGGCAGCACCCGGAAGGTCACTTCGGTCAGAAAGCCGAGCGTGCCGTGCGAGCCGGCGAGCAGCTTCGTCAGGTCAAGGCCCGTGACGTTCTTCATCACCCGCCCGCCCGCGCGGATCGCCTGGCCCTGTCCGTTGATGAACCGGATGCCGAGAAGGCTGTCGCGCGCCGCACCCGCCACGAAGCGGCGCGGGCCGGAGACGTTCGCCGCGAACACGCCGCCGATTGTCGGCTCGCCAAAGGACGCCCCATGCGTTCCCATGATGCCGCGATGATCCATCGGCTCGAAGGCCATCATCTGCCTGTTTTCGGCAAGGATCGCCTCAATTTCGGCGACCAGCGTGCCGGCTCTTGCCGTCATCACCATTTCCGCCGGCCCGTAGTCGACGATGCCGGTGAGGCTCCGGGAGCTCAGCGTCTCGGCGGCATCCACGGCATTGCCGAAACCGGCGCGCGTGCCGCCGCCGCAGGGCGCAAGCCTTTTACCCTCACTCGCGGCATTGCGGATGATATAGGCGGCATCCACTTCGGAAGTCGGTATCAGCATCCGATACCCCCCTCTGCCTCAACGACGGCGGAAGAAGCGGTGTACATCGAACTCACGCTCTCCCCTCCAGCGGGAAGACCTTCGAGGGGTTCAATATCCAGCCCTCGTCGAAGGCGGAGCGCACCGCCATCTGCTGGGCAAGGTCCGCGTCGGAATACTGGTGCCGCATCAGGTCGCGCTTCTCGATGCCGACGCCGTGCTCGCCGGTCAGACAGCCGCCCGCATCGACACAGAGCTTCAATATCTCGTTTCCGGCCTCCTCCGCCTTTGCCGCATCGGCCGGATCGTTGGCGTTGAAGAGGATCAGCGGGTGCATGTTGCCGTCGCCCGCGTGGAAGACGTTCGCGACCCGCAGCCCGAAACGCTCGACGATCTCGGCGGTCTTGTTCAGCACGTAGGGGAGCTTGCCGAGCGGCACCGTGCCGTCCATGCAGATGTAGTCGGCGATGCGGCCGGTGGCGCCGAAGGCCGACTTGCGGCCCTTCCAGATGAGCGCCGCTTCCGCCGCCGACTGGCTCTCGCGCACGGTCTTCACGCCGTGACGGCGGGCGATCTCGACGATGCTCGCCAGCATCGCGTCCATTTCGGCATCCGAGCCTTCCACCTCGACGATCAGCAACGCGCCGACATCGAGCGGATAACCTGCCTGGGCGAAGGCCTCGCAGATCTCGATCGCCGGCTTGTCCATGAACTCGATAGCCACGGGAATGATGCCGGAGCCGATGATATCCGCCACACAGGCGCCCGCCTCCTCCGAGGTCTCGAAGCCGAAGAGGACCGGGCGCGCGCCTTCCGGCTTGGCGATCAGCCGAACGGTCGCCTCGGTGACGATGCCGAGCTGGCCTTCCGACCCGCAGACGAGGCCGAGCAGGTCGTAGCCCGCCGCATCCAGATGCTTGCCGCCGAGCTCGATCACCGTGCCGTCGACGAGAACCATCCTGACGCCGAGCAGGTTGTTGGTGGTGACGCCGTATTTCAGACAATGCGCGCCGCCGGAATTCATGCCGATATTGCCGCCGATCGTGCAGGCAAGCTGCGAGCTCGGGTCCGGCGCATAGAAGAAACCGTCGATGCCGACCGTCTCCGAAATGCTGAGATTCGTGACGCCGGCCTGGACGGTCGCGGTGCGGTTGGCGTAGTCCACCTCCAGGATGCGCGACATCTTGGAAAGGCCGAGCACGATCGCATCCTCCTGGGGAATGGCGCCGCCGGAAAGAGACGTGCCCGCACCGCGCGGCACGACCGGAATGCCGTAGCGGTGACAGTATTTCATCACCGCCGCCACCTGCGCCGTCGTCCGCGGCAGGGCAACCGCAAGCGGCAGCCGGCGGTAGGAGATAAACGCATCCGTCTCGAAGGGGACAAGCTCGCGCGCCTCGTGCACGAGACAGTCTTCCGGCAGGAGATCGGCGAGATCGGCAACGATCGCCGCCCGTCGCGAAAGCACCGCCTGGCGCGGCGGCAGAAAGCGAATGGCTTCGGACACGGCAACCTCCCTTCGTTCCCACAAGATCAGGACCTGGAGCAGCCCGTTCTCATCCTCATCCTATTCCACGATCCCGCCGATGCTTCAACTTTCTTTGTCGCTTCTGTCGCAATCAGGCCATGCAAGTTCGCGATGTCGCTATAAGATGAACAGGTGTGCAATTTAGCAGTTGACCTTAAGCGGGCCTGAGCGAGAATAAGGTCGGCCCCGGCGACCCCTCCCGCGATGATTCTTGTTCAAAACGGTTGTGCTTAGCTCGTTAAGCTCCAGATAATTCCTATATTAGTAAAATAACAGCAACTCGGAGGTATCGCAGAAATTGGGCTTCATGGATCGGGTTACCAGCAATCTTCGGTTGATGCTGCAGAGGCCGCCGCGGCAGCAATATGCTGCGCTGTGCTACCGGATCAAAAAGAAGCAGGGACAGATCGAGGTTCTTCTCGCCACCAGCCGGGACACCGGCCGCTGGGTTATCCCCAAGGGCTGGCCGATGGCGGGCAAGAAAGCCCATCAGGTGGCCGAACGCGAAGCCTTCGAGGAAGTCGGCGTCAAGGGCAAGGTCGAGAAGGAGCCGCTCGGCTATTACCACTACCGAAAGACGCTGGACAACGGCCTGAAGATTCCCGTGCGGGTGCAGGTGCATGCGCTCGAAGTGGACGAATGCCTCAAGAGCTTTCCCGAAAAGGGTTCGAGGACGCTCGAATGGGTTTCCTGCGAGGAAGCGGCCATGCGCGTCAACGAACCGGAACTGAAGATCCTCTTTTTGCAGTTCGGCGAAAAAATGCAGCCGCGCACGCCGCCGCAACCCATCAAGGCGGCGAGCTGAACATCTTCACAATTCTGCAATATTGCCTTCGCGACCTGTTGCTATTAGGCCGTGGGCGATAATTTCTTCCGCAAGGCAGAGACGGCCGGCTGTCGATCTCGCGCCTGACTTTCTCTACCCAAGGACGGAGATATGGGCCAAAGACGGCCGCGCCTGGCAAAACCGACGCTCGACAAGGATTTGGAAAAATTCTCCACGGTGGAGGAAGCCACGCGGCAGATGTCGCGCCGGCTTGCCGCACCCGGCACGGCGCTGCTTTTCATCATCCTGGTCGCGATCTTCGCGGCATCCTATGTGACGGGCAAGCCCGGCGCCGTGGTCGTCATCGCCGCCTCGGGGCTTGCCGCCTACATGGCGATGAACATCGGCGCCAACGACGTGACCAACAATATCGGCGCGGCGGTCGGGGCGCGTGCGATGACCATGGCCTTCGGCCTCGGGCTTGCAGCCGTCTTCGAAGTGGCAGGCGCGGTGATCGCCGGCCGGGGCGTCGCCAATACGATCGCCAACGGCATCATGCAGAGCGGCATGATCGCCAGTCCCGACATATTGATATGGGCGATGATGGCGGCCCTGCTCTCGGCTGCCGTCCTCATCAACGTCGCGACCTGGGCCGGCGCGCCGATTTCCACCACCCATTCCATCGTCGGCGGCGTCATGGGCGCCGGGATCGCGGCCGCCGGCCTTTCCGCCGTCAATTGGGGGACGATCGCCGGCATTACCGCGAGCTGGGTCTTCTCGCCGATCCTCGGGGCAGTCATCGCCGCAGCCTTCCTCTTCTTCGTCAAGGAAACTATCATCTACCGCGAGGACAAGATCGCCGCGGCAAAGAAATGGGTACCGGTGCTGATCGGCATCATGACCGGCGCCTTTGCCGGCTTCCTTTCGCTGATCGGGCTCGGGCAGCTTTTCGTCGTCTCGGCGCCTGTCGCGACGCTGATCGCCTTTGCAACGGGCCTGATCGCCTGGCGGGCGCTCGTTCCGGTCATCGCCCGGCAGGCGGAAGGGCTTGAAAACCGCAACCAGTCGCTGCGGACACTCTTCCGGATCCCGCTCGTCTTTTCCGCGGCGCTGCTTTCCTTCGCACATGGCGCCAACGACGTATCCAACGCGATCGGGCCGCTTGCCGCTATCGTCTCGGCGGCGCAGCACGGCGTTTCCGCCGGCGTCCGCGTTCCGCTCTGGGAACTGGTGATCGGAGGGCTCGGCATTTCGCTCGGCCTGCTGCTCTACGGGCCGAAGCTCGTCAGGCTCGTGGGCGCGGAGATCACCAAGCTCAACCCGATGCGGGCCTATTGCGTGTCGCTTTCGACCGCGCTCACCGTCATTGTCGCCTCGTGGATCGGACTGCCGGTTTCCTCGACCCATATCGCCGTCGGCGCCGTGTTCGGCGTCGGATTCTTCCGCGAATGGTACACCCGCCATTCCCGCCGCCGCTTCGAATATATGCGCATACGGGCAGGCAAGGAGATCGACACGACGGAACCGTTCGAGCGCAACGACGAGGAGCTCAAGCGCCGCTACCTTGTGCGGCGGTCGCATTTCCTGAGCATCATCGCGGCCTGGATGATCACGCTTCCGGCCGCCGCCGCTCTTGCGGCGCTGATTGCGACGGCTATGTTCGCGCTGTTCGTCTGAACCGGATCATACGGGGAGCTCCATGCGCGCCAATTTCCGCATGCAAAGGCTGTTCATCGATGCGCCGCTCGGCCCCGGCGCACGGCATGACGTATCGTCCGAGCAGTTCAACTATCTCGCCAACGTGCTCCGGATGGAGGAAGGCGCCGAAATCCTCGTCTTCAACGGCCACGAGGGTGAATGGACGGCGAGGCTTACTTATCCGAGCCGCAAGAAGATCGCCCTCGAAACGGTCGAACAGACGCGGCCGCAGCCGCCGGCCTCCGATCTGCACTATCTTTTCGCGCCGCTGAAAACGGGCCGGCTCGACTATCTCGTCCAGAAGGCGGTGGAAATGGGTGCGGGTCTTCTGCAGCCCGTCATGACCCAGCACGTGCAGGGCAGGATCACCAGCCTGGAGCGGCTGCAGGCGAACGCCGTCGAGGCGGCGGAGCAGTGCGGCATCCTGTCGATCCCCGACGTCCTGCCGCCGACGAAGCTCACCGATCTGCTCGACCGCTGGCCGGCGGACCGGCGCCTCATCTTCTGCGACGAAGGCGACGAGGGGCAGAACCCGCTGCCGATCCTTTCCGCCATCAAGGAGAGGAAACTGGCCCTGCTCGTCGGTCCCGAAGGCGGGTTTTCGGAAGAGGAAAGAACCACGTTGCGGTCACTGCCTTTCGTGACCGCAATCCCCCTCGGCCCCCGGATTTTGAGGGCGGACACGGCGGCGGTCGCGGCACTCGCCGTCATCCAGTCAGCAATCGGAGACTGGCATTGATTGCGCCTGCGGCACAGGCTTCGAATTTCTGAAGGGATTTTGAAAGAAATTCACTTGCACTGCACGGCAATCCGGTTCAAGCAGCGAGCCGAACGGTCCGTTCGAGCATGACATTCCCAGCAAGGTAACATTCATGGCCCGTGACACCACCGACCAGACACCGCTCTCCTCGGTGTCCGAGCTTTCCGCCTACCTGGAAAAGGGGCCGCGGCCGAAAGAACAGTTCCGCATCGGCACCGAACACGAGAAGTTCGCCTTTTTCCGGGCAGACCACAGTCCCGTCCCCTATTTCGGCGATGCCAGCATTTCCGCTCTCCTGAAGGGCATGCAGGAAAAGCTCGGCTGGGAGCCTATCATGGACGGCGAGAACATCATCGGGCTCGGGGAACGGTCCGGCATGGGCGCGATCTCCATCGAGCCCGGCGGCCAGTTCGAGCTTTCCGGCGCGCCGGTCGAGACCATCCACGACACCTGTCGGGAATCGAACCAGCATCTGGCGGTCCTCAAGGAGATCGCCGAGCCGATGGGCATCCGCTTTCTCGGCATCGGCGGCAGTCCGAAATGGTCCTTCGCGGAAACGCCGCGCATGCCGAAATCCCGCTACGGGATCATGACGCGCTACATGCCGAAGGTCGGCTCCAAGGGCCTCGACATGATGTACCGCACCTGCACGATCCAGGTGAACCTCGACTTCTCCTCGGAAGAGGACATGGCGGCCAAAATGCGGGTCTCGATGAAGCTGCAGCCGGTCGCGACCGCGCTCTTCGCCTCCTCGCCCTTTACCGAAGGCAAGCCGAATGGCCTGCTCTCCTGGCGCGGCGACATCTGGCGCGACACCGACAATCAGCGGTCCGGCATCCTGCCCTTCGTCTTCAACCAGGACTTCGGCTTCAAGGATTACGCCGAATGGGCGCTGGACGTGCCGATGTATTTCGTCGTGCGCGACGGCAAATACCACGACTGCACGCATGTCACATTCCGCCAGTTCATGAACGGCGCGCTGAAGGGCGAGATCAAGGACTGGGAGCCTACGATGGGCGACTGGACCAACCATCTCTCCACCCTCTTTCCCGACGTGCGGCTAAAACGCTTTCTGGAAATGCGCGGCGCCGACGGAGGCCCGTGGCGGCGCATCTGTGCGCTGCCGGCCTTCTGGGTCGGCCTGCTCTACGACGATGCGGCGCTTGCCGATGCCGAGGCCCTGACCAGGGACTGGACCTTCGAGGACGTGACCGCCATGCGGGATGCCGTGCCGGCGAAGGGCCTCCAGGCAGAAATCAGGGGCAAGGCCGTATTCGACGTCGCCCGTGACGTGGTGGCGATCTCGAAGGCGGGCCTCAAGGCCCGCAACCGCCTAAACGGCGACGGGCAGGACGAGAGCGTCTTCCTGCAGCCGCTCGCGGAAGTGCTCGCCAAGAAGGCGACCATGGCGGAAGACATGCTGGCGCTCTATCACGGCCGCTGGAACGGTTCCGTCGAGCCGGTCTTCGAGGAATATCAGTATTGAGGGGTTGAGACCGGTTCTGAAAAACCGGTTTCCGTCAACGACTTTCCGGATATAGTGTCTTCACGCCAAGACCGGAAAGGATCTTCCATGCTGCCGCTGTTCGACATGATGCTCAGGGCCCAGAACGGTGCAGGCATGGAGGCGATCGCCAAGCAGCTCGACTTGGCGCAGGACCAGGCGACGCAGGCCATGGCGGCGCTGATGCCCGCCTTCTCCTCCGGCTTCAAGCGAACCGCCACCAATCCCTACGACCTGACCGCCCTGATGAGCAGCATGTTCTCCGGCGCCTATGCCAAATATTTCGAGGACATGACCAAGGCCTTCACGCCGCAGGGCGTTGCCGACGGCAACGCCGTTCTCGAAAAGCTGTTCGGCTCCAAGGACGTCTCCCGCGCCATCGCCCAGCAGGCCGAGCAGTTCACCGGCATCGGCCAGGAAATCTTCAAGAAGATGATGCCGGCCATGGCCGATACGCTGATGGGCGGCCTCTTCAAGCAGATGACCGGGCAGATGCCCGCCGCCAACGAGGCCTTTGCCGCCTCCCCCATGGGCCAGATGACGCAGCAATGGCTGGAGAGCATGGGCCTGCAGCCGAAGGCCAAACCGCAGCAGGCGACAGCCAACCCGTTCGACAATCCCTTCGCCCAGGCCATGCGCTCCATGTGGGGGCTGGACAAGCCGGAACAGCCGCAGCCCCCGAGCAGCAATCCCTTTGCCGACAATCCTTTCGCCAAGGCCTTCCAGGACATGATGGCGGGCGCCTTCTCCGGGCAGCAGACCGCAGCCTCTCCCTCCGAAAAGCCGAAGGAAAAGCCGGCGCCCGAGCCAAATCCCTATCGCGACGTGCTGAACAGCATGTTCGACAGCGGGCTGGAGGTGCAGAAAACCTATCAGAAGAACATGGAAGCGGTCTTCGACACGTTGCGCAACGGCACGGGCGGCAAGCCCTCCCCGACCGAGACCGCCAAATAACTCTCGTACAAAGAAAAAAGCCCGGCGCGGATCGACCGGGCCGGGCAAGCGGCAGGGCTATTGGCTATCACCCTGCGGGGAAAAGGTATTCGAAACGCTCAGCGGTTGGCGGGTCTCGCAAAGCGGGTGCGCGCCCGTTGGCGGGCGGCGCGCGACAGAAGCAGCGACGGATCTTCCAGAACGCCCGAATGATTGAGCGCCTTCACCACATCATGCCGTGTGATGCCGATATCGTTGAGCTGGCGGTCGTCGAGATCATGGAGGCGATTGGACGCCAGACGATTGCGAAAGGCACGCCATACGGATTTCGTTCGCAGCATCACGAAGGCCAGACGGCCTTCCGTGCCGCGCCTTTCGTGAACGAGATCGAGATCGGTTCCGCATTCGGTCGTGCTCATCGGACTATCCTTTCATCAGGCACGAGTTCGGCCGCCCCTTCCGCGGAGGTCCGACGGAAGGGCTGCCTTGGGAAGCGCCCAGGGAGAGGCGCCTATCAATCGTGATTTGCGATCTCGTTATCGCGGAAAACCTATTGATCAGTCCAACGAATGTTTCTAATGGTTAGCATCAAACCCTCTGATGGATGGCCGCCATGTCCGCTCCGCTCGATATCGACCAGTTGCATACGTTCATTTCCATTGTGGACACCGGCAGTTTCACCAAGGCCGCGGACCGGGTGTTCAAGACCCAGTCGGCCGTCTCGATGCAGATGCGCCGTCTCGAAGAGCGGATCGGTAAGCAGCTCTTTGCCAAGGACGGCCGCGGCAACCGGCTGACGGCCGAGGGAGAGAAGCTCTTGAACTATGCGCGGCGCATCATCCGGCTGAACAACGAGGCGATCGCCGCCTTCGACGACAACCGGCTGGAGGGCACGATCCGTATCGGCACGCCGGACGACTATGCCGACCGCTACATGCCGGAAATCATCGGCCGGTTCGCCAAGACCCATCCTAACGTCGAGCTCTACATCGTCTGCGAGCCCTCGGTGAGCCTTGCCGAGAAGATGGCGCGCGGCGAACTCGATATCGCGCTCGTCACCCACAATCCGCGCCAGCGGATCTCCGACGTGGTGCGGACCGAGCCGCTCTGCTGGGTGGGATCGGCCAACCATCCGCTCAGGGATGACGCGCCGGTGCCGCTTGCGGTCGGCCGGCGCGATTGTCTCTGGCGGCAGCTCGCCTGCTCGGCACTCGATGCGGACGGCCGCGAATACCAGGTGCTGTTCACGAGTTGGTCCTCGACCGTCGTCGCAGCCGCCGTGCTCGCCGGGATGGCCGTCTCGGTGCTGCCGGAATCGGCACTGCGCCCCGGCATGAAGGTGCTGACGGCCGCCGACGGCTTTCCGCCGCTGCCGCCGGTGCAGATCGGCCTCATGAAGCGGCCCGGCCTCTCGCCCTCGCTGATGAACGCCATCACCGACCACATCACCGCCTGCCTCGACAACATCTCGCCGGCGGTCATTCCCGACGACCTCGAAGGCGACGTCAAACCCTTCCAGCGCATGCCGCGCGCCCGGCCGGCGCAGGTGATGCCGGGCTGGTAACACATCCTACCAAGAAGCCGGGGCAGGCCCCGGCTTCGTTTTCGTCATCGGCCGGATGTTAAGCCAGGTTCTTCTTGAAGAAGTCCACCGTACGGCTCCAGGCGAGATCGGCGGCCGCCTTGTCATAGCGGGCGGCGGAGGTGTCGTTGTTGAAGGCGTGGTTGGCACCGTCATAGACGAAGATCTCGAAGGTCTTGCCGTTCTGTTCGAGCGCCTCCCTGAATGCAGGGATGCCCGCGTTGACGCGCTCGTCGAGCCCGCCGTAATGCAGCATCAGCGGCGCTTTGATGGCCGGGACATCCTCCGCCTTGGGCTGCGAGCCGTAATAGGCGACGCCGGCGTTGAGGTTTGGAGACTTCACCGCGAAATTGTTGACGGTACCGCCGCCCCAGCAGAAGCCGACGGCACCGACCTTGCCGTTCGCACCGTCGATGCCCGCCAGGTAGACGCGGCTTGCCTCGGCATTGGCCGCCACCTCTTCCGCGTTGAGAGACGAAAACATCTGGCGCGCCTGATCCTCGTCGGCGGGCGTGCCGCCTTGCGGCGACAGGAAATCGACGGCCAGCGCATTGAAACCTTCGAGCGCCATTCGACGGGCGACGTCCTTGATGTGATTGTTGAGGCCGCGGTTCTCGTGGATGACGATGACGCCACCCAAGGGGCCGGAGGCGTTCTTCGGGCGCACGAGATACCCCTTCATCGTCACGCCGTTGGCGCCCGGATAGGTGACGTCCTCAGCCGTCAGCCGGTCGTCGTCGGCCGGAACGATGTCCGCCTTGGCGCTGTTGGCGGCAAGCATCGGCGCAATCGCCGCGGCTGCGGCGCCGGAGCCTGCAAGCTGCGTCAGCTTTTCCATGAAGCGGCGGCGATCGAGGGTGAGATGGGTGTATTCGTCATAGGCGTTGATCATCGCCTGGGTGATTTTCGGGGCTTCGTTGTCCATGGCGTATCCTCCTTCTCGACATGGCCGAGCGGGAAATCTTTACTCGGAGCAGCACCGTTTGAGGATGAAACTGTAAGTGATCGGAAGCGATAGGCTACACTTGTTCGTGAGAGAAACTTGATCGTGAGGCGACTTCCCCGTCTAATTCAGCGCAAGCCACACCGCCAGCCATATCCACATCACCATCAACGAGAAGAACCCGACGAGCCAGATCGGGCGGCGATAGCGCAGCCGGTTGCTGGTGAGATGCACATAGGAATGGGCATAGCGGGAGAGCACGAAGATCCAGGCGAGCGCCACCGTCCCCCAATTGTCGGCGGTCGACGCGTAGAGGGCGAGACTGCCGGCATAAAACAGGACCGGCAGCTCGAACTGGTTCTTGAGGTTGTTGTGAACCAACAGGCTTTCGGGCGGCTCCTGCCGGCTTTCACGGAAGTGAGCCGCCTCGGCGCTGCCCGCTCTCACCGCTTCGGCGCGCTTCTTCGACAGCAGCCAATAGAGAAAGAAGACGAGCGCGGCATGCGCGATCATCGGCCAGAGCGTCGCGTCGGTGGAAAGCATCGGTCCTCCTGATCCTTTGCGAGAACCAATAGAGCGCAGTTTACGGACACACAACGACGCGCCCTGCAAAAAGAAACGGCGCCGGTTACCCGGCGCCCATGTTCTTTAAAAGGTTGTCAGCCGATCAGGCGCCGGCGCCCGGGTAGTTCGGGCTCTCGCGGGTGATCGTCACGTCATGGGCGTGGCTTTCGCGCAGGCCCGCTCCGGAAATGCGCACGAACGTGGCGCGTTCCTGGAACTCCTTGATGCTGGCGCCGCCGACATAACCCATGGCCGCCTTCAAACCGCCGCCGAGCTGATGCAGCACGCCGGATACCGGCCCCTTGTAGGGTACCTGGCCCTCAATGCCTTCCGGCACGAGCTTCAGCGTGTCGCGCACTTCCGCCTGGAAATAACGGTCGGCCGAGCCGCGCGCCATGGCGCCCACCGAGCCCATGCCGCGATAGGATTTGAAGGAACGGCCCTGATAGAGATAGACCTCGCCCGGGCTTTCGTCGGTGCCGGCAAGCAGCGAACCGATCATGACGGCCGATGCGCCCGCAGCGATCGCCTTCGCCATATCGCCGGAATATTTGATGCCGCCGTCGGCGATGATCGGGATATTCTGGGCGCGCGCAGCCTCGACGGCCGACATGATGGCGGCAAGCTGCGGCACGCCGACGCCCGCGACGATGCGGGTCGTGCAGATCGAGCCCGGGCCGATGCCGACCTTCACCGCATCCGCACCTGCATCGATCAAGGCCTTGGTGCCGTCGGAGGTCGCGACATTGCCGGCCATGATGCGGACCGAGTTGGAAAGCTTCTTCACACGGGTGACGGCATCGAGCACGCGCTGGGAATGGCCGTGGGCCGTATCGACGACCAGCAGGTCGACGCCCGCTTCGATCAGTCGCTCGGCGCGCTCGTAGCCGTCGTCGCCAACGCTGATCGCCGCCGCCGCCCGAAGACGCCCCTGCGCGTCCTTCGAGGCATTCGGGTTCAACTGCGACTTCTCGATATCCTTGACGGTGATGAGGCCGACGCAGCGGCCGTCGGTGTCGACGACCAGGAGCTTTTCGATACGGTGCTTGTGGAGCAGCCGCTTGGCTTCCGTCTGGTCGACGCTTTCCTTGACCGTGATCAGGTTTTCGCGCGTCATCAGCTCGTAGATGCGCTGGGTGGGATCTGAGGCGAAGCGGACGTCGCGGTTGGTCAGGATGCCGACCAGGCGGCCCGCCGTATGGCCGCCCGAACCGCCGTTCTCGACGACCGGGATGCCGGAAATGCCATGCGCCTTCATGAGCGCCAGCGCCTCGGCCAGCGTCGCGTCCGGGCCGATCGTCACCGGATTGACGACCATGCCGCTTTCGAACTTCTTGACCTGACGGACCTCCTCGGCCTGCGCCACCGGCGTGAGATTGCGGTGGATGACGCCGATGCCGCCCGCCTGCGCCATGGCGATCGCCAGCCGGCTTTCGGTCACCGTGTCCATGGCGGCCGACAGGATCGGCAGGTTGAGGTCGATGTCCTGGGCAATTGTCGTGGAGATGTTGGTCTGGCCCGGCATGACCTCGGAATGGCCGGGCTGCAGCAGCACGTCGTCAAAGGTAAGCGCGTCCGCGCCGGTTGCCGTTTCAATGATGCGTGCCATGGCCAATTTCCTTCGGTCGGAAAATGCAGATCACGCTCCGGAACGAATCGTCCGCCCGAGCGATCCCGCAAGAGTTGCTTGGAAGTTGGCGAGGGCTGGTAACACGTTCATGACAGGAAGGGAATAGCAAAAACCCGGAAGTGAGACCTTCCGGGCTTGCATAGCCGTTCAAGCGGCGATCAGATATCGAATTGATAGGTCTTCGGCACGAAACGGTAGCCCGTCTCCTGCTTTTCGGCAAAGCCGACCGCCGGGAACGGCATGTGATAGCCGAGGAAGGCAATCCTGTCAGTCGCGATCATGTCGAAAACGCGTTTGCGGGTCGCAGCGGCTTCAGCCTTGTCCATGTCGAAGCGCACTTCCCAATCAGGACGCTGCAGCGAGAGCACGTAATGATTGGCGGTGTCGGCGGTCAGCACCAGGCGCCTGCCTTCCGACTCGATATTGAAGATCAGGTGACCCGGCGTGTGCCCCGGCGCCAGCATTGCCGTGATGCCGGAGACGACGTCGCCGCCATCCTGCAGGAAGGTCATCTTGTCCGCATGCGGCTTCACATTGGCGAGCACCGCCTTGTGATTACCTTCGGCGGGCGTGCCGGCGCGGGCCGTGTCGCTCCAGAAATCGTATTCCGCCTGACCGGCGATATACCGCGCCTTCGGAAAGGCCGGTTTGCCGTCTTCCATGATGCCTCCGATATGATCGCCATGCATATGGGTGATGACGACGATCGAGATGTCTTCCGGCATGTAGCCGGCGGCCGCGAGACCTTCGACCAGGCGCCCGCCGCCCTGGGCGCGCGCCGCCTTGCCGAGACCTGTATCGAAGAGGATCACATCGCTTCCGGTATCGATCAGCGTCGGCGAGAAACTGTTGACGAACTGGTCGGGCGGCAGGAAGTTCTCGGTCAGCAGCGTGCCGACCGTTTCCGCCGACTGATTGGTGCCGAAGATCTCTCCCGGGGCGCCGAAAGGACGGGCGCCATCCTTTACCACCAGAACCTGAAAGCCGCCGACCTTGAATTTATGGATGTCCGGCGGCGTCACGCGATTGATTTCCAACTGATTGTCCTGCTGCGCAACGACCTGTCCACTCATGATTGCAGGGGCTGCGACGATGCCCAGGCCGGCCGTGCCGAGCAGGGTCCGCCTGCCTATTTCAAAAGACGTCATGATGTAGCTCCTCTTTATGCTGTCGCCAAGCCGCCCGGGCGAACCGATGCCCGTCGGAACATAACCGCCATGTATCACAGGAAAATCCGATCTCACGCAGACGTGACCCAAAACGGAAAAAGGTGAGATTCTGCAATTGGCAGACGGGACCGGGAGGTTTACAGGGAAGCCATTCCGCGCTTCCGCAGGCCCCTCATGAATCGCATCGTCCCGCTCATTCTCGCCGTTGCCCTTTTCATGGAACAGATGGATTCGACCGTGATCGCCACCGCGCTTCCGGCAATCGCGGCGGACCTGAATGTGGGACCGATCACGCTCAAGCTGGCGCTGACCTCCTACATGGTCGCGCTTGCCATGTTCATCCCGATCAGCGGCTGGATGGCCGACCGTTTCGGCGCCAAGAAGATCTTCCGGCTGGCGATCTTCGTCTTCATCATCGGCTCGATCTGCTGCGCGTTCTCCTCGGGCCTCATCCAATTCGTCCTGTCGCGCTTCCTGCAGGGCATGGGCGGCGCCATGATGACGCCGGTTGCGCGCCTCGTGCTGCTGCGGACCACCCGGCGCAGCGAACTCGTTTCGGCCATGGCGCTGCTCACCATCCCGGCGCTGGTCGGTCCGCTCACCGGCCCGCCGATCGGCGGTTTCATCACCACCTATTTCACCTGGCACTGGATCTTCCTGATCAACGTCCCGGTCGGCCTTCTCGGCATCTGGCTTTCCACGATCTTTCTTCCGGAAATCGAGGCGACCAACCCGCCGTCGATCGACTGGCGGGGCTTCCTGCTCACCTCGATCACGGCGGCCGGCACGGTTTTCGGACTTTCGGTCATCGGCCTGCCGGCCCTGCCGCCGGCCATCGGCGTTACCGCGACGGCCATCGGGCTTGCCGCCGGCATCGCCTATGTCGCCCATGCCCGGAACCATCCCTCACCGATCCTCAACTTGAGGCTCTTCAAGGACGACGCCTTCCGGGTGGCAAGCTCCAGCGGCACGCTCTTCCGCATCTCGACGGGCGCCATTCCCTTCCTGATGCCGCTGATGCTGCAGCTCGGCTTCGGCCTCAACCCCTTCCAGTCCGGCCTCATCACCTTCGCCGGAGCGCTCGGGGCGCTGATGGTGAAATTCGCCGCCCGCCGCGTCTTCGCCATGACCGGCTTCAAGGTGACGCTGATCGCCTCAGGCGTGCTCGGCGCCGCGACGACGGCCGCCAACGGCTTCTTCACGCCCGAGACATCGCATGCCCTCATCGTCGCCTTCCTGCTGATGTCGGGCTTCTGCCGCTCCTTCTTCTTCACCGGCTCGAACGCGCTCAGCTATTCGGAGATCAGCGACGAGCAGGCGAGCCAGGCGACCTCGATCGCCTCGGTTCTGCAGCAGATCAGCATGGCGCTCGGCGTCGCCTTCGCAGCCTTCATCCTCGAAGCCTCGGCGGCGATAACCGGCACGCATCTGCGGCTCGCCGATTTCCACCTCGCCTTCTTCCTGGTCGCGGCGCTGTCGCTCTTCGCGGTCATTCCGCTGCTGCGGCTCGACCCGACGACGGGTGCGGCCGTTTCCGGCCACCGCTCCCGGCGCATGCAGCCGGAGGCGGGCGAATAGATCAGGCCCGATCGCCGGTCTCGGCTCCGGCGTCCTCCGCCTTGCGTCCCTTGAAATGCTTGGCGAGCAGGAACATCTCGACCGACTCGGCGCGGGACGCACCGGGTTTGACATGGATGACCTGCCTGAAATTCTGCTTCAGCATGTTGAGCAGCTCGCGTTCCGTGCCGCCCTGGAAGGTCTTGGCCAGGAAGTGGCCGCCTTCGCCGAGAACCTCGACGGCAAAATGCGCCGCCACCTCGCAAAGATGCATGGTGCGCAGGTGGTCCGTCTTCTGGTGGCCGGTCGTGGGAGCCGCCATATCCGAGAGGACGAGGTCCGGCGTGCCGCCGATCGCCTCCATGAGCAGGCGCGGCGCCTCGGGATCCAGGAAGTCGAGCTGCAGGATCCTGACGCCCGGCAGAGGCGCCATCTCCAGGAAATCGATCGCCGCGACGCGGATTTCCTCATCCGTCGAATCGGTCACCTTGGCGGCGATCTGCGACCAGCTTCCGGGTGCCGCGCCGAGGTCGATGATCCGGCGGGCCCCTTTCAGGATGTGATGCTTCTCGTCGATCTCCAGGAGCTTGAAGGCGGCGCGGGCGCGATATCCTTCGAGCTTCGCGCGCTGCACGTAGGGATCGTTGATATGTCGCTCGATCCAGCGGCGGGAGGAGGCCTTGAGCTTGCCCTTCTTCACCTTCTGGCCGAGCTTGCGGCCGGTGCGATTTCCGGCAACGGGGGGTTTCGTCATCGCCTTGCTCCCGCCTCCTCGTGGCCGCCGGCACCCTGACTGGCCCCGCCCTGACTGGATCCCGGGCGGCGCGGCCGCATGCGTCGCCATACGCCGTCATCGGCCATCATGTCGGTCAAAAGCCCCTCGCGCAGCCCGCGGTCGGCAACCCGCATGCGCGGGCTCGGCCAGCGCCTCCGGATCGCCTCCAGGATGGCGCAACCGGCCAGCACCAGGTCGGCCCGGTCCGGTCCGATGCAGGGGTTGGCGGCGCGGCCGGCGAAATCCCAGGAGAGCAGTTTCGCCTGCATGGCGCTCACCTCCGCATCTGAGAGCCACAGGCCATCCACCTTGCGGCGGTCATAGCGCGGCAGGTCGAGATGCACGCCGGCAAGCGTCGTCACCGTTCCCGAGGTGCCGATCAGGTGGAAATCCTCGGCGCCCTGCCGGCGGGAGAACGTGAGCGGCGGGCAGTCGAAACCGGCAAGCATGCCTTCGACCTCCGCCACCATGGCGGCAAAGACGTCCGGCGTCACGTCGCGCCCGCCATGCCGTTCCGACAGCGTGACGACGCCGACGGGGAGCGACGTCCAATGCGTGATGTGGTTGGCGAGCCGGCTCGACCGGTTGTCGCCGATGCTGATGACGGCGATTTCCGACGAGCCGCCGCCGATATCGAAAAGCACGACGGAGCGCGCCTCGCGGCCGACCAGCGAGGAGCAGCCGGAGACGGCGAGCCGCGCCTCCGTTTCCCGGTCGATGATCTCCAGTTTCAGTCCCGTCTCGGCCGTCACCCGCGCCAGAAACGCCTCGCCGTTTTCGGCGGAGCGGCAGGCCTCGGTCGCGATCAGGCGCATGCGGCGAACCGGCTTGTTGGCAAGCTTGGCGGCGCAGATGCGCAGCGCCTCGACGGCGCGATCCATGGCTTCCGGCGAGAGCCGGCGGCTGGCGCTGAGGCCCTCGCCCAGGCGGACGATGCGCGAAAACGCATCGACGACCCGGAACTGGCCGGGCCTGGTCGGTTGGGCGATCAGAAGGCGGCAATTGTTGGTGCCGAGATCGAGCGCCGCATAGAGATCGTTGACATAGGCGGTCTTTTCCACCCGCGCATCCGGCGCGGAGATCTCGCCCCCGCTACCCTTCGCGTCCTTTGGCGATGCGGGCCTTGCAGCGGCCGGCGACGGGAGCTTGGCGACGCCCGGCGCCGCCTTGGCCGGCGTCAGCGGCCGGCCCTGCAGGCCGCGGCCGCCGCGATTCTTCTTGCGCCGGTTGCGGGATTTGCCGGGGTGCGATTGGGGCTCGGCCTGGGGGCGAGCATGAACCTGGTCTGCCAGCGCAGATGCGGCCAGACCAGCAGCCGGCCGGGCCGCGTCGCCGGATTTGGCACGCCGCCGCTTGCGCTTGCGCGCCACCGGGGTCGGTTCCTGGGCATCAGGGCGTCCGGCAGGGGTGGCCGAACCGGCCGAACCCGAATGAGTGGCAGGCGCCGCGTCACGACGCTTGCCGTTCCGCTTCGCCTTCCTGCGCCGGGAGGATCGCCCCTCTCCGCGCGGTGCCGCCGACGCCCCGCCTTCCGGCGGCTTTGCGCCGCTATCGGGGTCCATCACTGTCTATTCCATCTCGCCGCGCAAGGCCTTGAAAGGCATGCCGCTGGCGTCTGATTGTTTCGTTGGCGCGAAGATAACAGCCCGGTGCGTTTTCGCCAACGGCTTTTTGCCGGCTACCTCGCGGGGAGCCTCCTCTGCCGGCTTTGCCCGGCTTTTTAAAGCGCGCGGTGTCACAGGACGAAGGCAAGGAAAGCCTTCAATTTTTTCGAAATCGGTATTTGCAATCCGCCCGCTTTTGTTTATAAGCGCCGCACACCAGCCGAGCCGCTTTGCGGCTAGCTCCTGCTGGGGAATAGTTCAATGGTAGAACAGCGGACTCTGACTCCGTCGATCTTGGTTCGAATCCAGGTTCCCCAGCCATATATTTTAAAACGACTCAGTCGGATAAAAGTCGGGCGTTGCCGCTTCGTCGGTAGCACCGGGCCTTCCGTTTCCTTTCGATTTCGAGCACTCCCCGTTCGCCCGACAGGCAATGACAACGGCAGAGTGGCCGGACAAATGCCATTGAACGAACCCTTTTGTTCCAAAGGGCGTGCATCCCGTGCTTTGTTGTTCTAACCTCATGTTCCAAACTGGATCGTGCGGGGGATCGGTGATGGATATGTTCCTGAAGGGTGGAAACGATGCCGTGCCGGAGCGGCATGGAAACGATGCTGCAACGGAGCCGGGATCGTTCACATGGGATATCGTGCTCGATCGGCTTTGGGGGGATGCAAATCTTGCGCGTATCCTGAAATTGCCCGCCGCAGTCATGAACGAGGGCATCTCGATCCTCGAATATCTCAATCTCGTCCATCCCGAAGACAGAGCGAACCTGGCGGAAAAGGTGCACAAATCCATCCTCAGCGCTTCGTCGTGGTGCGAATCCCACCGGCTGCTGCGCGGCAATGATTCCGAGCCGTTCCGGGTAACGGTGTACGGCCATTGCTACCGCGTGCAGGACGGTCTGCCGACGCTCTGCAGCGGCACGATGGAGCGAATGCGGATCAGCGAACCAAGGCTGACGGTGGCCAATGGGAACCATCTGGCCTCCCATTCTCATCACGACGAATCTTGATCTTCTCGGCCAGATACGCCGGGCGTAAGGAAGCGCTCTCCGGAGGCTCAGCTTTCCCGCGCCGGCTCCGCATGCCGCACCACGCCCGGCACGTAGAGGCAGGCGAGGACGATGAGGGCCGCGATGAGGAACATGACCACGAAGGTCAGGTGGAGCGCATCCTGCAGAACGAGCCGGATCGGCGATTCGGCCGCGAGCGCCGCACCGGTGTCTTCCAGCAGGCTGCGCAACTGATCCGAGGTGACCGGATCGGCGCCGGCGGTATGGGCAAGACCGTAGCTCAGCACCGCACCGAGGACCGCGGCGCCGAGCGTGCTGCCGAGATTGCGGGCGAAGATGTTGGACGCCGTGGCGCTGCCGCGCTCCGACCAACCGACGCTTTCCTGGATGATGACCAGCGAGCAGATGCTGATGAGCCCCATGCCGAAGCCCATGACGAGCGAACCGGCGCCCGCCTGAATGGGCGAGCTTTGCGGCGACAGGAGCACGAGGAGGAAGGCGCCCGCCGGAATGCAGGCGCTGCCGAAGATCATCATGCGCCGCAAGCCGAAGCGCGGAAACAGGCGCGAGGCAAGCGTCGCGGCGAGCGGCCAGCCGATGAGCAGCATGGTGAGCGCGAAGCCCGCCACGACAGCCGAGCGGTTCAGCACGGTCTGAACATACATGGGCAGGAAAGTCGTCAGCCCCATGATCGCCATACTGGCGAGGAAGGTCGCGCCATTGGCTGCGGCGATCGGCCGTTGTCGCCAGAGGTCCAGCGAGACCATGGGCGCTTCGGCCCGGCGCTCCTGCCGGAGGAAAAGAGCAAAACTGACGGCAAAGATCACGATCGCGGCCACGGTATATCCTGCGGCGCCTTCCGCTTCCGTCAGCGCGACCATCAGCGAGGCAATGGCGACCGTAAAGAGACCCGCGCCGAGGATATCGATCGGCGTGGTCCGGGACTGCTTCTCCTCGTGCAGGAAAACGATAAAGCCGGCGAGCGCCAAAAGGCCGATCGGAACGTTGATCCAGAAGACCCAGGCCCAGGGCAGATTATGGACGATGACGCTGCCGAGAAGTGGTCCGACGACTGCCGAAAGCGCCCAGACGCTGGCAAGATAACCCTGCACCTTGCCGCGCTGCGCACCCGGGAAAAGATCGCCCACGACCGTCATGGTGACCGGCTGGATCGCTCCGGCGCCGATGCCCTGCAGGAGCCGGAAGGCGATCATCGAGGGCATGGACCAGGCAAACCCTGCGAGAACGGAAGCCGCGAGGAACACCACGATGCCGAACAGGATGATCGGCTTGCGGCCATAGATGTCGGAAAGCTTGCCGAACACCACGGTCACTGCTGTCTGGGCCAGCAAGAAGGACGAGAAGACCCAGCTATAGAGGTTCAGCTGACCGAGCTGGGCGGCGATCTGCGGCATGGCCGTCGAAACGATCGTCGCCTCGATTGCGATCATCGCCATGCTTGCCATCACGGCCGCGATGACCAGCGCCCGGTTGGAGCGTGGATGTGTCATGGGTTTTCACCTGGGAACGCCACGAGGCGAACACGATAGGGATGGATGTTCGGCGGTCAAACGGCCGTCGCTGCGGGACAATGCTTAGTACCCCCATGCGGGCCGGCGTCAAGCGCGAAATCCGGCCTCCCTCAGGCCATGACGATAAATCGCAAGGGGAAAAGGCCGTGGCCGGCAATCGTCCGCTTGATGTTCATGGCCCATCATGCATCTGCAAGGCAAAGCCGCGAATGGACATCCTGCGGGCTCGCCGCGCGCCGGATCGCGGCGGCCGTCTCCTCCTCGCGCATGCGGCGCGCGATGCAGGAGAGGATGTTCAGGTGGTCCCGGCGGCTTTCCGGATTGAGAAGCAGGAAGACGAGATCGACCGGCTGCTCGTCCACGGCTTCGAAATCGACCAGCTTCACCAGCCGGGCGAACAGGCAGAAATGCCGGTCGATACCCTTCACGCCCGCATGCGGGATGGCGATGCCGCCGCCGATGCCGGTAGATCCCAGGTTTTCCCGGTTGATCAGCGCCCGGGCGATGCCGCCCGCGTCGAGCGCCAGCCTTTCGGCCGCGAGAGCGGAAAGCTGCTTGATCAGGATCGCCTTCGAAGGCGGTGCAAGGTCGAGCACGATATTCTCCGGCGGGAGATGATCACGAAGGTTCATGAGGAGATGTCCATCGATTGAGAACGAAGCGCCTATCGGCCTTCCTGGAGCCGGTAGCCGACGCCGGTCTCGGTCAGAATGTATTGCGGCTGATCGGGGGTCTTTTCGATCTTCTGGCGGAGCTGGCGCACGTAGACGCGCAGGTATTGCACGTCCGTCAGCCCGTCCCAGACATGCTCCAGCAGGAAGCGGTGGGTAAGCACCTTGCCGGCATGCTGCACGAGGATGCGCAGGATGTCGTATTCCTTCGGCGAGAGCTTCACCTCCTTGCCGGCGACTTTCACGATACGCTTGACGAGATCGACGGAAAGATCACCGGTCTGGAAGACGGGCTTCTCGCCCTGGCTCTGCAGGCGGTGGCGGAGCGCGACGCGGATGCGGGCGACAAGCTCGTTCATGCCGAAGGGCTTCGTGACGTAATCGTCGGCGCCGAGTTCCAGCGCCTTGACGATGCCGGCTTCGTCGGTGCGGCTCGACAGGATGACGATCGGAAGGTCGAGCCCCTCGCCTCGCCACCGGGCGAGCAGGTCGTGGCCTGGCATGTCCGGCAGGCCGAGATCGAGAACGATCAGATCCGGCTTGTCGGTTTTCACGAGGTCGATCGCGACCTTGGCATTCATCGCCTCGCTGACGGCGTAATCCTGCGTGGACAAGCCGACGCGGAGCAGCTTGCGGATCGGAGGCTCGTCGTCGACGATCAGGACGCGCACGGCGGCATTCGTCATTCTTGCTCTCCCAATATGGGCGTTTCGGCCGGAACCGGCATGCGGATCGTGAAGATCGCGCCGGCGTGGTCCGACCGGTTGGCGGCGCGGATCGTGCCGCCCATGGCCTCGATGAAGCCGCGGCAGATGGCAAGCCCGAGACCGGTGCCGGCCCGCACGTGGTCGCCCTTGCGCACGCGGTAGAAGCTGTCGAAGATGCGTTCGACGTCGCCCGGCGGGATGCCCGGTCCCTCGTCCATGACGGAGATGAGGATCGAGCCGCCGTCCCGCCAGCCGCGGATATCGATGACGGTTCCGTCCGGCGCATATTTGGCGGCATTGTCGATGAGGTTGAAGAGGACCTGCTCGAACAGGACCGGGTCGACCTTCAGCATCGGCAGGTCTTCGGGAATGCCGACTTCGATCCTGTGCCTTGCCGCGATCTTGGCAGCCCGGCTCAGGGCGGTGCCGACGATGTCGCCTGCAAAATGGAAGGCGTAGTTCGGCTCCATGGCGCCCGAGCCGATGCGGGTCATGTCGAGCAGGTTGGAGATGAAGCGGTTCAGCCGCTCGGATTCATCGACCACGCTGGTCAAAAGCTCGGCGCGCGCCTCCTCGGGAATATCGGCGCCGAAATCCTTCAGCGTGCCGGCCGAGCCCATGATCGCTGCAAGCGGGGTCTTGAGGTCGTGCGAGATGGAGGTCAGGAGCGCGGTGCGCAATCGGTCGGTCTCGGCCGCGAGCTTCGCCTTGTCCACATCCGAAACGAGCTGGATGCGTTCGATCGCCAGCGCGGCCTGATCCGCCAGCGCATCGAAAAGCCGCTGCTGCTCGGGGGTCAGGAGCGGTCCCTGCCTGTCGTTGTCGAGGCCGATGACGCCGACCGCCTCGCGGCCGGTGCGCATCGGCAGGTAGAGGCGTTTGGCGCCCGGCAGGGTATCGGCGGCACGGCCGGCGGGGCGGTTGTGCTCCCAGGCCCATTTGGCGGCGGCGATATCGGCATCGACCAATGTATCGTCGGGCGGATAGCCGGCTTTCACGGCGATCGAACCATTCTCCGGCAGGAGGATGACGACCCGTACCTTCAGCATCGAGGCGATCTGGAAGGCGGTCGCCCAGAGCACGTCGTCCAGCGTGCCGGTGCCGGCAAGCTTCTTGGAGAAGAGATAGAGGTCTTCCGTCGTGCGCGCCCTCTGGCGGGCGGCCGCCGCCTGCCTCTGCACGGCGGCCGTGAGATTGGACGCGACGAAGGCGACGCCGAGATAGAAGAAGAGGGCGACGAGGCTTTCCGGATCCCGGACAGTGAAAGTGTAGCGCGGTTCCAGGAAGAAGAAGTTGAAGGACAGGGCGCCGAGCAGCGAGGCAAAGAGCCCAGGTCCCAGCCCGCCGCGCACGGCCGCGGCCAGCACGGCCATGAGGAAGACGAGCGCCAGGTTCTGGACGTCGAGCGTCTGGTCCAGCAAAACGCCGACTGCGATGGCGAGGGCTACGAAGGCGGTGCTGTTGATATAGGGCTTGATGCGGAAGGGTTTCGGCGGCTGGGCTGCCTTCACCCCGCGCTGCGGCTCGCTTTCCTTCGCATCGCCGGAGACCACATGCACGCTGATATCGCCCGCATAACGGATCAGATCGTGGGTGACCGAACCCTGCCAGAGCTGGCGCCAGCGCGATTTGGCCGGCCGGCCGACGACAATGTGGGTGAAGTTGTTGGCATTCGCATAGGCGATGATCTCGCGCGAGGGATGGAGCGCCGGCAGCGTCACGGTCTCCGCCCCGAGCTGCTGGGCGAGCCGCATATTGGTCGCCAGACGGTCCTTGTCCTCGTCGGAAAGGCCGGCCGATTGCGGCGTTTCGAGATGCAGCGCGGTCCAGGGGGCCCGCAGGCGGTCCGCCTGCCGCCGGGCGTAACGGACGAGACCCGCGCCGCCGCGGCTATGGTCGAGGCAGACCAGCACGCGATCGCCCGCCGCCCACGGGCCGGAAATCGCATGCGCCTGCATGTGGTTCAGAAGCTGCTCGTCCACCCTTTGGGCGGTGCGGCGAAGCGCCAGCTCCCGCAGGGCCGTCAGGTTGCCCGGGGAGAAATAGTTCTCGATCGCCCGCCGGGCCGTCGCCGGCACATAGACCTTGCCGTCCTTCAGCCGCTTGATGAGGTCGTCCGGGGTGATGTCGATGATCTCCACATCGTCGGCGCGGTCGATGATCAGGTCCGGCACCGTCTCGCGCACCCGGATGCGGGTGATCTGCGCCACGACGTCGTTCAGGCTCTCGACATGCTGGATATTGAGCGTCGAATAGACGTCGATGCCCTGGGAGAGAATCTCCTGCACGTCCATGTAGCGCTTGGGATGGCGGCTGCCGGCGGCATTGGTATGGGCCAGCTCATCGACCAGGACCAGAGACGGACGCCGCGCCAGGATCGCATCGAGATCCATCTCCTCGAGCTGTTGGCCGCGATAATCGATCTTCTTGCGAGGGATGACCTCAAAACCCTCGACCAGAGCCTCGGTCTCCCGGCGGCCGTGGGTTTCCACGACGCCGATCACCACATCCGCTCCGTCGATCTTGCGGGCGCGGCCGGACATCAGCATCTCGTAGGTCTTGCCGACACCGGGCGCGGCGCCGAGAAAGATCTTCAGCCGGCCACGCGATTCACGTTCGGCATGCTCCAGAAGAGCGTCCGGCGATGGTCTGTTCTCGGTGTCGCGACTGTCGTCGGGCATGCCTTGTCTTTCCTGACGGCGGGTGCCGCCCCCTCACCCGGCCTCCGCTCCGCTCGGCCACCCTCTCCCCGAGGGGAGAGGAGGCTCGGAGACGCTGCGGCAACTCCCCTTCTCCCCTCGGGGAGAAGGTGCCCGAAGGGCGGATGAGGGGGCTGCACCCGCAACATTACCGTGTCATAGGCGCATCCAGAGCCATGTTCAACGCCAGCACATTGACCACCGGCTCGCCCAGGAAACCCAATTCCCGGCCTTCGACCGCCCTGTCCACCAGTGCGCGGACGGCAGCCTCGTCCATCTGTCTGGCCGTGGCCACGCGCGGCACCTGGAAATAGGCCGCTTCCGGCGAGATATGCGGATCGAGGCCGCTGCCCGAGGCGGTGACGAGGTCGATCGGAACCTCGGCGTTCGGATTGGCAGCCTTGGCGGCCTCGTAATCGGCCTTCACCCGGTCGATCAGCTTCTGGCTGGTAGGACCCAGGTTGGAACCAGAGGACGAAGCCGCGTTGTAACCGTCACCCGCAGCCGAAGGACGGCCGCGGAAATACCGGTCGCCGGTGAAGGCCTGGCCGATCAGCGTCGAGCCGATCACCCGGCCGTCCTTTTCCACGAGGCTGCCATTCGCCTGGGCCGGAAAGACGGCCTGGGCGATGCCGGTCATGGCGAGCGGATAGGCAAGGCCGGTAATGGCAGTGGTGGCAACGATCATGACGATTGCCGGACGAAGTTGTTTCAACATTTCGAACACTCCTTAGGCGAGACCGATGGCCGTGATGACCATGTCGATCGCCTTGATGCCGATGAAGGGAACGATGATGCCGCCGACACCGTAGATGACGAGGTTGCGCGAGAGCAGCGCGCCGGCACCGATGGCCCGGTATTTGACGCCCTTCAGCGACAGCGGGATCAGCGCGATGATGATCAGCGCGTTGAAGATGATCGCCGAAAGGATGGCGCTCTGCGGGGTCGCAAGGCCCATGACGTTCAGCACGCCAAGCTGCGGATAGAAGGCCAGGAACATCGCCGGGATGATGGCAAAATACTTGGCGATGTCGTTGGCGATCGAAAACGTCGTCAGCGCGCCGCGGGTCATCAGGAGCTGCTTGCCGATCTCGACGATCTCGATGAGCTTCGTCGGGTCCGAATCGAGGTCGACCATGTTGCCGGCCTCGCGAGCGGCGACCGTGCCGGTGTTCATGGCGACGCCGACATCGGCCTGGGCAAGCGCCGGGGCATCGTTGGTGCCGTCGCCGCACATGGCGACGAGCTTGCCCTTGGCCTGCTCCTCGCGGATGAGCGAAAGCTTGTTTTCCGGCGTCGCCTGGGCGAGGAAATCGTCCACGCCGGCTTCGGCGGCGATCGCAGCCGCTGTCATCGGGTTGTCGCCGGTGATCATGACGGTGCGGATGCCCATGCGGCGCAGCTCCGCGAAACGCTCGCGGATGCCGCCCTTGACGATATCCTTGAGCTGGATGACCCCGAGCAGCTTGCCATCGCGGGCGACGGCGAGCGGCGTGCCGCCGGACTTGGCGATTTCCTCAGCGATCGCCTGCAACTCACGCACGGTTTCGGAATCGGAGCGGACAGCGATCGCGGCGCTGCCGGAGACCGGAACCGGCCCGGCGCCTGCATAGGCGAGCACGGCATCGACAGCGCCCTTGCGGATCGACGAGCCCTCGAGATCGACGCCGCTCATGCGGGTCTGGGCCGTGAAAGGCACGAAGGTCGCGTGCAGGCTCTGCATGTCGCGCGCGCGGATCGCATATTTCTCCTTGGCGAGAACGACGATCGACCGGCCTTCCGGCGTTTCGTCGGCAAGCGAGGCGAGCTGGGCCGCATCGGCGAGATCCTGTTCGCCGACGCCGCGGACCGGGCGGAAGGCCGTTGCCTGGCGGTTGCCGAGCGTGATCGTGCCGGTCTTGTCGAGCAGCAGCGTATCGACGTCGCCGGCAGCCTCGACGGCGCGGCCGGACATGGCGAGCACGTTGAAGCGCACCAGGCGGTCCATGCCGGCGATGCCGATCGCCGAAAGCAGGGCGCCGATCGTGGTCGGGATCAGGGTGACGAAAAGCGCTACAAGCACGATGATCGGGATCGAGCCGCCGGCGTAGGCCGCAAAGCTCGGGATCGTCGCGGTGGCGAGCACGAAGATCAGCGTCATGCCGGCAAGCAGGATGTTGAGTGCGATCTCGTTCGGCGTCTTCTGGCGTTCCGCACCTTCGACAAGCGAGATCATCCGGTCGAGGAAGGTGGAGCCGGCGGCCGCCGTAATGCGGACGCGGATCCAGTCGGACAGAACCTGCGTGCCGCCTGTCACAGCCGAGCGGTCGCCGCCGGATTCGCGGATGACAGGAGCGCTTTCGCCGGTGATCGCCGCTTCGTTGACGGAGGCCACGCCCTCGATCACCTCGCCGTCCGACGGGATGATGTCGCCGGCCTCGACGATGACCACGTCGTTCACCTTGAGGCTCGTGCCGGGCACCATCTTGTACATGGTGCGTTCGGCGCCGGTCAGCAGCTTGGCCTGGGTTTCGGTGCGCGTCTTGCGCAGCGAGTCCGCCTGCGCCTTGCCGCGGCCTTCGGCGACCGCTTCGGCGAAGTTGGCGAAGAGCACCGTGAACCAGAGCCAGAGGTTGATCTGGAAGGAGAAGCCGAGATCGCCGCCACCCATCACCAGGTCGCGAAGGAAGAGGATGGTGGTCAGCACCGAGACCGTGGCCACGACGAACATGACCGGGTTGCGGGCAAGGGTCCGCGGGTTGAGCTTCGTGAAAGCAGCGCCCACGGCCGGAATAAGGATGCGACTATCCATGATACTCGCGGATTTTGACTGGCTCATAAGAGACTCCAGCGTTGAAAAGAGGCGACCGGAGCGCCCGGTCAGCCTAAAAGGATTTTGGCTGCGAAGACGATGGCGAGCACACCCGCCATCATCACGAGAATTGCGTTGGACCCGCACCACCACCGTGGGAGCTCCTGGCCCCGAGTCTTCGAGGCGAGGATGGATTGTCTGCGGAGGGCTTGGCGAATGCTCATGGCATTGCTCCTCTTCCTCAGAACGTCTGGCCTGCGATCATCACCAGGTGCTCGACGACCGGACCGAGGGCCAGCGCCGGGAAGAAGGTGAGGCCGCCGACGATCAGGATCGTGCCGACGAGGAGGCCCACGAAGAGGCCGCCATCGGTCGGGAACGTGCCTGCCGAAGCGGGAACCGTCTTCTTGGCCACCAGCGAACCTGCGATCGCAAGGGCCGGGATGATGACCAGGAAACGGCCCATCAGCATGCCGAGACCAAGCGTGATGTTGTACCAGGGCGTGTTGCCGGTGAGGCCGCCGAAAGCCGAGCCGTTGTTGGCCGCAGCCGACGTGTAGGCATAAAGGATTTCGGAAAAGCCGTGCGGACCGCCCGTGCCGATCGAGGCAACGGCGGAAGGCAGTACCGTCGCGACGGCGGTGAAGACCAGCATGGCGAGCGGCAAGCAGAGGATCGCGAGAACGGCCATCTTCATCTCCTTCGCCTCGATCTTCTTGCCGAGATATTCCGGCGTGCGGCCGACCATCAGGCCTGCCACGAAGACGGCGACGATGATGAAGAGAACGATGCCGTAGAAACCAGCGCCGACGCCGCCGACGATGACTTCGCCGAGCTGCATGTTGATGAGCGGGATCAGGCCGCCGAGCGCCGTGAAGGAACCGTGCATGGCATTGACCGCGCCGCAGGAGGCGGCCGTGGTGATCACGGCGAAGAGCGATGACAGGACGACGCCGAAGCGGACTTCCTTGCCTTCCATGTTGCCGCCTGAAAGACCAAGCTGATGCATCAGCGGGTTGCCGGCGGCTTCCGCCCAGTAGACGACGGCGACGCCGACGACGAACAGGATGCCCATCGAGGCGAGGATCGCCCAGCCCTGGCGCTGGTTGCCGACCATGCGCCCGAAGACGTTGGTGAAGGCGGCGCCGATCGCGAAGATCGACAGCATCTGGATCATGTTCGAGATGGCATCCGGGTTTTCGAAGGGATGGGCGGAGTTGGCGTTGAAGAAACCGCCGCCGTTCGTGCCGAGCATCTTGATGGCGAGCTGCGAGGCGGCCGGGCCGACGGCGATCGTCTGCTGCGCGCCCTCCAGCGTCGTGGCGTTGACATAGGGGCCCAGCGTCTGCGGCACGCCGAGCCAGACGTAGGCCAGCGTCAGCACGATGCAGATCGGCAGCAGGATATAGAGGGTGGAGCGGATCATATCGATCCAGAAATTGCCTATCGCCTTGCCGGAGGCGCGCGAAAAGGCGCGGATCAGGGCAACCGCAATCGACATGCCGGTCGCGGCAGAAACGAAGTTCTGCACGGTGAGACCGGCCATCTGCGTCAGATACGACATGGTGCTTTCGCCGCCGTAGTTCTGCCAGTTGGTGTTGGTGACGAAGCTGGTGGCGGTGTTGAAGGCGAGCTCGGAAGGGACTGCGCCCATGCCTGCCGGGTTATAAGGCAGAATGCCCTGCAGGCGCATCAGCGCATAGAGCACGAGGACGCCGAGCAGGTTGAACATCAGGAGCGAGAAGGCATAGGAGGTCCAATGCTGCTCCTCCCGCTCGCTGGTGCCGGCAACGGTGTAAAGCCCCCGCTCGATCGGAACGAGGACCGGTGACAGAAATGTGCGCTCGCCCGAAAAGACACGCGTCATGTAACCGCCGAGCGGTTTGACGAGCACGATGAGGATCCCGCAGAAGACGAGGATCTGTAGCCATCCGTTGAGGGTCATGGGGGAAAACTTTCAATACCCGGCAGCTTCTCTTCAGAAGCGCTCGGGGCGGATGAGAGCGTAGGTAAGATAGACGGTGAGAAAAACGGTCACGGCACCGCTCAAGGCATAGTCGACGATCATGGGCGCTCTCCTTTCAAAGCCTGTCGCAGGCTCGGGCATAGGCAAAGCAGAGGGCGAAGAAGACGACTGCCGTGCCGAGTAAAATGATATCCATCATCGATCCGGACTCCTGGATTGTTCATGGAGCGAGACAAGACAAAGGGCGCCATCCCGAGAGACGGCACCTTTCATGCTTTCTGGCTTTGGAGACGGCCTTTTGCGGCATCTCGCGCATCAATATGCGGCGGGAGCGCATATAGGTTCGAGAGCGGCCGCGGCGGAAAGAAATAAAAATCCTATAGGAATTTCGGCTTTCCGGCGACCGCGGTTTCAGAATGCCGTCGATGCCAGCGTTATGGCATGGGCAACGGCGAGTACCGCCAGCATGACGCTCAGCATCCCGAGAATGACGTTCGAGGCATGCAGGCTTTCAGAGCTGCCGGCGATGCGCGAGCGCGGATAGACATGTCCGCGCATGTGATCGAAAATGCGAGACATAGCGCATCTCCTCACGCCCTCCCGGCGACCTTCAGCCTCGGCCGCGCGATCCGGCTCTCGAAAGCGGAGTCGAGGCTCAGCGTCACGTGGTCGGGAACGCAGCAGACTGCGCCCGGCAGGTGGTCGCTCTCGAACATGGCGAAATGCACCGCGGCAGCCCGGTCGGTGAAGAGCCCGCCGACACGGCCTTCGCGATCGGAGACGATCCAGCGTCCGCCGGCATCGCGGCCGACCATGAAACGCACGCCGCGCGTGGGAGGTTCGCTTTTCAACATCGCTCTATTCATGGCGCATCCCTCCTCAAGCCGCCATCATGGCAATCGCGCCGGCGGCGCAGAAGCCGATGCCCATCACGCCGAGAAGCCTCAGGAAGATGCCGAGGTTCTGATCGACGGGGCTGCGGTCGGATACGGGTTCTTCACGGCGGCGCGCCTCATGTTGCGCGAGGTACTGCGCCAGATAGAAACTCCCCAAACGGCCAAGCATTG
The DNA here is from genome assembly GCF_051400715.1 of Neorhizobium descurainiae. NCBI lineage: Bacteria > Pseudomonadati > Pseudomonadota > Alphaproteobacteria > Hyphomicrobiales > Rhizobiaceae > Neorhizobium > Neorhizobium descurainiae. The sequence continues at coordinate 219,709 of NZ_JBLFFK010000006.1, forward strand.
AAGTCACTCCTTTTTGGAATTGGCCCGCGCGGCGGGGATGTCGCGGGGCCGGCACCGAAGCCGATGCCTGTCAAAAAGGTAGCGACGGCCCCATAGGCTTTCGATTGGGCGGAGGCGCCGAAGAAATAGGGAATCCATATAGGCATTATCGATTTTTCATTTGCACCGCAGCATCCGGAACGGCATGGTCGGATGAGGGTTTAAATCCTCGAACCATAAAAGAATGAGAGTGGAATTCAGATCATGGCAGCGGATGCGATCGTGCTGGGAGCCGGCATCATCGGCGTTTCAACGGCATTGCAACTGGCGCGGCGCGGCAAATCGGTGGTCCTCGTCGACCGGAAGGAACCGGGGATGGAGACGTCCTACGGCAATGCCGGGCTCATCCAGCGCGAGGGCGTCGTTCCCTACGGTTTTCCGCAGCAGTTCGGCCTGATCCTGCGCTATGCGCTGAACAACCGCATCGACGCGCATTATCACTGGCGGGCGATCCCCTCGGTCACTTCCTTCCTGGCGAAATACTGGTGGCATTCCAACCTCACCCGCCATCAGCTCATCGCGCGCGCCTATGCGCCGCTGATCGAGCATTCCATCTCCACCCATAACGAGCTGATCGAGGAAGCGGGCGCGCAGGACCTGATCGTCAAGAACGGCTGGATGGAGGTTTTCCGCACCCGCGCCAAGCACGATGGCGAGATCAGCGAAGCCGAGCGGCTGAACAAGGAATACGGCGTCGCCTTCAAGGAACTGTCGCCCTCCGACATTGCGGCACAGGAGCCCAATCTTTCCAGCGATTTCGTCGGCGGCCTGAAATGGGAAGATCCTTGGTCGGTCAAGGACCCGCTGGCGCTGACGCGCGCCTATGTGGCGCTCTTCGAAAAGCTCGGCGGCCGCGTTCTGAAGGGTGACGCGAAGAGCCTGTCGCAAACCAGGACCGGGTGGCGGATCGTCGCCGGCGACGGCACGGTGGAGGCCAAAGACGCCGTCGTGGCGCTCGGCCCCTGGTCGGACACGGTCACCAAGCCGCTCGGCTACAATTTCCTGGTCGGCGTCAAGCGCGGCTACCACATGCACTATTCATCGAAGGGCAATGCCAAGCTCAGCGGCTGGACCATGGATGCGGAGCGGGGCTATTTCCTCGCGCCGATGAACCAGGGCATCCGCCTGACGACCGGGGCGGAATTCGCCCGCCGCGACGCGCCGAAGACGCCGGTTCAGGTCGAACGGGCCGAGGCGGTCGCCCGCACCATATTCCCGCTCGGCGAAAGGCTCGACAAGGAACCGTGGATGGGGGCCCGGCCCTGCACGCCGGACATGATGCCGGTGATCGGCAAGGCGCCGCGGCATGAGGGCCTCTGGTTCGCCTTCGGCCATGCCCATCACGGCCTGACGCTCGGACCGGTGACCGGCCGGGTGATCGCCGAAGCCATCACGGGCGAGAAGACGCTGATCGACATCTCCGCCTATCGGCCGGAGCGTTTCAACGCCTAACACCGCTCAAGCGAATGTTGTTTTGGCGTTTCAAAGCGAAGCGGGGAAGCTGCCGGTGAAATAATAGGTGGCCTGGGCGCGGATGATGGACTTGAACTGCTCCACGATCTCAGCAGCCTCCTCCTCCGGCACCACAAGAGCCAAGCGGAGCGTCGCCCCGGCCATGTGGAACATGACGAGCAGCGTGCGCGAATAACTCTCGCGCAGGGGCTCTCCGACGAATTGCTCCGTGGCGTTGTAGAACACATCCGCCTGAAAGCGCGTTTCCGCGATGTCCAGATCGGCCAGCGCCTTGTCCGCCTGAATGGCGTTCAGAAGATCCTGGGTCGAAGGCTCATGGCGCATTTTATGGTAATATAGATCGAAAAGCGCTTCCGTCGCCCGCAAGGCGTCTTCGGTGGTCGCGATCTTCTCGATCTCTTCCTGGACGAACGAACGCACCTCTTCGACATAACGTTCGTAGAGCATTGCGATGATGGCGGATTTGTTCGGAAAATACTGGTAGACCGATGCGATCGGCCCGCCGGAAAGAGCCGCTATCTCCTTCATGGTCACGGCATCGATACCCTTCCGGCCGATCAGTTCCATCGATACTTTTAGGATCTCATCGATACGCTCGCGGCTCCTTTCCTGTTTCGGCACCCGCCGAAGGGAACCTTGCCCCGGTCCTCGCGTCGAATCTGACATCCGCAAACCGTCTCCTCAAACACCTGCCAATCGCTGTATTTCGCAGGCCACGGAATTCCGAAAGGCCGGCGAATTGCACAGACACAAAACGTGTTTCTTTATACGGCGCAGGAAGAGTTTCGGATCACCCAACCTGTTAATTTTTCTGAAAATACTTCCCCGTCTATGCGCAAGACACAATGCGGAGGGAAATAGGAGCAGGAATCACGCTATCAAGCCCGCCACATCTTCGCGAGCCCGTCGAAAGCTTCGCCGACGATGTGATCCAGGCTTGCATCGATGTCGACGGTCACAACGTCCGCCTCGCCCTCCGGGCTTTCCAACGTCGCAAGCTGGCTCCGAAGCAGCGATGCGGGCATGAAATGGCCGGTGCGGGCGCCCATCCGTTCCTCGAGCACCTTGGGATCGCCCGTGAGGAAGACGAAATAGAGAATGCCGCCGCTCGCCTGCCGCAACCGGTCGCGATAGGACTTCCTGAGCGCGGAGCACGAGACCACCACGCTCTCACCCCGTCCCCTCGCCCCGGCGAGTTCACGTCCAACGAGGTCAAGCCAGGGCCAGCGGTCGTCGTCGGTGAGCGGAATGCCTTCCGCCATCTTGGCGACGTTCGCCGCCGGATGCAGCCGGTCGCCCTCCACGAAAGCGCAGCCGAGCCGCTCGGCCAGCCGTTCGCCGATCGAGGTCTTGCCCGATCCGCTGACGCCCATGACCACGATGGCTGCCGGTTTTTTCAGATTCATGAGGATCAATCACACCCTTCTCGTATTCCCGGATCAGTCACGGATATCCGTCCTTGCCGATGCATCACAAGCCCCGAGGCTTGGAAATGTCCACAATCTCACCGCTGCCGGGCATCCTTGCCAAGCACCAGCGGCATCAGCACCGAGAGGAACATCAACCGCAGCACGTGATGGGCGCCCACATAGGTCGGGTCCGCGTGCAGCATCACCGCCATGGCCGACATGGTTTCGAGCCCGCCGGGGGCGAACGCGATCAATGCCGCATCGAGCGGCACTCCTGTCAGATAGGACACGCCGCCGGCGATCGCCGCAGCAAGCACGGTGACGACGATCGTCACCACGCCGCCCGCCACGAAGGCCGTGCGCAATTCACCGACCGAAACGCCGCAGAAACGCGTTCCGATGACAGCGCCGAGGATGACATAGGTCGGCGTGAGCAGCCAATTCGGCATCCCGCCGCCGACGAAACCGGTCACGTGCGTGCCGATCGACACCACGACGCCGCCGAGGAGGAGAGCCGCCGGAAACCTCCAGCGCAGGAAAAGCATGCCGAACAGGCCAGAGACCACGAGCGTCGCGATGAGGATCGGCGTGCTCATCGCCTCGGGCAGAACGACCGGATCCGCCCCCACCAGGCCGAGCATATCGACGATCAGCGGAACGGTGATGGTCAGCGCGAGAACGCGGACGCTCTGGGCCACGCTGACGGTGCGCAAGTCGCAACGGGTTTCCGCCGCAAGGCTCAGGACATAGCCCAAGTGGCCGGGCGAGGAGGCAAGAAGGGCGGTGACCCGATCATAGCGGAAGAACTTCTGCAGCACCCAGCAACTGGCGTAAAGCAGGATGACGACCGCGACCAGCACCATGACGAAACTGAGCGGCCAGGTGCGTGCGGCGACGATCACCTCAGGCGTCACGGTGGTTCCCATCGACACGCCGATGATGACGAAGCAGACGTTGCGCACCATGTTTGGGATCGACAGTTGCACGCCGGCAAGGCCCGCCAGGGTGACGGCGACGGCCGGGCCAATGAGGTAGGGCGCGGGAAAAGCGACGGCGATCGCGATCAATGCGCCGGCGGTGCCGATCAGCGCAGTCAGCGCAAAGCCGCGCAATTCCGAAAGAAACATCCCCTGGAGCCTGTGGACGGTTAGGTTTGGGACGCGGCGCGAGGCGCCACAGGAAAGGATGGCCGGAAGGCCGAATGCCTGGTCCCTTCTATTGCAAATGCGAGGAAGGTCAACCTCGCGCGATGCCAATGGCAAAACAAAAGCGCCGGCTTTCGACCGGCGCTCCCATCCAAAAAGATCGGCAAAAGCTCAGGCGGCGGGGGCCGCGATCTTCGGCATGTGCAGATTGTCGAGACCGAGCAGGAAATTGATCTGCGGACGCGCCTTGACGAGGTCGTCGATCGTATATTCCGCAAGGACGTCGAAGAAGGCGTTGAGCGCCTTGCGGAGCGCCGCATTGAGGCCGCAGCTATCGACGAGCGGGCATTCCACGACCCCCTCTTCGAAACATTCCGCCATGGCGAAACTGTCTTCCGTGACCCTCACCACATCGAAAAGCGTGATGCGGTCGGCACTGCGGCCGAGCCTCACGCCGCCGTTCCGGCCGCGGACCGTCTCCACCAGGCCAGCCTTGTTGAGCGGCTGGAGGATCTTGAAGAGGAAGAGCTCGGAAACGCCGTAGGCCCGTGCGATCTCGGGAATGCGGCTCAGATGGCCTTCGTTGGCAGCACAATACATCAGCATCCGTACTGCGTAGTTCGTCTGTTTGGTCAAGCGCATGCTGATCTCCCGAGAGTCGTATCAACCCTATATAGGGCCTTCGCTAGTTTTGAACAATTCCAAAATAAGAAAAATGTGATCTGTTTTCTCCCCTTTAGAAACCCTCCTCCATTGACGCAGGAGGAAAATCATGAACCTTCTCGTCAAGAAAAACAACCTTAGGAGGATTTTCAATGCTCATCCGGCGCAAGCTCCAGCTTTCTGCACTTATAGGTGCATCGATACTGGCGACCACCACCGCGGCATCCGCCGACGGCGAGGTCAACATCTACTCCTACCGTCAACCGGAATTGATCAAGCCGCTGCTCGACACCTTCACGCAGCAGACCGGCATCAAGACCAATGTTCTCTTCCTTGACAAGGGTCTTGTCGAACGCATTCAGGCGGAAGGCGCCAATTCCCCGGCCGACGTGATCATGACGGTCGACATCACCCGCCTCATGGAAGCCAAGGAAGGCGGCGTGACGCAAGCCGTCACCGACAACGCGACGATCAACAAGGACATTCCGGCCAACCTGCGCGATCCCGCCGGCGAATGGTTCGGGCTGACGACCCGCGGCCGCGTCGTCTACGCCTCCAAGGACCGTGTCACCGAGACGGCGATCACCTACGAGGAGCTTGCCGATCCGAAGTGGAAGGGCAAGATCTGCATCCGCGACGGCCAGCATTCCTACAATATCGGGCTGATCGCCTCGATGATCGCCGTCCATGGCGAAGCCTATACCGAAACCTGGTTGAAGGGCGTCAAGAACAACCTCGCCCAAAAGCCGAGCGGCGGCGACCGCGACCAGGCCAAGGCGATCTTCGCCGGCGCCTGCGATATCGGCATCGGCAACACCTATTATGTCGGCCTGATGCAGACCAACCAGAAGGAACCGGACCAGAAGAAGTGGGCCGAGGCCATCAAGGTGATCTTCCCGAACTCCGCCGACCGCGGCACGCATGTCAACATTTCCGGCATGGCGCTTGCCAAGAATTCGCCGAACAAGGAGAATGCGGTGAAGCTGATGGAATTCTTGGCATCCGGCGAAGCACAGCAGATCTATGCCGAGCAGGTCTTCGAATATCCCGTCATGCCGGGTGCCGAACCTTCCGCCGTCGTGAAGAGCTTCGGCACGATCAAGCCGGACACGCTGTCGCTCGCCGATATCGCCGCCAACCGCAAGAAGGCATCGGAACTGGTCGACAAGGTCGGCTTCAACGAAGGCCCGGAGAGCTGAGCCAGCGCCGCAGAGCCGAGCAAAAAACAAACGTAAAAGGATCAGGGCCGGGCCAAAACCGGCCTTGATGCGTTTCCGGATATCGAAAGATGACCGGCTCAGATAACGTCCAGCGTTATCGCGACCCATGCCGGAACCGCTATGATCACCAGCGCGGCAACCAGGCTAAGACCGATCTTGGTCAAATGCGCACGGCGAGCGCGTTTTTCATCCCACTCGTATACCATGGACTGAACTCCCCACTCCTACTGCGTCGGCTAAATTAGTTCAGTCTTGAGAGACGTCAATATCCCTTACATTAGATATATCTACCTTGCGCTGGGTCGATTTTTCAGCTCATCCGCATATGCGCGGATAACTTGCTGCCGCTGCGGCGTACCGGGATGACTCGCAAAAATGCTCGTATCGCCATGGTCCCCCAGCTTTTCCTCCAGCACGGCAAAAAAGCGTGCGAGCGCTGCAGGATCGTAACCTGCCGCCAGCATCAACTCTACGGAACGCCGGTCGGCCTCCGCTTCCGCCGAGCGGGAATAGGACAATGCCAGCAATGCGCCGCCCTGGGTGAGAATGTCTTCGACGCCGGAGCCGACATCACCGGCGATCAGCATGACCAGCGCCGCGACACCGGCTGCGCGATAGAGCTGGCGCAGGCTGTGCTCGCCTTCGACATGGCCGATCTCGTGGCCGAGGACGGCGAGAACCATTTCCTCGTCGCCGCCGGCAAGCTTCACCAGGTCGTCCGTGAGAATGAGGGTGCCGTCGGGAAGGGCAAAGGCATTCGGCCCGATCACACCGCCATCCCTGAAGCTGAGGGTATAGGCGGCCTCCCCTCCTTCCGAAAAGGCAGCGAGCCTGGAGAAGTTCTTGGAAATCTCGTTACGCTGCGCCTCCGGCAGCTGGGAGGGGTTGAGGACCGTGCGGTCCAGCGAAGCGAGTGCGCCCGAACCGATCATCTGCGGCACGAAGGGTGGCGTGACCAGCACGGCGACCTCGACCAGCACAGGCAGGGCGAACCGATAGATGGACGCCGCCAGCAAAATGACGGCAAGCGCGAAGACGATCAGCCGGGGATGAAAACGCTCGAGGCTGTGAATGAAACCGCTTCGGGCGCCGTGCCGCGCCCGAAGGTAGGCGTCGACGGCATCGTTTTCGCGCGTTTCGAAGACCGAGCCGTCGGGGAACGTCACGCGGCGGGGGATCGAGCCGACGCGCGGGCTGAATTCGATCCTTTCGGGCACCGCGGAGGCAAGCACGAAGGCCGCCTCCGCAGCGAGGATCCTCTGGCCGTCCTGCTTCAACTCGGCGGGAACGGAGCGGCTGGAATTGGCTGGATGCCATTCGCCTCTCGCAATCACCCCATCATCAGAAGCCAAAATCGAACCCTTCCATGTCCATATATTCCGCGCTGATCGCCGCGCCGGTGGCCTCGATCGACGACAGGACCTCGCCGAGGTCGCCGATGACAGTGATGCCGGTATGCCCGGTGATGAAGCGCGCCATGCGCACCGCCGCCCAGGGCCGCATCAGGCCGAGCGTGATGATCGTCACGATGACGTTCGTGACGGCGATCCAGACATAGGTCCAGCGCGGGACGTCGCTGAACAGCTGATGACGGCCGTCGAGCTTGGCGGCAGACCAGACGACGTTGCGCACGCCGATGCGGTAGATCAGGGCGGCGGCGCCATAAACGACGAAGACCAGGACGAAGAGGAAATGGATCGGGCTGAATGCCATGGAGGAACCTTCCACGTCATTTACCGAGGCGGCAATCCCCGCAGCGACGATGCCCATCAATGCCGCGCCCAGCACGACCATCAGAGCGGGAAGCCACCAGACACCGTAAAGCGACTTCAACCGGGCTTCGGTCACGAACTCCCGGTCACCATAACGCATGTTGTTGAAGATGTACCGCCACAGCCAACGGCTGGCGAGCGGCGCCAGAATGCCCAATGAAATGACGGCGACGAAGCTGCCGATCATGACCGCGACGAAGGCGCCCCATGCGGAGCCGACGAAATCGAAGCGCACGTTGCGATAGCTCGTCACCCGGGCGCTGAAGCGTATGCCCCGCTTCAAAAGAAAGGGCAGACCCACGAGGATGAGAACCGTCGTGAGCGCCGAGAACAACGGGTGGATCAGCGACAGGATGTTGATGGCGACAAGGCAGCCGATGACGATCAGCCGCCCGAGGAATATCTGCATGCCCTTGGCATGGTATTCGAAGGAACGGCCGAGAATGACGGTGTTGCCGTAGAAATAGCGATTGCGCCGAACTTTCGCCCAGGCCGAATAAATGCCGAGCGTGATGATCGTCAGAAGTACGTTGACGATCCAGATCCCGAAATATTCCGCCGCGCTGCCGGTGAATGACGCGCGCTCAAACTTTCCCGCCACCGGTGCCGGAGGCGCCGTGTCCAACATTGCCATAAATGAATTCCCCTATCCGAAATGCCATGGTCGGCTTGATCAGAGCCCAGGGAAATTCTAGCGCGAAGGACTCATCTTTCAATTGTGGCAACCCACAAAAATTGACAATGAGTAAAAGAAAAGGGCCTATAGAGAGGCCCCTTCCGCCATGGTGCTGTTTATTTCATCACCGGCATCACGAACTCGGCGCCGTCCTTGATGCCGGACGGCCAGCGGGCGGTGATCGTCTTGGTCTTGGTCCAGAACTTGATCGAATCCGTGCCGTGCTGGTTGAGATCGCCGAAGCTGGAAGCCTTCCAGCCGCCGAAGGAGTGGTAGGCGAGCGGTACCGGGATCGGCACGTTGATGCCGATCATGCCGATATTGACGCGGCTTGCGAAGTCACGGGCGGCATCGCCGTCGCGGGTGAAGATCGCGACGCCGTTGCCGTATTCGTGCTTCATCGGCAGAGAGAGCGCCTCCTCGTAGTTATGGGCGCGAACGACCGAAAGGACCGGACCGAAGATTTCCTGCTTGTAGATATCCATCTCCGGCGTGACGTGGTCGAACAGCGTGCCGCCGACGAAATAGCCGTTCTCGTAGCCCTGCAGCCTGAAGCCGCGGCCATCGACCACGAGCTTGGCGCCTTCCTCGACGCCCCGGCCGATCAGGCCCTCGATGCGGGCATGCGCCTCCTTGGTGACGACCGGGCCCATATCGGCCTTCTCGTCCGTATAGGGACCGATGCGCAGCGCCTCGATCTTCGGCGTCAGCTTTTCGACCAAGAGGTTGGCGGTCTCCTCGCCGACCGGGACGGCAACCGACACCGCCATGCAGCGCTCGCCGGCAGAACCGTAACCGGCGCCCATCAGGGCGTTGACGGCCTGATCCAGATCGGCATCCGGCATGATGATCATGTGGTTCTTGGCGCCGCCGAAGCACTGGGCGCGCTTGCCGTTCATCGCTGCCGTTCCATAGACGTAACGGGCGATCGGCGTCGAACCGACGAAGGATACGGCTCCGATATCCGGATCGGTCAGGATCGCATCCACGGCCGCCTTGTCGCCGTTGACGACGTTGAGGATGCCGGCGGGCAGGCCGGCTTCGATCATCAGTTCGGCAAGGCGAAGCGGCACGGACGGATCGCGTTCGGACGGCTTCAGGATGAAGGCATTGCCGCAGGCGATCGCCGGGGCGAACATCCACATCGGGATCATGGCCGGGAAGTTGAACGGCGTGATGCCGGCGCCGATGCCGACCGGCTGGCGAAGCGAATACATGTCGATCGCGGGACCCGCGCCTTCGGTGAACTCTCCCTTCGACAGATGCGGGATGCCGATCACGAATTCGCACACTTCCAGGCCGCGGACGATATCGCCCTTGGAATCCTCGACCGTCTTGCCGTGCTCGCTGGAGAGAAGCGTGGCGAGTTCGTCCATGTTCTGGTTGAGCAGGTCGACGAACTTCATGAACACGCGGGCGCGGCGCTGCGGGTTGGTGGCCGCCCATTTCGGCTGGGCTTCCTTGGCGTTTTCCACTGCGGCGCGGATTTCCGAGACGCCCGCCAGCGAAAGCTTCGCCTGCACTTCGCCGGTTGCGGGGTTGAAGACGTCCGACGTACGGCCGCTTGTGCCGGCGACGCGCTTGCCGCCGATGAAATGCCCGATCTCACGCATGGGTATGCTCCTCCTGCCTTTGCGGCGCTCTTTTCTGGATAGCCGAGGATACTCTCAGAATTGCACAGGGCAACGCCATAGTTTACGCATCCGTTGTGCAGAATTCGACATTGGAGTTTCCCATGAACTGGGACGATGTGCGCATGTTCCTCGCCGTTGCCCGAAGCGGCCAGATCTTGGCTGCCTCGCGGCGGCTCGGCATCAATCACGCCACTCTCGGGCGCCGGATCACGGCGCTGGAGGAGGATCTGCGCACGCGCCTCCTCGTCCGCCGCACGAACGGCTGCGAGCTGACCGCCGAGGGCGAGGTCTTCTTCCGTGCCGCCGAGCGGATGGAAACGGAAATGCTGGCCGCGCAGGCAAGCACCGGCCGGATCGACACGGCGATCGCCGGCACGGTCCGGATCGGCGCGCCGGACGGGTTCGGCGTCTCCTTCCTTGCCTCGCGGCTCGGCCGGCTGACACGCCGGCATCCGGAACTGAAGCTTCAGCTCGTGCCGGTGCCGCGATCCTTCTCGCTTTCCCAGCGCGAGGCCGATGTCGCCATCACCATCGAGCGGCCGGAACAAGGCCGGCTCGTCTCATCCAAGCTCACCGACTATACGCTCGGGCTCTATACCTCGGAAGCCTATCTCGACCGGGCCGGAGCCCCACAGACGGTGGAAGCGCTGAGAGGACATCCGCGGATCGGCTATGTCGAAGACCTGATCTTCTCCCCTTCCCTCAACTTCACCGGCGAAGTGATGCGCAACTGGGATGCGAGCTTCGAGATATCGAGCGCGATCGGCCAGACCGAGGCGGTGCGCTCCGGCGCGGGCATCGGCATCCTGCACGATTATGTGGCTCGTCAATATCCGGAACTCGTCCGCGTGCTGCCGGAGATCGTCATCCGCCGGTCCTACTGGACCACCTATCACGAGACGACGCGCGACCTGATGCGGCTCAGAGCCGTTGTCGAGTTCCTGAAAGAACTGGTGGCCGAGGAAGGCGGGATTTTCACCTGGCCTTTCAGCTCGTCCTGAGGCGCGGAGCCTCGAGCTTCGTGACCGAGCCTGCAGCGGGACATTGAAATTTAAGGGATTGTCAGCCTTAACGGCGCTGGGGAAGGGACCGGCCGCCGAAGCGGCCGGAAACCTGAGAAATCAGGAAGGAAGAAATGTCGAAACCGGGACCTGCAAGGCTGCCGCGATGCGCTTCAGCTTGGCCGGATCGGCATCCGTACCGTTTTCGATGCGAACGATCTCGTCATTGACGAGGCCAGTCGTAATAGCAAGCTCCTCGATACTATAGCCCACGGCACGGCGCGCTTCGGCGACGGCAGCGGCGATATTCTGCGGAGAAAGCTTGGTTCCGTTCGCGGATGCGAAATTATTGATAGAAATGGTCATGCTCATGACTCTCCTTCTGGAAAGGCCTGCCGGAGAACCGGACAGGTGAAGGGGGCGGTTGCCCAAAAGACGCAGGAGTCCAAAAATTTAGGCACCCGCTGCGCCAAAGATAGGCATGTTAACGATCCTGACAAGATCGCATAGTGCAGTGCACAAAAATGTGTTCGATTTCAGGTCGAAAGATGGCAAGGCCTGCGAAAGCGTCAAGATCGAGGTATAATGTTGTGGAAAATGGTACGGTTGAGTGGGGTCGAACCACTGACCTCAGGTGCCACAAACCTGCGCTCTAACCAACTGAGCTACAACCGCACGGGATCCGCCTAAGCGGTATTTCGGGTCACATACGGCGATCGGACATTTTTTGCAAGCCCCTTCCCGCAAATAGAAGAGGCCGGAGCGCACTCCAGCCGTCTCCTAAAAACAAGGCTGCGGGAATCAGGCGGCCTTGAAGGTCGCCATGGCCTTTTCGGCAGCTTCCTTGCCCGGCTTCGTGAGCTCTTCGGCGAGCTTGCGGGCGGCATCCTGCATGGACTTGGCCTGCTCGACGGTCACTTCGGTCTGCTTGCGGATGAAGGCGGTCTGCAATTCCAGGAGTTCGGAAACGGACTTCACGCCGAGCAGCGCTTCCATGTGGGAAAGCGACATGTCGGCATTGGTGCGCAGGGCGTCGATTGCCTTCAATCCGAGCTCGACGGAACCGGCCTGGGCCGACTGCATCGTGGTTTCCACCGTCTTTGTGGCTTCCTCTGCAGCGACTTTCATCTTAGCATAGGCGTCGCGAGACTGGGTGGCGCCCTTTTCGGCGAATTCACGAAAGCTTTCGGTCAGCTTGGCCGGATCGAAAGCGGAAAAGGAAAAGATATCGTCGGTCTTGTATGCCATCGTTCAAGTCCTCGTTGGCGTTTTCTTCGGCAGTACCGAAGACCTCATGCCTGTTATATAATCCATCCTATTGTGCATTGCAATATCATTGTGCGCTGCACAATAAGCAAGTCTCGGAATTAACCCTATCGCAGGTTTGGGGTGCCGCCGGTCTCGACCCGAGGGCGCGCGAAGGGTATTAACAATCCGTTAAACCGCAGAAATACGGTTACAAAGGCCTTGTAGGTTTCGTCCATGTCCGCAGTCCAGTACCCGTTCATCGACATCGCCGTGCACGAGCGCGTACGCGACCGTTTCGCGGCTGGCGAAGCGATCGTGCTGTTTTCGCCGGACATGAGGAGCCCGCTCTGGGCCAACGGCCGCGGCGCCGATCTCTTCGGCTTCGATTCCATCTACGACTTCCTCGATCAGGGACCGAACCGCGTCGACATCGCCTTCCGCCAGACGGAAGCGGCGGCCCGCCAGCTCGGCGCCAACGGCGACGTCCGGCATTTCACCATCCGTGTCGCTTCGGGCTTCCAGCGCATTCCGGTGCAGGCGGTCTGCGAGCTCATCAAGGTCCAGGGGGAAGCGGCCGTCCTGTTCAGCGCGCCGGTGGAAAAAGGCCGGCTATCGCCGACCGCCTGCGCTGCGCGCATGATCGAAGGGTTCGACGATCCCGATACGCATATGGCGGTGATCGACGGCGATGGTGACGTGCTCGCCGCCTCTGCAGAGTTCGCCGATCTGGGCATCACCTCGCAGACGGCGAAGATGCTGGCGACCATGGCCGGCAGCGATCCGAGCCGCCTCGCCAAGCGGCCGATCCCCACCGTCAAGGGTTATCTGCCGGCCGCGATCGGCAAGCTTTCCGACGATCCCGCCCTGCATCTCCTGTTCACGGTCGAGACCGCACAAGGGCGCAATGCCGCGGAACAGAGTTTTGAGCCTCGAGATAAGGCATCGGATGCCGATCAGGCCGGAGCAGTAATCCAAGAGGAACCCGTCGCGCCCGCCTTCGGCCAGGAAAACCAGGATTTCGCGGTCGAGGCCGTACCCGACGATTATGCCGATGTGATCACCGCCGTCTCCGAAATCGAGGACACGGAAGAGCCGGAGGAGGAAGTCTCGCTCGAAACCGGCGAAGCCTTCGAAGCCCTCCAGCTTGCGCCTGCCGCTGAAGAGCCGGCAGAACCTGTCGAAGAGGCTATTCCCGACGCCGAGGCTCTTGCTGCCGAACCGCAGGAAGGCAAAACTGGGGACGACACGGGAACCGAGACTACCGAAGCCTTGGCACCCGCACCGGAAGATGCCGCGCCGGAGCCTGCGGGCTTTACCTTCCGCCCCGACGGGCGCGCCATCCGCTTCGTCTGGAAGATCGATGCGGAGGGACGGTTCAGCGAGGTTTCGAGCGAATTTGCCGATGCGGTCGGCCCGCATGCCGCCGATATCAACGGCATGGCCTTCACCGATCTTGCCGCCCTCTTCCATCTCGATCCCGACGGAAAGATCACCGAACTGCTCAACAAGCGCGACACGTGGTCCGGCAAGACCATCTGGTGGCCCGTCGAAGGCACCTCGCTCATGGTGCCGGTCGATCTTGCCGCATTGCCCACCTATACGCGAACCCGCGAATTCGACGGCTTCCGCGGCTTCGGCATCGTGCGCATCGGCGATGCGACGGAAGACCCGAATGCCGCCGGCCTTACGCTGTCCCGATCCGTGCCGGAGGATGTCGCCGCGCCGGAAGCGGAGACCGCATCAGAACCCGATGACGTGCTGGAGCAGGCGTCGGAAGAAAGTTCGGCCGAGCAGCAGGAAGAGCCCGCCATTGCCGAAGACCGGCAGGCCGCCGACGAGGCCGGTCGGCCGGCTGCCGCCGAGGACGCCGCTTCCGGCGCGGCCACGTCCGAAGACATGCCCCCGGAAGAGCCCTCGCCGGAAGGGACAGGGGTCCCTGTATCAAACGGACAGATGCCTTCGCTGCTCGATTGGCCGGAGGGCGAGCGGCCGGCGCTCAAGATCGTCGGCAATCCCGGCCGCCGCCATTCCGACAAGGTGATCCAGCTCGAGGAACGCAGGTCCGGCCGGCGCGACGGCCTGACGCCGGGAGAACAGGCCGCCTTCCGCGAGATCGCCCGGCAGCTCGACACCTTCGTCGGCCGCCGCGAAGAGGAAGCAACGCCGGAGAACCCGTCCGAGCCCGAAACGTCCGTTACCGAACAGGCCGAACCGCTGGACCAGGTCTCGATCGATCCCGGCCAGGGTCCGCAAGCATTGCCAGGCGATCAAGTGGAGCCCTCGGCATCCGGGGAGACTGACGAGGCCCTCGCGGAAAGCGCGCCGGCAGCGGAAGCGACCGACTCCGAGCCGACGTCCGAAACGGAAGGCGACGTTCCCGAAGCTTCCGGACAAGAGGCGGAGGAGCTTTCCGACGATGCTCCGGTCGAGCCGGCTAGCGATACCGTAGCATCTGCGGAAGAACCTGCCGGCCCTTCCCCGGGACTTTCCGATCGCGAGCTCCTGAGCCAGATGATCCCCGTGCGCGAACGGATCGGCCTTTCCACCGAGATCATCGACCAGATGCCGATCGCGCTGCTTGTCCACAATGGTGACGCTCTCATCCACGGCAACCCGGAATTCCTGCGGCTCACCGGCTATTCGTCCATCGAAGAACTCGCGAAACTGGGCGGGCTCGATGCGCTCCTGCAGCGCCAGGACCTCGAAGGCAAGACGACGGAAGCAGGCGGCATGGTCGTGGTGCGCGCCGACGACGCCGTCGTGCCGGTGACGGCGCGCCTGCAATCGGTCCGCTGGGACGATTCGACCGCGCTGATGCTGGCCTTGATGCCGATTGCACCCGAAACCCCGGCATCGTCCGAAGGCGGCGGGGCGGCGGAGGTCATCCCGCTCCGCGCCCTGCGCCCGGCCGATCAGCTCGCCCGGCTGCAGGTCGAGGTGGAGGAACTGCGCGCCATACTGGAAACGGCGACCGACGGCGTCGTGATCATCGGGGCGGAAGGCGACATCCGTTCCATGAACCGTGCAGCGAGCGCGCTCTTCAACTACGACAACGAGGAGATCAACGGACAACCCTTCGTCATGCTCTTCGCCCACGAGAGCCAGCGGGCGATCCTCGATTATCTCAGCGGGCTTTCCGGCCACGGCGTCGCGAGCGTGCTGAACGACGGCCGCGAAGTGATCGGCCGCGAGGCATCCGGCGGCTTCCTGCCGCTCTTCATGACGATCGGCAAGCTCACCTCCTCGAACGGCTATTGCGCCGTCATCCGCGACATCACCCAGTGGAAGCGGACCGAGGAGGAGTTGCGCACCGCCAAGCGCGCCGCCGAAACGGCGAATGCCCACAAGAGCGAGTTCCTGGCGCATGTGAGCCATGAGATTCGCACGCCGCTCAACGCGATCATCGGCTTCGCGGACATGATGGCGACCGAACGCTTCGGACAGATCGGCCATCCGCGCTACGTGGAATATGCCAATGACATCGGCCGCTCCGGCCGGCACGTGCTCGACATCGTCAACGACCTGCTCGACATTTCCAAGATCGAGGCGGGCGAGATGGAGCTCGATTTCATCGCCGTCGGTTTGAACGAGACCGTGTCGGAGGCCGTGTCACTGGTGCAGCCGCAGGCGAACAGCCAGCGGGTGATTATCCGCACCGCGCTTTCGCATGCCGTGCCGCCGGTCGTCGCCGATCTCCGCTCCATCAAGCAGATCGTGCTGAACATCCTGTCGAACGCCATCCGCTTCACGCCGTCCGGCGGACAGATCGTCGTCTCGACGGCTTACGAGACGAACGGCAATGTGGTGCTCCGCGTCCGCGACACGGGCATCGGCATGACCCGTTCGGAACTCGAGCTCGCCATGAAACCGTTCCGGCAGGTGGCAGGCAGCGCCCGCAAGCGCGGCGACGGGACCGGCCTCGGCCTGCCGCTCACCAAGGCGATGGTGGACGCGAACCGCGCCTCCTTCGCGATCACCTCGGCGCCGAACGAAGGCACGCTGGTGGAAATCACCTTCCCCTCGCCGCGGGTGCTTGCGAACTGACTTCGCGGCGGTTAGCACTCCTCCCATAAAGAGGAGTGGATTTGCAGGTTTCGACATCCGATATGCCGGCGCCGAGAGCGCGTCAGCCGCGCCGGTCGCTTTCCTGGCTGGCGGCCGGCATCGCGGCCGTGGTCGCCCTGCCGATCCTGGCGATCTTCTGGATTGCGGCTTCCGGCGGGGACGACACCTGGCGTCATATCATCGCCAATGTCGTGCCACGCGCCACGGGCAGGACAATTTCGCTGCTTTTCTTCACCGGTCTGGTGACCGCCCTCTTCGGCATCGTCACCGCATGGCTGGTGGCGAGCTTCGAATTCCCGGGCCGCCGGCTGCTCTCGGCCGCGCTGGTACTGCCGCTTGCGATCCCCTCGTATCTGGCCGCCTACGCTTTCGGGGAGTTTCTCGATTTCACCGGGCCGGTGCAGACCTGGTACCGGCAGGTCTTCGGCTACAGGACGGCGCGCGACTATTCATTTCCGGATATCCGCTCGCTCGGCGGCGCGGTGCTCGTGCTCTCCTCCGTGCTTTACCCCTATGTCTATCTTGCCTGCCGTTCGATGTTCATGATGCAGGGACGCGCCGCGGCGGATGTCGCCCGCACGCTCGGCGCCGGACCGCTTCGGGTGTTCCTCAGGATCCAGATACCCATGGCGCGGCCGGCGATCACGATCGGCCTGACGCTGGTCATGATGGAGGTGCTGAACGATATCGGCGCGGTGGAATTCCTGGGCGTCAACACGCTGACCTTCTCGATCTACGACACCTGGCTCAACCGCGGCAGCCTTTCAGGTGCGGCACAGATCGCGGCCGTCATGCTGCTCGTCGTCGCCATCCTGATCCTCGTCGAGCGCGCCGCCCGCCGGCAACAGCGTTTTGCCGGCAACAGGACGACGGCGATGGTCAACGCCAGCGCTCGGCCGGGGCTTTCCGGGGCAAGGGGCTGGCTTGCGGCCGTCTTCTGCGTGCTGCCGGTGGCGGTCGGGTTCCTCATCCCATTCCTGGTTCTGGGCCGCTTCGCCTTGGCGCGTATCGAGAACTTTGCCGATCCGCGGCTTCTCGATGCACTCTGGAGCAGCATCGCCGTCTCGGCCGCGGCGGCGCTTTGCGCGGTCTCGCTCGGGTTCATCCTCTCCTATGCCGCCCGCAGCGAGCATTCGGCGCTTGCGACATTCGCAGTCCGCATCGCCTCGCTCGGTTACGGCGTGCCGGGCACGGTGCTGGCAATCGGCGTGCTGATCCCGCTCGCCGGCTTCGACAATGCACTCGATGGTTTTCTGCGCGCCAATCTCGGGATTTCGACGGGCCTGCTGCTTTCCGGCACCGGCTTTGCAATCGTCTATGCCTGCACGGTGCGGTTCATGACGATGGCGGAGGGCAATCTCGATGCTGGCTTTCAGAAGCTTTCGCCGCATCTCGACATGGCCGCCCGCGCGCTCGGCCGCAACCGCCGCCAGACGCTGCGGTCTGTTCTGTTGCCCAACATGCGCCCCGCCCTGCTGGTCGCGGCACTCTTCGTCTTCATCGAAACGATGAAGGAACTGTCGGCGACGATCCTGCTTCGGCCGTTCAACTTCAACACGTTGGCGACACTCGTCTACGAGGATGCCTCGCGCGCGAAGATCGAGGATTCGTCCGTCGCAGCGATCATCATCATCCTGGCGGGCCTCGCCCCGGTCATGCTGGTTTCGCGGTCGCTGGACAGATTGCGGTAGATTTTCTTCGTCAACCACTGGTTTTAGACCAGATCAAAAGAAAGGCAGCCGAAGCTGCCTTTGAAGTTTAATGCTGTCCAACGAGGGTCGGTGGAGACGTCATGTCTATGAAAGCTCGCGGCTACGCGCTTCCATACACGAGACGGAACCATGTTGCTCCACTTTTGACCAATGCGGCTTAATGCGAAGTTAACGGCGCCCAATTTCTGGAATCTGCGCCGAAAACGTATCGTCGCGACACAGGCTGGAAGCCGGAACTAACTCCTCAGCTCCGCAAGCCCGGCGAAGAGGTCGAGCGCTTCCGGGTTGGCGAGCGCCTCCTTGTTCTTGACCGGCCGGCCATGCACGACATCGCGCACCGCAAGCTCGACGATCTTGCCGGACTTGGTGCGCGGGATATCGGCCACTTGGATCACCTTGGCCGGCACGTGACGCGGCGAGGCGCCGATGCGGATGCGCGTCTTGATCGCCTTGACGAGATCGTCGTCGAGCATCAAGCCGCTGGCAAGGCGCACGAAGAGAATGACGCGCACGTCGTCGTCCCAGTCCTGGCCGATGCAGATCGCCTCGGCGACTTCCTCCATCTGCTCCACCTGATTGTAAATCTCGGCGGTGCCGATGCGCACGCCGCCCGGATTGAGCGTCGCGTCCGAACGTCCGTGGATGACGATGCCGTCATGCTCGGTCCATTCGGCGAAGTCGCCATGGCACCAGATGTTGTCGAAGCGCTCGAAATAGGCGGCGCGATATTTCCGGCCCTCGGGATCGTTCCAGAACATGACCGGCATGGACGGGAAAGCCTTGGTGCAAACGAGCTCCCCCTTTTCGCCGCGTATCGGCCTGCCGTCATCGTCCCAGACATCGACGGCCAAGCCCAGGCCGGGCCCCTGGATCTCGCCGCGCCAGACGGGTTTCAGCGGATTGCCGAGCACGAAGCAGGAGACGATATCCGTGCCGCCGGAGATCGAGGCGAGATGCACGTCGCTCTTGACGCCTTCATAGACGAAGGAGAAGCCCTCGGGAGAGAGCGGCGAGCCGGTGGAGGTGATCAGCCGCAGCGCCGAAAGGTCGTGGCTCTGCTTCGGCACGATGCCGCCTTTGCGCACCGCATCGATATATTTCGCCGAGGTGCCGAAGACCGCGAATTTCTCGTCCTGCGCATAGTCGAACAGGACATTGCCGTCCGGGGCGAAGGGCGAGCCGTCGAACAGGCAGAGCGTCGCGCCGACCGCAAGCCCCGAGACCAGCCAGTTCCACATCATCCAGCCGCAGGTGGTGAAGTAGAAAAGCTTCTCGCCAGGCTGAAGGCTGCAATGGAACCGGTGCTCCTTCAGGTGCTGCAGCAACGTGCCGCCGGCGGAATGGACGATGCATTTCGGCACGCCCGTGGTGCCGGAGGAGAAGAGGATATAGAGCGGGTGCGAAAAGGGCAGACGCTCGAACTTCAGCGCCTTCGCCTCAAAGGGTGCCGTGAAATCCGCAAGCGTGCGGCCGCCGGCAAGCGAGGCGGCAAGCGCTTTCGCATCGCCCGCATAGGGTACGACCAGGACCGGCGCCTTCAACACTTCCGAAACGGCCTTCACCTTGGCGGAGACGTCCTGGAGCTTGCCGCTGTACCAGTAGGCATCGCAGGTGATGAAGAGCTTCGGGCCGATCTGGCCGAAACGGTCGAGCACGCCCTGCTCGCCGAAATCGGGAGAGCAGGAGGACCAGATGGCGCCGATCGAAGCGGTGGCGAGCATGCAGGCGATGGTTTCCGGCATGTTGGGCATCATGGCGGCGACACGGTCACCCTTGCCGATCCCGAGCTCCCTGAACGCCTGCTGCAGGCGGGAGACTTCCTCGCGCAGCCTGTCCCAGGACCAGCGATAGCTCACCTTGTCCTCGCCGCGGAAGATCAGTGCATCGCCCGCGCCGGTTCCGCTCAAAAGGTTCTCGGCGAAGTTCAGGGCCGCATCGGGGAAGAAGCGGGCGGCGAGCATGTCGTCGCCATCGATCAGAGCACGGACGCCGCGCTCCCCCTTGACGCCGCAGAAGTCCCAGACCGCCGACCAGAAATCACCGCGCTCGGCGATCGACCAGGCGTAGAAGGCGTCGTAGTCCGGAAATCGCTTGTCCGCCTTCCGGCCGTAGCGCTCGGCGCACCATTCGCTGAACTGAAACAGCGGCGTCTTCTGCTGCGCTTCCTTCGACGGGCTCCATAGCGGCTGTTCGTTGCCCATTCCCATTCCTCCTCCACCCCAAAGAGGCCTATCCCGACCGGAAGAAGGCCTCCCAACATATCCGTCCGCATTCGGCTACAAGGCCGTGGCACGTCGGCCTGTATAGCATGTTGCATTGCATGAGAAAGGGGACAGCCAGAGGACGGGAGCACGGATTTGCACA
The DNA here is from genome assembly GCF_051400715.1 of Neorhizobium descurainiae. Lineage (NCBI taxonomy): Bacteria > Pseudomonadati > Pseudomonadota > Alphaproteobacteria > Hyphomicrobiales > Rhizobiaceae > Neorhizobium > Neorhizobium descurainiae. The sequence goes on from NZ_JBLFFK010000006.1 coordinate 240,130, forward strand.
GACCTGTCATTTCCTATATTCGCGTGGACCATGCTGAGCAACGGGATCGGAAATCTGCGGAAAATCTCAAGCCGCCCGCTTGGCAGGCGGCGGCGGGGACTGCTGATCGGCATCCTCGTTGCCCTGGTCCTCTTCGCGCTCTATCAGATCGTCGCGCCGTTCCTCATCTCCTCTGCCGTGGTGCGGGAAAGCATGGAGCGCGCGGTCGCCCAATGGACCGGCCATGACGTGACGATCGAGGGCACGCCGGATATCCGCTTCTGGCCGGAACCCAGGATCACGCTCAAGGAGATCACCATCCGCAAACAGGCCGATGGGAGCGAACGGATGCTCGGACGCGTCTCGCGGCTTTCCGCCTCCTTCGATCTTTTCGAGGCCCTGCTGGGCCGGCCGGAATTCGAGGATTTTCACCTCACGGACCCGGAAATATATGTTCTGCGGGACGCAAGCGGCCGGCTGGACTGGGCGAATGACGGATTGCTCAGCCGTGCCGTGCGGGAGGCAAAAGCCGACGGCGGCGGCCAATCCCTATCCGCCGACGACGACGCGCGGATGGGCGACGTCAAGATCAGCAACGGAACCCTGGAAGTCTCCGATGTCGCGAGTGGCCGTGTCACGCGGTTCGTCGCGATCAACGGCGAACTCCACTGGCCCTGGCTTTCCCGCGGCCTGAACATAAGAGCCGACGGGGAGATGAACGGCCGCAGGCTGGCAATCGACATCAGCACGTCGCAACCTCTTCTGCTGCTCTCGGGCAAAAGCGGAAATGCCTCCGGCTCCGTCGAATCGGACCTTCTGCGCGGGCGCTTCAACGGCACTGCCAACCTTGCGGCGCATGCGTTTCTTTCCGGCGATGCCGAACTTACGATTCCCGATCTTTCCGCGGCCATGGCCTGGTCCGGCGTGCACTTCGATGGCACGGAACGGTTGAAAAGCCTTTCCTTAAGCGCCCGTCTCACCACGAATGACGAAGCCCTTCGTTTCGAAAACCTGTCGCTCAGCCTCAACGACGCCAGGGCAACCGGCATTCTGGATCTCGTTTTTCCGCCGAACCGGCTGCCGAGGCTGACCGGCACGCTCGCCTTCGACCGGATGGATTTTTCGGGAGTCCTTGCCGCGATCGCGCCGCGCAGCGGCGACAATGCGGAGCGGCGCAACGGGTCGCGCAACCGGCCGGAACTCGATCTGAGGCTTTCCGCGCAACAGGCGACGCTTGGCCCCTTCCAGCTTGCGGAAGCTGCGATGAGCGTGATGAACACGGCGGAACAATCGCGCATCGACATTCTCGACAGCGATTTCGAAACGGGCCGCCTGACCGGCCGGATCGCCACGACGAAAGGCGGAGCCTCCGGAGGAATTGCCCTGCACCTTTCCGTTCAGAATGCCGATTTCGGCGACATCGTCAAGGAGCTCGGACTGGCCGGGCCCCTGCCCGCCGCGCGCGGATCACTGGAGCTGTCGCTCGATACCGACCGGTCCTTGACGACCGAGGCATGGCGGAATGCGAAGGGAACCATCCGCTTTCGAACGGAGCGGGGTTCCCTGTCAGGCGTCAATCTGGCCGGCATACGGCAACTTGCAACACAGAAACCTTATTTTCCCTTGAGCGAAGCCGGCGGCGGCAATCTCGAATTCGACAGCATCGACATATCGGCCGATCTGAAGGGCGGTTCGGTGGACATCCGCGAAGGCAAGCTCGTCGGCCCCGCCGAAACGATCGCGCTCTCCGGCCTCGTTTCCTATGTCAACAACAGCCTGGCACTATCCGCCAGCATTCAGCCGCCGGCGGAAGTCACGGGTGCTGCACCACCACTGATGGTCTTCATCGGCGGCTCCTGGCCGAACCCGGTCATATGGTCGGTTTCGCAAGCTCCGCCGCCAAAGGTCGCGGAATAAGTAGTTCCGGCGCGGCTGTCACGTCGTGCCGCGCGCGGCGACATGCTCGTCGCGGATGCGGCGCATTTCGGCGCGCTTCGTACCGATCGAGGCGATGATGACGCCGATCGTCACGAGCCCGATCAATATGGTGCAGATGGCGTTGATCTCCGGCGTCACGCCGAGCCGGACCTGCGAATAGATCTTGATCGGCAGCGTCGTGGCTCCCGGACCCGTGTTGAAGCTCGCGATCACGAGGTCGTCCAGCGACAACGTGAAGGCCAGCATCCAGCCGGCGATGACGGCCGGCATGATCAGCGGCAGGGTGATCTTGAAGAAGGTCTTGACCGGCGGGCAGCCGAGATCGAGCGCTGCCTCCTCCAGGCTCCGGTCGAAGGTGAGCAGCCGCGACTGCACGACGATCGCCACGTAGCACATGGTGAAGGTCGTATGCGCGATGATGACCGTCCAGAAACCGCGGTCGATGTTGAGCGCCACGAAAAGAAGCAGCATCGACAGGCCGGTAATAACCTCGGGCATGACCAGCGGCGCATAGATCATGCCCGAAAACAGCATCCGCCCCGGGAAGCGGGAGAAACGCACGAGAGCCAGCGCAGCAAGCGTGCCGAGCACCGTGCCGAGCGTGGCGCTGATGACGCCGACACGCGCCGTGACCCAGGCGGCGTCCATCAGCCCCTGGTTCGACCACATGGTGCGGTACCAGTTCAGCGAAAACCCGCCCCAGACCGTGACCAGCCTGGACGCGTTGAACGAGTAGACCACCAGGATGATGATCGGAATGTAGAGGAAGGCGAAACCGAGCGTCAGGACGGTGGCGTCGAAGCGGGAGGCTCTCATCTCAGGCCACCTTCTTCTGCTGGTTCTGGAAGATGGCGATCGGCACGACCAGCATGACGAGCAGGATCACCGCCACGGCGGAGGCGAGCGGCCAGTCGCGGTTGCCGAAGAATTCCGTCCAGAGCGTCTTGCCGATCATCAGCGTGTCGGCGCCGCCCAGAAGATCGGGGATGACGAATTCGCCGGTGATCGGGATGAAGCAGATCATCGAGCCGGCGACAACGCCCGGCAGCGACAGCGGGAAGGTGATCTTCCAGAAGGCTTTCAGCGGCGGGCAGCCGAGATCGCTTGCGGCCTCCAGCAGCGTGTTGTCCATCTTCTCCAGCGCCGCATAGAGCGGCAGGACCATGAAGGGCAGGTAGGAATAGACGATGCCGATGAAGACGGCGATATCGGTCCTGAATATCTGCACCTGCTCGTCCGGCCCCAGAAGACCGATCGTCTGGAGGAGCAGCGTCAGAAGACCGTCCGGCTTCAGAATGCCGATCCAGGCGTAGACGCGGATCAGGAACGACGTCCAGAACGGCAGGATGACCAGCATGACGAGCGTCGGCCGGAGCGACGTCGGGGCGCGCGCCATGGCGAGCGCCATCGGATAACCGATCAGCAGCAGCAGAAAGGTGGAGATCACCGCAATCCTGAGCGACGACAGATAGGACCTGATATAGAGCGGGTCATCCGTGAGAAAGAGGTAGTTCTCGAAGTCGAGCTTCGAGACGAAGTCGCCGATCGCGCCGAAGCCCTGGAAAAGCGGTATATAGGGCGGCATGGCGATCGCCGTGTCCGACAGCGATATCTTCAGGATGATCAGGAAGGGCGCGGCAAAGAAGAGCAGCAGCCAGACATAGGGCACCGCAACGACAAGCCAGCGGGCGGGGCTCGGCTTATTGGCGGTGTGGGTTTCGGAAACGGTCGCCATTTCCCCTCCGCCCTAGCGTGTGAGCACGAGGCCGGCATCGAGCGGCCAGGTGAGCCAAACCATGTCGCCGAAGGTGATCGGCCGGTCGACGAGGCGGGAGACGTTGGCCTGCGCAGCGCGAACGATGCGATCGTCGGCAAGCTTGACGAGGAAGACCGAGAAGTCGCCGAGATAGCCGATATCCCAGACCTCGCCATAGACCGCATTGACGGAGGTCTCGGCCGGCTGGTCGGGAGAGATACGCACCTTTTCCGGCCGCACCGCGAAAGCGACCCTGTCGCCCTTCACCGCCTGGCATTCCTGTTCGACCGCAACGGCAATGCCATCGCAATCGATCCGCACGGCGCCCGGCGCGCCAAGAGCGCTCTCGGTCGAGACGACCGTGCCTTCGAGGATGTTGATGTCGCCGATGAAGTCCGCGACATAACGGCTGTTCGGCGCCTCGTAGATTTCCGCCGGCGTCGCCACCTGTACGATGACGCCCCTGTCCATGACCGCGATACGGTCCGAGACCGTCATCGCCTCTTCCTGGTCATGGGTGACGATCAGGAACGTGAGGCCGAGATTGGTCTGGATGTCCATCAGCTCGAATTGCGTTTCCTCGCGCAGCTTCTTGTCGAGCGCCCCGAGCGGCTCGTCGAGCAGCAGCACCTTCGGCCGCTTGGCGAGCGAGCGGGCGAGCGCCACGCGCTGGCGCTGACCGCCGGAAAGCTGATTCGGCTTGCGCTTGGCGAAAGGCTCGAGCTTGACGAGCTTCAGCATCTCCTCGACGCGGGCCGAGATTTCTCCCCTCGGGAGATTGTCCTGCTCGAGGCCGAAAGCAATGTTCTTCTCCACCGTCATATGTGGGAAGAGCGCATAGCTCTGGAACATCATGTTGGTCGGCCGGCGATAGGGCGGCACGCCGGAAATGTCCTTGCCCTGCAAAAGGATGCGGCCTTCGGTCGGCTCCTCGAACCCCGCCAGCATGCGCATCAACGTCGTCTTGCCGCAACCGGAGGGGCCGAGCAGCGAGAAGAATTCCCGCTCGTAGATGTCCAGCGTCAGGTTGTCGACGGCGGTGAAATCGCCGAAGCGTTTGGTAATGTTTTCGAAACGGATGAAAGGGACGGCCGATGGATCGGTCCAGGGAGAGAATTTGCGCTTTACCGGTCCAAGTGATTTCGCCATGCCCTACCCCACTTCGCCCATCGTAGACTGCAAGCGTTCGGGGCAGACGCTTCCGCCTGCCCCGTCTTTCCAATCAGCTGCCGGTCTTGATCTGCGTCCAGACCCGGTTCAGCACCCGCTGCTCGCGCGGTCCGTAAGGCGAGATGGTGAAGAGCTTGCCGACGACATCCGCCGGCGGATAGACGGAGGGATTTTCCAGCACTTCCTTGTCGATGAACTCCTGCGATGCAAGGTTGCCGTTGGCGTATTGGACATAGTTCGACGCCTTGGCGATCACTTCCGGCTTCATCAGATAATTGATGAAAGCATGCGCCTCTTCGACATTCTTCGCATCCGCCGGGATCGCGAGGTTGTCGAACCACATGTACGTGCCTTCCTTCGGGATCACGAACTCAACGTGAACGCCGTTATTGGCCTCCTCGGCGCGGGTCTTGGCCTGCAGCACGTCGCCCGACCAGCCGATGGTGATGCAGGTGTCGCCATTGGCAAGCTCATCGATATAAGAGGATGAGTTGAACGTGCGCACGAAGGGGCGGATTTTCTGGTAGACCTCACCGCCGGCTTCGAGATCGGCGGTTTCCTTGCTGTCGGGGTCCTTGCCGATATAGTTCATGGCGATGGCGAAGGTCTCGTCCGAAGCATCGAGGATGTTGATGCCGCACGCCTTCAGCTTTTCGGCATTTTCCGGCTTGAAGAGCACGTCCCAGCTATCGATCGGCACATCGCCGAGCGCGGCCTTCACCTTGTCGACGTTATAGCCGATGCCGGTGGTGCCCCACATGTAGTTGACGGCATATTCGTTGCCGGGATCGTATTTGGCGAGCCGCTCGGAAATTTCCGGCCAGAGATTGGAAAGGTTCGGCAGCTTCGACTTGTCGAGCTTCTGGAAGACGCCGGCCTGGATCTGGCGGGCGAGGAAAGGACCGGTCGGAACCACGACATCGTAGCCGGAGCCGCCGGCGAGCAGCTTTGTCTCGACAATTTCGTTGTTGTCGAAGACGTCGTAGACAACCTTGATGCCGGTTTCCTTGGTGAAGTCCGCCAGGATCGACTCGTCGATGTAATCGGACCAGTTATAGACATGCACCACCCGTTCCTGAGCCATGGCAGCGGTGGCGACCACCGTCGCGGCAACGGCGGCGGCAAGACGGAGCAAATGGGTTTTCATGATCTCTCCTGTTCCAGTTTTTCTACGCAAGCGGGGAGCCTGCGTATAAGTTCCCTTATCTTTCCGGCAGAGTAAGAAGGAATTTTTCTCGCCACAAGAGGTAATGTGCGCCGCCACAAAAGCTATTGAAAATCAAACGCGCTGAGACCCGTCACCATTTCGTCAAGTCCGAGCGGGCGCGTGACGGGCGGTTCGGCACGCGAGAGACAGCCCTGCCGCTCGCAAAGGCGACAGGCCGTGCCGGCGAGCACGGCGCCGGGCGGACCCGGCAGCGCCTCCCCATAGACAGTTTCACCCGCATTGCTCAGATCACAGCCGAGAAGCAGGCCCGTGCGGCGGACGCGCTCGCCGAAACCCGCCTGCGGTCCTTCGAGCGTCCGCGACAGCGTGAGAAACGCGCCGCCATCGGGCATCTCGACCCGATCGACGAGGATCTGTCCCGGCTGGGTGAAGGCCGTGTGGATGCCGAGCTTGGGACAGTGCCCGCCGAACCGGGCCTGCGGGAAACCCTGCGTGCCTGCCCGGCGGATGACATTGCCGGCATGATCGAGCTCCATCAGGAAAAACGGAATGCCTGCGGCGCCCGGACGCGCGAGCGAAGTCAACCGGCTCGCCGCCTGTTCGAACGAGACCTCGAAACGGGAGCGAAGCACATCGAGATCGTAACGGGTCCGCTGGGCGGCGGACAGGAAATCGCCGTAAGGCATCATCAGCGCATGGGCGGCATAGCGGGCGAGTTCGAAGCGACCGATACGTCTTGCTTCGTTGGTGGAGAAGACGAGTTCTTCAAGCTCCGCGGCGATTTCGGCCCCAAATGCCAGGAGCGTGACTTCCATGGCCAGTTCGCGCGTGCGATCGAAAGGCGACAGCCGTTCCGACAGAAACAGCCGCATCGAATGGCGGTCGTAACGGCGGCGCAGATTCGGCATGACATGGACAGGAAGCGTGCGGACGACGATGCCGTGTTCGCTCTTCAGCCATGCCTTCAGCGCGCCCGGAAGCTCATCGCCCGCGCCGAACCTGGCGGCGAGAACCTCCGCCGCATCCTCGATGCGCGCAAAGAAATTCGGGCGCCGTTCCAGCGTCTCGCGCACCTCGTCGATCGGCAGGCGCGTGCCGGCGATCGAGGTTTCGTGCCCCTCCCGCGCCAGAAGATCGGCAAGATCGGAGAGCCGCCCGGCCTGTTCGCGATAGGCCCGGTAGAGCTTCATCAGCCCCAGCGCCGCGTTGGGAGCCGCTTCCGCCACTTCGATGATTTCCTGATCTCCCGGAATTTCGCCGGACAGGAGCGGATCGGCAAACACCTCGCGGAGCTGGCTTGCCAGGCCGCCGCCCTCGCCCTGCAGCGCATCGAGATCGACCTTGTAGACGGAGGCCAGCTTCAGCAAGAGCTGGACGGTCAGCGGCCGCTGGTTGCGCTCGATGAGATTGAGATAGGACGGCGAGATGCCGAGCGCCTCGGCCATGGCCGTCTGCGTCAGCCCGAGCCCCAGTCGCACGCGCCGCACGCGAGGGCCTGCAAATATCTTCCTCTCCGCCATTTGTCACCAATTTTACAAGTTCCGATTTTTACTACTTTGACATCTTCACAGAAGCCCTTGTGAAAGACAAGACATCATAACCCTTTTCAGTTTCCCGAAATCGCATCTTTTGTGGCGCTGCAGCATTTCCACCTGTAAAACCAGTCACATGAAAACCGCACCGATGCGGAGAGCAAAAGCCCATGGGAGAGATGGCGATGACAGATTTTTACAAAATGGTTCCAAGCGCGCCGGAAGACCGTTTCGAAGGCATCGAACGCCCCTATTCGGCCGTGGACGTCAAGCGCCTGCGAGGGTCCGCCGATATCCGCTATTCGCTTGCCGAAATGGGCGCCAACCGGCTCTGGTCGCTGCTGCACAAGGAAAACTTCGTCAACGCGCTTGGCGCAATGACCGGCAATCAGGCCATGCAGCAGGTCCGCGCGGGCCTCAAGGCGATCTATCTTTCCGGCTGGCAGGTCGCGGCCGACGCCAACACGGCCTCCGCCATGTATCCGGACCAGTCTCTCTATCCGGCCAATGCCGCGCCGGAACTTGCCCGGCGTATCAACCGCACACTCCAGCGTGCCGACCAGATCGAAACCGCCGAGGGCAAGGGGCTTTCCGTGGAGACCTGGTTCGCGCCGATCGTCGCCGATGCGGAGGCAGGCTTCGGCGGACCGCTCAATGCATTCGAGATCATGAAGGCCTTCATCGAGGCGGGTGCGGCCGGCGTTCACTACGAGGACCAGCTCGCATCGGAGAAGAAATGCGGACATCTGGGCGGCAAGGTGCTGATCCCGACCGCCGCGCATATCCGCAACCTGACCGCCGCACGGCTTGCAGCCGACGTGATGGGCACGCCGACGCTGGTCATCGCCCGCACTGACGCGGAAGCGGCAAAGCTGCTCACCTCCGACATCGACGACCGCGATCGGCCCTTCGTCGACTACGATGCAGGCCGCACGGTCGAGGGCTTCTATCAGGTGAGGAACGGGCTGGAACCGTGCATCGCCCGCGCGATCGCCTATGCGCCCTATTCCGACCTCATCTGGTGCGAGACGTCGAAGCCCGATCTCGAACAGGCACGCAAGTTCGCCGAAGGCGTCCACAAGGCGCATCCGGGCAAGATGCTCGCCTACAATTGCTCGCCATCGTTCAACTGGAAGAAGAACCTGGACGACGCGACGATCGCCAGGTTCCAGCGGGAACTCGGCGCCATGGGCTACAAGTTCCAGTTCATCACGCTCGCCGGCTTCCATCAGCTCAATTACGGCATGTTCGAACTCGCCCGCGGCTACAAGGACCGGCAGATGGCCGCTTATTCGGAATTGCAGGAGGCGGAGTTCGCAGCCGAGGTCCGCGGCTATACCGCGACCAAACACCAGCGGGAGGTGGGCACCGGCTATTTCGATGCCGTCTCGCTCGCGATCACCGGAGGACTTTCCTCCACCACGGCCATGAAGGAATCCACCGAGCACGCGCAATTCCGGCCGGCGGCGGAATAACCATTCGCCCCCCGCATGCGGGGGACAAAACTTCAAGAACCCCGACTAAAAGAGAGGAGAAATGCCATGAACATCCAGACCCATGTCAAGGAACGCGCCGAGGAGCAGGCGACCGCGATGACGCAGGAGCAGCAGGCGGCAGTCCGTACGCTCGCCAATGATCTGCACCGCCTCAACCACGCCATCATGAAGGCAGTGGATGCCGGTGTCTCGGTCGAGTTGATGCGCTCGGCCCGCCACCACGGCGGCGACGGCCATTGGGGGGACCTGATGATCCCGGTCGTGGTCACCAACCGCATCCAGTAGGCGGCAGGTTCATCCCTAAGGCCGCCGGCCGGCAAAAAGCTCGGCGTGCCCCTTGATGAACTTCACCATGCGATCGACCACCGTGCGGATCTCCCGCCGGTGGCGGTCGTCGTTGTTCATCACGATCCACTGGCTGTGGCGAAGGTTCTGAATTTCCTCGCCGACACGCTCCAGCCGCATGTCCTGATCGCCGACGAAACAAGGCAGCACCGCCGTTCCGGCGCCGCCGAGCGCAAGGTCGCGCAACGAACGCGGCCGGTTGACCGTGACGGCGATCCGACCCATTCGCTCCTCATGCGGCCAGCGCAGATAGGCGGAGATCGCATCCTCCTCCGAAACGGCAAGCCAGCGATCGGCAACGGAGGGATGCGCGCTGCGGGCGCGATAGGCGGCGTAGGCGACCTCACCCAGTTTTGTTGTCGCGAGGTTCGGTTCCTCGGGTTCGAAGGCGCGGATGCCGATATCGCTTTCCCGATGCGCGAGGCTGGCGCGCCGTTCGGCGATGAAGAAATCCAGGCGGAAGTCATCGCGATCGGTGCGGATCACCGGAAGATTGCGCGTAAACATCCAGGCGAGCCATGTGCCGCAGGCGACGCGGACCAGCGGCGAACCGGTGCCTTGCTGTTTCCAGCTCTCGATGCGGCGGGCAGCGCCCTCCATTTCCAGAATCTGCGCGAGCAGTGCCGAGCCGTCGGCGGTGGGCCGATAACCGGTCCGGCTGCGGAGGAAGAGCGGTCGGCCGATCGCTTCTTCCAGGTCGAGCATGCGCCGGCCGATCGTCGCGGGGCTCAACCCGGTCGCGCCGGCAGCGCCGGAGAGCCCGCCGTGGCGCGCCACCTGCATGAAAAGCTCGTAGGCGTCCCAGGCTATGTTTTTCATGAGTGAAAAGCATAGCCGGAATTACCCCGTACAAGAAGCAGATTTTTACGTTTAATAGAGGAGATGGCTTTTCGAAAAACGGAGATTTCCGATGTATGAGATCGTCGCCGCCATCCTCTTCACGCATTTCGAAGGGAAGGACAAAGTTGGAGGCCGTTGCGCCGAAGACCGCTTCTACGAGCGCTTCGCCTATCCGGCGCCGCGTTGGCTCGTCAATCTTCTGACATATGGCGGACGTGCGTGAATTCCGGCAGCGCTGGATCAGCGAAACGCTGCATCAGGAAGATCACCTTCGCGGCGAGAGTTCAGTTCAGCCGAACAGGACCGGAACCGAAAGAAGCGCTGCCGTGGCGCCGATTGCGATTGCCAAAAGCCTGAGCCGCCTCAGTTTTGCGTCGTCCTTGACGAGAGCGATGGCGATTGCACGGGCACGGCGGGTTTTCTGCATCGTTCTTGAACCCTAAACACGTTGTTGTCGTTCTTGGCACCCTGCCAACCCGGCAGGCAGCGCATACCAGCCTTAAAGCATGGGATTTGGCTGGCATTAAGGCAGGATGACGGACGCCCATTAAGAAGTATTGAATCATCCTGCCTTACAAATTCTCACCGCAAACATGGCCGGAGGCCCAGGCCCACTGGAAATTATAGCCGCCGAGCCAGCCCGTCACATCCACGCATTCGCCGATGAAATAAAGCCCGGGTACGCTCTTCGCCTGCATGGTCTTGGAATCCAGCCCGGAGGTGTCGATTCCGCCCAGCGTCACCTCCGCCGTGCGATAACCTTCCGAGCCGGCAGGCCGGACCGTCCAGTTCTGGATCGACCCTGCCAGACCCTCGATCGCCTTGTCGGAAAGATCGGCGAGATGCCCCGTGACGTCGCGGTTCTCGACAAAGAACTGAGCGAGCCGCCTCGGCAAAACTTCCGCAAGCACGGTCTGCGCCGCCTGCCGACCGTTCGCCTTGCGGCCGGCCTTGAGTACGGCCGCAATATCGAGATCCGGCTCGATGACGAGCGTGATGTCGTCCCCCTCCCGCCAATAGGAGGAAATCTGCAGGATGGAAGGGCCGCTCAGGCCTCGGTGGGTGAAGAGCAGGGCTTCGCGAAAGGCGGTCTTGCCATGACGGACCTCGGCGGGCACGCCGATGCCGGATAGGGCCGAAAGCTTTTCCAAAAGGTTCGGATCGAGCGTCAGCGGCACCAGTGCAGGCCGCGGCTCGACGATCTGCATGCCGAATTGCCGGGCTATGTCGTAGGCGAAACCGGTTGCGCCCATTTTCGGGATCGACTTTCCGCCGGTGGCAATCACCAGCGACTGCGCCTCCACCGGGCCGTCGGACGTGCCTATGCGGAAACCGTCGGGCGTTTTCTCCACCGTCGTGACCTGCTTCTGCAGTTCGAGGAGGACGTTTGCCGCCCTCATCTCCGAAAGCAGCATCCCGATGATGTCCTTGGCGCTTTCGTCGCAGAAGAGCTGGCCAAGCGTCTTCTCGTGCCAGGCGATTCCATGCGTCTCGACCATGTCGAGAAAATCCCGCGGCGTATAGCGCGCGAGTGCCGACTTGGCGAAATGCGGATTGGCGGACAGGAAATTCTTCGCGCCCGCATGGATATTGGTGAAGTTGCAGCGTCCGCCGCCGGAGATGCGGATCTTCTCGCCCGGTGCCTTCGCATGGTCTAGCACGAGTACGGAGCGCCCGCGCCCGCCGGCGCGAATGGCGCACATCATGCCTGCCGCGCCGGCGCCCAGAACCACCACATCGAATTTCCGCGTCACCCGGCGCTCCTTGTTTCCGAGATGTTGCTGTTTTCGATCGGCCGGTCAAAGTCAATGGCTGCTCCCCCCTCGCCAATCGCCAATCCGTGATTATGATGGGAGTTCCGATCAACCTCACCCCGGTGTGTCATGCCGCAGAAGAAATCCAAACCCGCCCCCGCAATCGGCACCGTGGCGAAAGCTGCCGTTGCCCAACCGACACTCACCTCGCTGCGAGGCGTGACGGACTGGCGGGAGGCCACGGCATGGCTGAGAGCGCGCGGGATCGAGGATGTGGAATGCATCACGCCCGATCTCGCGGGCGTACCGCGCGGCAAGATGATGCCATCGTCGAAATTCACCTCGAACACTTCGCTGGCTTTGCCGTCCGCTCTCTATCGCCATACGATCTCCGGCGAATACCCTGAAGAGACCGGCAATTTCCGCTACGAGCCGCGCGACAGCGATCTCAAGCTGATGCCGGACCTATCGACCTTGTCGGTCGTGCCCTGGGAAACCGATCCGACCGCACAGGTGATCTGCGACATCGTCGACACGGACGGCAAGGCAGTCGCCTATACGCCGCGCAACGTCTTGAAGAATGTCCTGAAGCTCTATCGGGAGCGCGGCTGGAAACCGGTCGTGGCGCCGGAGATCGAATTCTATCTCGTTGCCAAGAACGACGACCCGGATTACCCCCTCCATCCGCCGAAGGGGCGCTCGGGGCGCTCCATCCTCGGCGGCCAGGGCTATTCGATCGCCGGCATCAACGAGTTCGACGAACTGATCGACGACATCTACCACTTCTCGGAAAAGCAGGGCCTCGAGATCGATACGCTGATCCATGAGGAAGGCCCGGCGCAGCTCGAGATCAACCTGCGGCACGGCGATCCGATCGAGCTCGCCGATCAGGTCTTCATGTTCAAGCGCACCATCCGCGAGGCGGCGATGAAGCACGGCATCTACGCCACCTTCATGGCAAAACCCATGCAGGGCCAGGCGGGATCGGCCATGCACATCCACCAGTCGGTCGTCGACATCAAGACGGGCAAGAATATCTTCTCAAATCCGGACGGCTCTCCGTCCAAGGAGTTCTTCCACTTCATCGGGGGTATGCAGGCCTATGTGCCGAAGACGCTCGTGATGATGGCGCCCTATGTGAACTCCTACCGCCGCCTGACGCCGGACATGTCGGCGCCGGTCAATACCGCCTGGGGTTACGACAACCGCACCACCGCCTTCCGCGTGCCGGTTTCGGATGCCGCCGCCCGGCGCGTCGAAAACCGGCTGCCGAGTTCGGACGCCAATCCGTATCTGGCGCTTGCCGCCTCGCTCGGCTGCGGCCTGCTCGGCATCATGAAAGGGGTCGAGCCTGGACCGGCGACCGAGGATACCGCGAATGAAGGCGCGATCGACCTGCCGCGCGGCCTGCTCGAAGCCGTCTCGCTGCTCGAATCCGATCCGGCGCTGGCAGATGTCTTCAGCCCGGAATTCATCGGCCTCTATGCCGGGGTCAAGCGCGGCGAGTTCGAGACCTTCATGCAGGTGATCAGCCCCTGGGAGCGGGAATTCCTGCTTCTCAACGTGTGAGGGCCGTGTCTTGGATTCGTGGCAGAGCCCGATCGCGCCGGGAATCTCCTGGTATCAGGCAACCGTCGGCGAGCGGCCGGCCTATCCGGCCCTCGACGGTTCGAAGACGGTCGATGTGGCGATCATCGGGGGCGGCTATACCGGCCTGCAGGCCGCCTACAATCTGGCGAAGGCAGGCGTTTCCGTAGCACTGATCGAGGCGAGCCGGTTCGGCGACGGCGCCTCCGGTCGCAACGGCGGGCAGATGGGCACCGGCCAGCGCTGGTGGCCCGAGGACCTGGAGAAGGAAATCGGCTACGAACGCTCCAAGGCGCTGTTCGACATGGCGGAGGACGCCAAGCGGCATCTCCTCGATTTCGCCGAAACCCACGGCATCGACATGGATTACATGCCGGGGCAGATGAACGTTTCCCATAAGCCGGGCCACGACAGGGACTACCGGGCGAATGCCGAGATCGCGGCGGAGCGCTACGGCTATCCGCATCTCTCCTTCATGGATGCCCGGGAGACCGCCGAGCGGCTCGGCACGAAGGGGTATTATTGCGGCGTGCGCGACATGGGCACGGGCCACATCCACCCGTTGAAGCTGCTTATCGGGCTTGCCCGCGTCGCGCATTCCGCCGGCGCGCAGATCCATGAGATGACGAAGGCGACAGCCATCCGACAGGCCGGCGGCAAGACATTGGTCGACACCCCCGCAGGCACGCTGACTGCCGACCGGGTGCTGATCGCCACCAACGCCTATATCGGCGATCTGGAGCCGAAAACAGCCGCGCATATCATGCCGATCGGTTCCTTCATCGCCGCCACAGCACCGCTCGATGCCTTTCCGCATGTCATTCCCGGCGGCGAAGCCGTTGCCGATTCGCGTTTCGTGGTGCGTTACTTCCGCAAGAGCAAGGACAACCGGCTGCTCTTCGGCGGTCGGGAGGTCTATTCCTCGCGCGATCCCAAGGATACGGCGAACGCCATCCGCAGGCAGATCGTCGATACCTATCCGGCGCTGAAAGACGTGGAGATCACCCATGCCTGGGGCGGCAATGTGGGAATCACCATGCCCCGCCAGCCTTTCGTGCGCGAGGTTATGCCGGGCGTCACTTCGATCGGCGGCTATTCCGGCCACGGCGTGATGCTGTCAAATTATTGTGGCAAGCTTTATGCTGATATGGTCGCCGGCAAGGCAACCGATCTCGATCACCTCGCCGCGCTCAAAATTCCCGCCTTCCCGGGCGGGCGCCATATGCGGACTCCGCTGCTTTTCCTTGCCCTCACGTGGTTCGCGCTGCGCGACAGGCTCTGACGAGGTCCACGGGGTGCCGCACCATTCAAACGCCCAATTTGGGCTAGCGTTTTTAAATCGATTAGAATAAACATGCCCCCAACCATGCAGGACGAAAGAACAGCGATGAGCAGCCAGATCATCCCAGTCGAACCTTTTGATTGTATCGTCTTCGGCGGTACCGGCGATCTTGCCGAGCGCAAGCTCCTCCCCGCGCTCTATCACCGCCAGATCGAGGGTCAGTTCACCGAGCCCACCCGCATCATCGGCGCCTCGCGCAGCGCGCTTTCGCATGAGGACTACCGCAAGTTCGCGGAGGATGCCCTGAAGGAACACCTGAAGAAGGGCGAATTCGACGAAGCGGAAGTCAAGAAGTTCTGCCAGCGGCTTTATTACGTCTCGGTCGATGCCAAGTCGGATCAGGGCTGGGACGAACTCAAGAAAATCATCGACGACGGCAAGGACCACGTACGCGTCTTCTATCTCGCGGTGGCGCCCGGCATTTTCGGCGCGATCTCGGAGAAGATCCGCGATCACAAGCTGATCACCAAATCGACCCGCATCGTCGTCGAAAAGCCAATCGGCCGCGACCTCGCCTCGGCGCTCGAACTCAACGACACGATCGGCAGGGTCTTCCGGGAGGAGCAGATCTTCCGAATCGACCACTATCTCGGCAAGGAAACGGTGCAGAACCTGATGGCGCTGCGCTTCGCCAACGCCCTCTACGAGCCGCTCTGGAACGCCGAGCATATCGACCATGTGCAGATCACCGTCGCCGAAGCGGTGGGATTGGAAGGCCGCGCCGGTTATTACGACACGGCGGGCGCGCTGCGCGACATGGTGCAGAACCACATCCTGCAGCTACTCTGCCTTGTCGCCATGGAAGTGCCCTCCTCCATGAATTCGGAATCGGTGCGCGACGAAAAGCTCAAGGTGCTGCGCGCCCTCAAGCCGATCACCGAGGCCAATGTCGAGCAGATGACGGTGCGCGGCCAATACCGGGCTGGCGCTTCCGCCGGCGGTCCGGTCAAGGGCTATCTCGACGAGTTGGAGGGCGGCGTCTCGAACACCGAGACCTTCGTCGCCATCAAGGCCGAGATCGGCAACTGGCGCTGGGCAGGCGTGCCATTCTACATCCGCACCGGCAAGCGGCTTACCAACCGGGTCTCCGAGATCGTCATCACCTTCAAGCCGATCCCGCACAATATCTTCGATTCCGGGGCGGGCCGCATCTCCGCGAACCAGCTCATCATCCGTCTGCAGCCGGATGAGGGCGTCAAGCAATCGCTGATGATCAAGGACCCCGGCCCGGGCGGCATGCGGCTGCGCGAAGTCTCGCTCGACATGAGCTTTGCGGAATCCTTCGCCGTACGCAATCCGGATGCCTACGAGCGGCTGCTGACTGACACGATCCGCTCCAACCAGACGCTGTTCATGCGCCGCGACGAAGTGGAAGCCGCATGGCGCTGGGTCGATCCGATCCTGAAGGGCTGGGAAGCGACCGGCCAGCAGGTGCAGGGTTATACCGCCGGCACCTGGGGGCCGAGCCAGGCCATCGCCCTCATCGAGCGCGACGGCCGCACCTGGCATGAAGGCTAAGAGCACGAAGGTTAAAGCAGGCAATGACCGCGAATATGCATGAATTCCCGGATGCCGCAGCACTCGCCGCCGCCTTGGCGGACGAGGTCGTGGAATGCCTTGCCGCCGCGATCGAGGAGCGGGGCACCGCCTCGCTCGCCGTCTCGGGCGGCTCGACGCCGAAGAAATTCTTCGAGGCGCTTTCGAACCGCGATATCGACTGGAGGAGGGTGAGCGTGACGCTGGTCGACGAGCGCTTCGTGCCGGCCGACAACCCGCGCTCCAACCATCTCCTCGTTTCGACGCATCTCTTGAAGGACAAGGCGGCAGCGGCGAACTTCATTCCGCTCTATTACGACTGTTCCTCGATCGAGGAAGCGGCGAGAATAGCGACGGAGAAGACCGCCGATATCGGCAATCCTTTCGACGTGGCGATCCTCGGCATGGGAACGGACGGGCACACGGCCTCGTTCTTTCCGCACGGCAACAATCTGCAGCGAGCGCTCGACCTTTCCGGACCGCGCGGCGTGCTGACGATGGAGGCGGAAGGGGCCGGCGAAGAGCGGCTCACCTTCTCCTTCGCAAGCCTTTCGGATGCTCGCCTGCTGGCGCTCCATATCGAAGGCCAGGGCAAGAAGGATGTGCTGGAAAAGGCGAAGGCCGGCGCCGACGAGGCCGAAATGCCGATCCGTGCTGTGCTGAACCGCGCCGCTTCGCCGCTTCAGATCTATTGGGCGCCGTGACGCCCCTATATCCGCCGGCGACCCCGGCATCGGAGTTTCAATAGGAGCAATCCCGGTGGCTTGAAGGCCTTCTCGAAGGTCCGCGGCCTCTCCCAGGCCGGGATTGACCAGAGAGGACAAGACCATGGCCGCCCATCCCAGCATCGAGGCGATCACCGCCCGTATCGTCGAACGATCGAAACCGCATCGCGAAGCCTATCTCGACCGCGTCCGTCGGGCGGCCTCCCGAGGTCCGCACCGCTCCGTCCTCTCCTGCGGCAATCTCGCGCATGGCTTCGCGGTCTGTTCCCCCGCCGAGAAGGAAGCCCTCGCCGGAGACGTCGTCCCGAACCTCGGCATCATCACCGCCTATAACGACATGCTCTCGGCCCACCAGCCCTACGAGACCTTTCCGCCGATCATCCGGGAAGCGGCGCGGGAGGCTGGCGGCATCGCGCAGGTCGCCGGCGGCGTGCCGGCCATGTGCGACGGCGTCACGCAGGGCCAGCCGGGCATGGAGCTTTCGCTCTTTTCCCGCGATGCGATCGCCATGGCGGCCGGCATCGGCCTGTCGCACAACATGTTCGATGCGGCCGTCTTCCTCGGCATCTGCGACAAGATCGTGCCGGGGCTCGTCATCGCCGCGCTGAGCTTCGGCCACCTGCCGGCGGTGTTCATCCCGGCCGGGCCGATGACGTCCGGGCTTGCGAACGACGAAAAGTCGCGCATCCGCCAGCTCTATGCGGAAGGCAAGGTCGGCCGCGCCGAACTGCTGGAGGCGGAATCCAAGTCCTATCACGGCCCGGGCACCTGCACCTTCTACGGCACCGCGAACTCCAACCAGATGCTGATGGAGATCATGGGCTTCCATATGCCCGGCGCCTCCTTCGTCAATCCCGGCACGCCGCTGCGTGAGGCGCTGACCCGCGAGGCCGCCAAGCGGGCGCTGGCGATCACGGCGCTCGGCAACGAATTCACGCCGGCCGGCGAGATGATCGACGAACGTTCGATCGTCAACGGCGTCGTCGGCCTGCATGCGACCGGGGGCTCGACCAACCACACCATGCATATCGTCGCCATGGCGCGCGCCGCCGGCATCCACCTCACCTGGCAGGATATTTCCGAGCTCTCCGACGTCGTGCCGCTGCTCGCCCGCGTCTATCCGAACGGACTTGCCGACGTGAACCATTTCCATGCAGCCGGCGGCATGGGTTTCCTCATCAAGCAGCTGCTCAAGAAGGGCTACCTGCACGACGACGTCCGCACCGTCTTCGGACAGGGGCTCGAAGCCTACACGGTCGAGGCCAAGCTCGACGCCAACGGGCAAGTAGTGCGCGAACCGGCGCCGGACAAGAGCGGGGACGCGAAGGTCCTGGCCACGATCGACGCGCCTTTCCAGCCGACCGGCGGGCTCAGGATGCTGAAGGGCAATATCGGCAAGGCCGTCATCAAGACCTCGGCCGTCAAGCCGGAGCGCCATGTCGTCGAAGCGCCAGCCATCGTCTTCCACGGCCAGCAGGAGCTGCAGGACGCCTTCAAGCGCGGCGAACTCAACCGCGATTTCATCGCCGTCGTGCGCTTCCAGGGCCCGAAGGCGAACGGCATGCCGGAACTCCATCGTCTCACCCCGCCCCTCGGCGTGCTGCAGGACCGCGGCTTCAAGGTGGCGCTCGTCACCGACGGGCGCATGTCGGGCGCTTCGGGCAAGGTGCCGGCGGCCATCCACATCACACCGGAGGCCTCCGACGGCGGGCCGATCGCCAAGATCAGGGACGGCGACATCATCCGGCTCGACGCGGTCGCCGGCACGCTGGAAGTGCTGGTGGATGCCGCGGAATTCGCGGCCCGCACACCGGCCGCGGCCGACCTTTCCGAGAACGAGTTCGGCATGGGCCGGGAGCTCTTCGCCGCTTTCCGCCGCAATGTCGGCCATGCCGACCAGGGCGCCAGCGTGTTTGCCTGACGCAAAAAGGGCGGCTTTCGCCGCCCATCGTCTTCTTGAAAATCGTTCGATACCTACCAGGCCCGGATATCGATCGTCCGGTCGCGATGGTTCGGGTGGGTGGAAAAGACGAAGATGCGGTTCATCTCCTTTTCCGACAGCAAGCGGAGGAAACGGACCTCGATCGTATTGTTGGCGAAGGTCTTCATCAGCAGACAACCGATCTTGGTGATGCGCGCATCCGGGATGTCGAGATAGAACTGCTGCGGCAGGTTGTACTGCGTGAGGATGCCGATGACGGCGCCGCTTCGGGAGATGCGCAGTATGTCGCAGCGGCGCTGCGCCATGTTCATCACGCCCTTCTCCGTATACTCGATACGAGCGTTATTCATCGTGTCTTCCATCTTGAACCGGTTTTCCCGGTCGTACATGAAAGACTCTTCCTTGTTCAAAAAGTGCTTTTTGTTATCTGGAGCCGCACCCACGACATCCCTCCTTCTCTTAATAAGAAAAGGCTAGCCGGCGAACTTTAACAGAGCGTTTTGAAGTCTAGCCTTGGAAAAACTGTGACCAACTCTTGCCCGAATATGGTGAACGGTTGGTTATCCTTCAGATGCGAAAAGTCTTACCTTCCGCATCGAAAAGATGCAGCTTCTTCGGATCGGCCGAAAAACGTATCGTTTCGCCCTTCGTTACATTCAGAATGCCGGGGATCTTGGCGATGATCGGCTCGCGATCGGCGAGGCCCTCGATATAGAGCAGCGTCACCTCCCCGAGCGCCTCGACGATGGAAATCCGCCCTTCGAAGAGGTAATCCTCGCCGGTCGCGACCGAAAGGTCTTCCGGGCGCACGCCAAAGCTTGCCGCCTTGCCCTTTTCAGAGGCGCCGGTCGCCACCGGCACGCGCACCGACTTGCCGCCCTTCAGCGAAACCGTGGTCGCCTCGCCGGTATCCGTGACCGTCGCCGGGATGATGTTCATCGCCGGCGAGCCTATGAAGCGGGCCACGAAAAGGTTCTGCGGGCGTTCGTAGAGCTCCAGCGGAGCGCCGACCTGCTCGATGCGGCCGGCCGAAAGCACGACGATGCGATCGGCAAGCGTCATTGCCTCCACCTGATCGTGGGTTACGTAGATCATCGTCGTGTCCGGCATCTGCTCCTTGAGCTTGGCGATCTCGATGCGGGTCGCGACGCGTAGCGCCGCATCGAGGTTCGAGAGCGGCTCATCGAACAGGAAGACCTTGGGATCGCGGCAGATGGCGCGGCCGATCGCGACGCGCTGCCGCTGGCCGCCGGAAAGCGCCTTCGGCAGGCGGTCGAGATAGGGCGTGAGCTGGAGGATTTCGGCCGCCGAACGGACGCGGCGATCGACCTCCTGCCTGCTCTCGCGGGCGATCCGCATGCCGAAGGCCATGTTGTCGTAGACCGTCATATGCGGATAGAGCGCATAGGACTGAAAGACCATGGCGATGCCGCGCCGGGAGGGCGGCACCTCGTTCACGAGCTGGCCGTCGATATGCATCTCGCCGCTGGTGATGCTCTCAAGCCCGGAAATCATGCGCAGAAGCGTGGACTTGCCGCAGCCCGAGGGGCCTACGAAGACCACGAACTCGCCCTGGCTGATTTCCAGATCGATGCCGTGCAGCACCTTCACCTGGCCATAAGCCTTGCGGATATCCTTCAGAACGACGCCAGCCATGATCTTCCTCCCCTTTTTCCTCTATGCGTGGCGGGCGAAGAACGCCCCCCAGGCCGGTAGCTCCACGCGCCTGCCCTCCAGCCCGCTTTCGAAACCGTGGCCGGTCAGCACGTCCCAATCGCCGACCGGCAGATCGGCTACGGCCGGCGCAGCGCTCATGTTGAATAGGCAGAGCACCGTCTCGTTGCCATATTGCCGCTTATAGCCCAACACCGCGCCGTCCTCAGGCAGGAACAGGATATCACCTTTGGCGAAGGCCGGATGCTGCTTGCGGAAAGCCAGAAAGCGGCGATATTGCTCCAGCACCGAGGCCGGATCGCCATATTGGGCGCTGACCGCCCGGAGCTGGTGCTCGACCGGGATCGGCAGCCAGGTCTTTTCAGCGGTCGAGAACCCCGCCTGCAGCGCCTGCGCGTCCCAGACCATCGGCGTGCGGCAGCCGTCTCGTCCCTTGAATTCCGGCCAGAACTGGATGCCGTAAGGGTCCTGCAGGTCGGCATAGGCGATATCCGCTTCGGTGAGCCCCAGTTCCTCGCCCTGATAGATGCAGACCGACCCGCGCTGCGTCATCAGGATGGCGGAGATCATCCTGGCGTAACTGTCGCGATCAAGGACGTCCTGCCCCCAACGGCTGACGTGGCGCACCACGTCATGGTTCGAGAAAGCCCAGCAGGCCCAGCCGTCGGGAGCGGCAACGGAGAAGGCATTCTGCACGTCGGCAACGCGCGACGGCACCAGCGGATCCGGCGCCAGGAACTCGAAGGCGTAGCACATGTGCATCTTGTCGTTGCCGGACGTGTATTCGCCGACGATCTGAAGACCGCGCTGGCTGTCACCCACTTCGCCGACCGCCGCGATCGCCGGAAACTCGTCCAGCACGGCGCGAAAGCGCTGCAGGAATTCCAGGTTCTCCGGCCGGTTCTTGTCGTATAGATGTTCCTGGAAATTGTAGGGATTGACTGCCGGGGCCGTCGAGGCGTTGCGCCGGGAAGGTTCCAGCGCCGGGTTGTCGCGCAATTCCTTGTCGTGGAAATAGAAATTGATCGTATCGAGCCGGAAGCCGTCGACGCCGCGCTTCAGCCAGAAGCGGGTCATGTCGAGCAACGCGTCCTGAACCTCGGGATTATGGAGGTTCAGGTCCGGCTGCGAGGTCAGGAAGTTGTGCATGAAATACTGCATGCGGGTGGGGTCCCACGCCCATGCGGACCCGCCGAAGATCGACAGCCAGTTGTTGGGCGGCGTGCCGTCCGGCTTGGCATCGGCCCAGACATACCAGTCCGCCTTGGGATTGAAGCGGCTCGAGCGGCTTTCGATGAACCAGGGGTGCTGGTCCGAGCTGTGCGACATCACGAGGTCGATCATCACCTTGATGCCGAGCCGGTGGGCCTCGGCGATCAGCCCGTCGAAATCCGAGAGCGAGCCGAACATCGGATCGACATCGGTGTAGTTCGAGACGTCGTAGCCGAAATCCCGCATCGGCGACGGGAAGAAGGGGGAAATCCAGATGGCGTCGGCGCCCAGTGCGGCCACATGCGGCAGGCGCGCGGTAATGCCTTTGAGATCGCCGATGCCGTCGCCATTCGAATCCTGAAAAGAACGCGGGTAAATCTGATAAATAACGGCTCCACGCCACCAGTCCTTGTCCGGCGCTGCGGAAGCTTCTGCGGAAATGCTCATTCAAAATCCTATTGTTCGAGGTCAGCCGCCCTTGACCGAGCCGGCAAGCAGCCCGCGGACGAGATATCGCTGCAAGCCAAAAAACACCAAAAGCGGCACAAGAATGGAGATGAAGGCCGAAGCGGTCAGAATTTCCCATCTTCCACCCATCGAGCCCAGAAGCGCGTTCAGGGCGCCGGTGAGGACGAGCTGTTCCCTGTTGGTCCCGAGGAAGACCATGGCAACGAGGAGGTCGTTCCAGGTCCACAGGAACTGGAAGATGGAAAAGGACGCGAGAGCCGGGAACGACAGCGGGAGGATAATCTTGACGAAAATCTCAAAATCGCTCGCGCCGTCCACGCGGGCGGATTCGATGATCTCCTTCGGCAGGCCGGCAATGTAATTGCGCAGGAGATAGATGGCGAGCGGCATGCCGAAAGCGGAATGCGCCAGCCAGATACCGGCGTAACTTCGCGAGGGTACGCCGAAGAAGGCGCCGATCTCGTTGTACATGCGCAGCAGCGGGATGAGCGACATCTGCAGCGGCACGACGATCAGCCCGACCACCATGGCGATGATCAGCGCGCGGCCGGGAAATTCCATCCAGGAGAGCGCATAGGCCGCGAAGGCGGCAATCAGGATGGGAATGATGGTCGAGGGAATGGCAACCGTGAGCGAATTGACGAAAGCCTGGCCGATCCCCTGCGAGGTGAGCACGGTATTGTAGTTCTGAGTGGTGAAGGTCGGCGGCGTCGCGACCTGCAGGTAGACGCGCCGGCCGCGCTCGCCTTCGAACGGGCCGTTCTTCGTATAGGTATAGCTGCCGTCCTCGTTGACGGTAAGCGTCTCCCCTTCCCCGAGATCTGCCGCCTGGCCGGCCTCGAACTCCGCAGGTGCGGCGACGCGGGTGCCGAAAGCCCTGACGGTTCCGCCCTGCCCCTCCTCGAAAACCGAACCGGATATGACGTAGTTCGCCCCCTCCTGCCGGGCGGCGGAGGGGTCCGCCAATCGCGAAGCCGTGGTCTGGGAGGCACTGCTGAAGGCGGTCCACCAGCCGGAGGACGTGATCTGCACCGGATCGCGGAAAGAGGTGACGAGGATGCCGAGCGTCGGGATCAGCCAGATGATGCAGATCAACAGCACCGACAGATGGACGATGAGGCGCGGAAGGCCGACGCGGCGGAGACTGGCGACAGCATTCATCTCAATGGCCTCCCATTTCCTTGTTCGCCTGGCGGATGTTCCAGATCATGATCGGCGTCACGGCCGCCATGATGACAAGAGCGATGACGGCACTTCGGCCGGAATCGCCCCCGCCGCGGAACATCCAGTCGAACATGAGATTTGCGAGCACCATCGTGTTCCATTGGCCGTTGGTCATGGTCAGCACGATGTCGAAGACCTTCAGAACCAGGATGGTGATGGTCGTCCAGACGACGGCGATCGTCCCCCAGATCTGCGGCACCATGATCTTCCAGAAGATCTGCCAGCCGTTGGCGCCGTCGATGACGGCCGCCTCGATCGTCTCTTCGGGAATACCGCGCAGCGCCGCCGACAGGATGACCATGGCGAAACCGGTCTGGATCCAGATCAGGATGACCATCAGGAAGAAGTTGTTCCAGAAGGGCATCGATATCCAGACCTGCGGATCGCCACCGAAGAACTGCACGAGAGCGTTCAGAAGGCCGATCTGGGTCTCGCTGCCGCCGCGGTACTCGTAGACGAATTTCCAGATGACCGAAGCGCCGACGAAGGAGATCGCCATCGGCATGAAGACGAGGCTCTTGGCGATGTTGCCCCACCAGATGCGGTCGGTCAGCACGGCGATGACGAGGCCGAAGAAGGTGCAGGCGGCCGGCACGACGGCAAGCCAGAGGATGTTGTTGAAGATCGACTGGCGGAACTGCCCGTCGAAAATCGCCCAACGGTAATTCGCAAGGCCGACGAAATTGACACCGCCTCGATCGTAGAAGGACAGGATGAAGGTCGCGACGACCGGATAGACCAGATAGACACCCAACAGGATCAGCGCCGGTCCCATGAACAGCCAGGGGCGGACGACCGCCCGGCGATTGAGGTTGACCGACGCCGCCCGGACATTCTCCTTCGGTACCGGGAAGACGATCTGGAGCAGCTTGTCGGAGAGCCAGTAATACAGCGCGCACGCAAAAACGCCGGCGATCACCACGCCGACGGCCGAGACGATCTGCGATATCATGTCCCCTCCTTAAGTCCAGCTATCCCGATCGGACGCTGGTTGTTGGCGGCTTGCCGCTCGCTATTGTGATCGAAGAATAATCCGTAGGCGAGAGCCGCGCCGGCGCTGCCCGGCGCGGTGAAATGAGCCTTATTTCAAGCCGTCCCAGGCCTTTTGGATATCGGACGCGACCGTCTTGGCGTCCTTGCCGCCGACATAATCGATCATGCCCGTCCAGAAGGCGCCGGCACCGATCTTGCCAGGCATCAGGTCCGAAGCGTCGAACCGGAAGGTGGTGGCGGAGGTGAGGATTTCCCCCTGCTTCTTCAGCGGCTCGTTGGCATAGGCTTCGAGATTGACGCCTTTGTATGGGGTGAGGAAGGCGGCCTGCGCCATCCAGACCTCATGGGCGATCGGCGTCTTCAGGAATTCGATGAACGCCTTTGCGGCAGGCGAATCCCTGGTGATGGCGATGAGCGTGCCCGCGCCGAGAACCGGCGTGCCGAGCTCCGGCTTGGAGGCATAGGTCGGCAGGTAGAAGAAGTCCGCATCGGTGCCCAGCTTCTTGTCCGGCGGGAAGAAGGACGAGATGAAGGACGCCTGGTGATGCAGGTAGCATTTCGGCGGGATGTCGAAGAGGCCTTTCGGGCTGTCGCGGAAATCCGTGGAGGCGACGGCCGCAACGCCACCGCTCACATACTCCTCGTTCTTGGCGAACTTGCCGAATTCCTCAATGGCGCCGACGACAGCCGGGTCGTCGAATTTGATGTCGTTCTTCACCCATTTGTCATAGGTCTCGGGAGACTGCGTGCGCAGCATCATGTCCTCGACCCAGTCGGTCGCCGGCCAGCCGGTCGCGCCACCCGAACCGAGACCGATGCACCACGGAACCCCGCCATCCTCGACGATCTGGTCGCTGAGCTTGATCAGGTCCTCCATGGTCTTCGGGACCTCGTAACCGGCCTCTTCGAAGTTTTCGGGGACATACCAGACGAGTGATTTCAGGTCGGCCTTGAAGGGGAATGCAAAATAGGCCGTCTGGCCGTCCTTGCCCGGATACATGCCGAGATCGACCCAGGACTGGCCGGCGCCGTAGTTTTCCTTCACCCAATTCGCGGTCTCATCGCTAAGCGGCGTGAGAAACCCCTTGGCGGCGAGGTCCGTCAGAAGACCGGGCTGCGGAATGATGGCGATATTCGGAGGCGAGCCGGCCTGGGTATCGATGACGATCTGCTGTTCGTAGTTTTCCGAGGAGGAATAGCGGCCGTCGACGCCGGTCGCGGCATTGAAATAGGCGAGCACGCTGTTGAACAGGATCTCGTCCTCGCCGCGCCACGGGCCGAACAGGGTCAGGCCTTGTCCTTTCAGATCCGCATGGGCGGCCTTGAAATCCTCATAGCTCTTCCAATTGAAACGCGCGTCCTGCCCCGGCGGAAATTTCAGCTCCTGGGCGCCGGCGCTGCCCGCTATCAAAACCGCGAGCGCCGTGCCGATCCAAAATGATGTCTTCATGAAATAATCCTCCCATTGCCCCGGCTTTTGCTACTCTGCCGAGAGTTCCAAGACATGGGAAGAGATTTAACGCGCTCTCGGAGGAGTCAACCCCTCCGAAAGCGTCATAAGAAGATAGGGAAAAGCGCCACTTCGGCGTCAGAATTTCGGCGGCGCCTTACCAGCGCTGCGATAAGCGGCGATCACCGTATTGGCCATCAGCATGGCTATCGTCATGGGACCGACGCCGCCCGGAACGGGCGTGATGGCACCCGCGACCTCGGCGGCCTCCGCATAGGCGACGTCGCCGACGAGGCGGGTCTTGCCCTCGCCCTTGTCGGGGGCGGCGACACGGTTGATGCCGACGTCGATCACGGTGGCGCCGGGCTTCACCCAATCGCCCTTCACCATCTGCGGACGCCCGACGGCGGCGACGAGGATGTCGGCGTTGCGGCAGACGGCGGCGAGGTCCTTCGTCTTCGAATGCGCCATGGTGACGGTCGCGTTGGCGGCAAGCAGCAGCAGGCCCATCGGCTTGCCGAACAGATTGGAGCGGCCGACGACGACGGCGTTCAGGCCGGAGAGGTCACGGCCGTGTATACGATTGACGAGCAACATGGCGCCCGCCGGCGTGCAGGAAATGAGGCCGGTTTCCAGGTCACCTGTGGCGATCTTGCCGGCATTGACGACGTGCAGACCGTCGACGTCCTTTTCCGGCGAGATCGACAGGATGACCGGCTCGGCGTTCAGATGCTTCGGCAAGGGAAGCTGGACCAGGATGCCGTGCACGGCGGGATCGGCGTTAAGCTCGGCGACGAGCTTTTCGAGCTCTTCCTGCGTCGTCTCTTCCGGCAGGCTGTGCTGGATCGAGTTGAAGCCGCACTGCTTGGCCATCTTGCTCTTGGAATTGACGTATGCATGGCTTGCCGGATCGTGACCGACGATGACCACCGCGAGACCCGGCTTGACGCCCGTTTCCTTCTCCAAGGTGCCCGCCGCCTCGGTCACGGCCGCGATAACGGATGCCGCCGCCTCTTTTCCATCGATCACCACAGCCACGCGCGCCTCCCGCTTGAAACCGTTGCCAATGTATACATCGGGCATGGATGAAATCTGCCCGCCAACGCCTATGCTGGTCGCAGACGGCAAATGCAAGCGGATTCGATGTCGCAGGCGCTTATCTTCTCGCCGCGCTTCGGCGGGCTGAATACAACTGCACGCGTTCGCGCAACTCCGCCATCTCGCGGCGGAGTTCCTCCAGTTCCTCCGCCTTGCGGCTATCCTCATGGGAGAAGCGCGGCATCGTGTAGGACGGCGTCTCAGAAAAACGGCCGGATATTGCGGCCGCAACCAGCGGCGGCAGATCGGCCTCTGGAATAGGCCGGCGATTGGCCATCAGCATTTCCCGGATGTGGTCCGCAAGCGGGCTGTCGTTGGCCGGCGCCGGATAGCGCGGACGCGAAGGCGATTGCGGCTCGTTGTACGCCGGTTCGCGAGAAACCGGATCGTCATCCGCAAAGGCGCCTTGCTGCTCTGAGAGGGTTTCCGGCCAATGCTGGTCGATGGCCAAGTCCGCGTCGTCCGCCGGGTCGGATTCCGCTTCATCGGCCATGTCCGCCGGCAGCGGCTTGCGCCGCGTGAAGAAAGCGAGCGCAACGCCGAGGCAGAAGCCGATCAGCGCCCCGCCGCCGGATATGTCGGCGAGCGAGGGACCAAGCGCCCGCGCGCTTTCGGCGGCGGCCGGGGCCAGAACTTCAACCCTTGCGGCGGGCACTTTGGTCCCCGGTTCGGAGCGATGAAGCGCTTCAAGATAGTTCCGGCGCGCCTCGTCGGCCGCGGCTTCGAGTGCCGCAAGCCTTGCGGCGGATCCGGCGATCTCCTTGTCGTTCGGCTTCTTCGCCTGCTTCGCCTTGAGCTCGGCCAGATGCTTTGCGGCGGCGCCCTCCTGCTGGCGAAGCGACGCCGCAAGCTGTTTCAGGGCCGTCTGGATATCAGAGCGCGCGGCTTCCAATGCCGCCTGGGCTGCAAGCAGCTGCGGATGGCGCGGGCCGAGATTGCCCGAAAGTTGATCGACCGCGAGCTTGGCCTCGACATGCCTTTGCCGCTGATAGTCGAGGCCGGTATATTCCAAACTATCCGGCAACGGCTTGTTCAGCACGTCCTCCAGCTTCATCGCGGAAGCCTGCGCCGCCTTCTGCTTCAGGTCCGCAAGCTGAGCTTCCGCATCGGCGATCTCCGCCGCGAGCTGACGGCCTTCGTTTTCCGCCCGGCGCAGCTCCGAAAGCTTCTGTTCGCCCGTCTCCCCGATGAAGCCGGAAAGGGCCGCTTCGGCGCGTTCAAGCGTCTGACGGAGTTTCTCAACCAACGGATCAAACGTGCCGGCACCTGCGGCGGCGATCCGATCGTGGAAGCTGTCGCCGACCATGTTGGCGACCCGCGCCGCCATATCCGGTTCCGACGCCGTCGCGGAAATGGCAAGCTGACCGGTGCGGCGGTCATAGGTGGCCGCGATCGCCTGTGAAAGCCGATCCCGCAACCGGCTCTCAGCCTGCGCCACGGTCGTTTCCTCGCCGGAGACGATATCCGACATGACCTGCGCCGCACTCGGTCGATCGACGGAAAACTCGCTGCCGCGCCCGAGATTGAGCGCGCGGATGAGATTGTCGAGGCTCGCCTTCGAACGCAGCGCCGCCACGGCATCGCTCACCGCGCTCTCGCTTGCCGCATCGATCTGCAGACGGGTTTCCGCCTCGAATTTCTGCGGCACCGCTTCAACGAAGAGGAGCGGCAGGAGGCCGCCGGCCAATGTGAGAGCGCCCGCCTTGAGGAAAGCTGACCGCATTCCGGCCAGCATGGACCCGGCGCGCATCGCCGCCGGCTGGAGGTTTCGGTCTTCGCTGATTTTTGCCGATTGATACATGGGATGACCGCGCTAGCCCGGGCTGCCGGCATCCCGCAGACAGCCTGTTGATTAAGGCAGTCTAAATTATTATGGCAAAGAAAGAGTTAACTCGTCAGGCGAAGGACGGCTCGACCGAGGTCATCCCCGCGTTCTCGGCGGCGCGGGCGGGCTTGCTCGCGATGAACCCGGACAAGCCGGCTCCCGCCATCACTACTAGCCCGGCGCGGACCGACGCAAGCCGGCGTCCGATCCGCCTTTCCTCCGCAAAGCGCGGCGCGTCGACGATGACCAGATCGAAGTGCTGTCCGGTTTCCTGATCCGGAGCGATCGCCACGATGTCGTGCCAGGGCGCATGCCGGACGAAATGATCCCGAAGCGCCTCGATACGGTCGATATCCTCGCCGGCGATGCCGATCCGACGGCCCTTTTCAAGGAAAGTGAGCAAAGCGGGCACGAATGTATTCACCGAGAAGCGGATCGGCACCGGCCTTTCCAGCAGCGCCTTCATCAGGAAGCCAAACGCCCGCCCGCCGGATGGCAACAGCATCCCGCGGCGCAATTCATCGCGATAGCCGGCATCGATCGCCTGGCGCAAAGCCGTCCGCGCGTCGAGGAATGCCAGCGTCGTGCGATTGCCCTGCAGCGAAATCAGACCTTCAATGAGCCCGAGAGTTGCGGTCCATCCGAGATCGCAGACGCGCAGGCCGAACAGGGTTCGGGGCGGCGCGGAAATTAGGAATTCTCCCGATGCGTTCATCGATACGTTCCACTGAGGGGCGGCAATCTCCCGATACCTCTAGCAGGACACCCTGAACCCTCATTTAAACCGATCGTTAAAATGCCGGCGATCCGTGTATTTCCGGGACTGCTGAAATGAAAAAGCCGGCCATGACGGCCGGCTCTGCGAACTTCGAAACTGGGGAACGCCGTTCAGTGGGCTGCCGGCTGCTGCGGCGCATCGATCTTCACGCCTTCGACGATCTTCTGGCCCGGGTTCGGATTCTTGTTGCCGCGCGAGGCATTGTTGCGGATGTCCTCCTTCGACAGGTAGTCGAGCTGTTCGACCAGCACTTCCGCCACCAGCCCTTCACCAAGCTTGCTGTTCATGTCGTCCTTGATGCTCGAGCGGAACTTCTCGAGATCGAAGGCTCCCGGCTTGCTGAGATCGACCATCTTGTTGCCGATCAGCAGCGTGAAAAGCCCGTCGGTCGTCAGCTCGGTGATGGGAAGCTTGACGTTCCTGATCTTTTCCTTGTCCATCATGAACGAGACGCGGCTCAGGAAATAACCGGTGATCGCGCCGTTCGAGATCACCGGAATGGTGATCGATTCGCCGCGCACCAGTTCCTGCATCTCTTTCCGCCTGGCCTCCTCATCCACCGGCGCAGGCGCGGCGGACATCTGCACGGAGAAATACACTGCCCCGAGCGTGACGATGCAGACCCATAGACCCGTGAGAAGGAGCTTGACCATCAGGCCTCGCCGTAAGTGAACTGTTCCTGGGTATAGGTGCCGTCGCCGTCGGCGTCGCGGGCAGCGCTCTTCAGGAGATCGGCGACTGCGCGTACAGCATGCAGGTGGGCCTCGACCCGCCGGGCGTTGAGGGCCAGCTTTGCCTTCAGGCCGTGCATCTGGTCGATGTAGCCGACGGCCAGTTCCTTCGGATTGGTGCCGCGGAACAGCATGGTCAACTCATAAAGGCAACGGCTCTTGTGGGCGTTCGACACCTTGAGGTCGAATTCCGGATCGCGGCCAAGCCTCTGATTCTCGTTGTCGATTATCATCTCCAGCCGGCCGAGCACGGTCTTGATGCGATAATCATTCGAAACGACTTCCATATTTTCTGCCCCAGTCTGAATCATGTCAGGCCTCACTCTTCTTGCCGACGCCGAGAATCTGACGTTCGAAATCGGTAATCATGCTCATTGCGCGGCTGCGGTCATTCTCGTCGGTATTGGCGTTGACCATGCCATGCCGTTCGGCCCGGGCGAGCGCCTGCGAATACATCTGCTCGGCAATGCCGACACCGCCCTTCTTGGACATCTCGTCGGCGATCTGCTCGGCCATCATGCTTTTCCAGAACTCGCCGGCCGATCCTTTGCCGTAAACCTCCTCGGTCTCCTTGGGGAGCATGGAATTCACGAAGGTCTGCAGTACCGAGGCCTCGAACTTCCGGTATTCGTCCGGCATTTCGGCAGCCTTCTTCGGCGCTTGCGGATTGCCGAGGCCTGCCTTGGTGGCCGGCGTGTCGATGATATCCATGGCGGCGCCGAAACCCTTGCCGGCATCCGCAAGGCTGGTCGCGGCAAAGGCCGCCTTGTGCGCCTTCAGCTTAGCCTGCGCCTCTTGAACGGCAGTGGGGTCGGCGGCGCGAACGACGTCCAGAACCAGATCGCTCGGAGGTGAAATCGCCACGTCAGCTCCTTTCATGACTTCCATGAACCGCATCCAAAAGACGCAAGGCACACGGCAACAGTTTGAATCCGGCAGATGATCCATCCGGCGTCGATCGGCCGGGCGGTCAGTGCGTTGAAGGGAACTATGCCGTTCGAAGCTTGCTGGAGGCTGGCGCAGCTATTTGGTCAACTGGATGCCCAGAGTGATCTCGATGAGCTCGTAGATGGAATTGTCGGCCGCCTCGCGGTCTTCGTGATCGCGGACTTCCTTCATGTTTTCCTCCAGGCGGTCCCCCTTGGTGCGTTCCTTGAGGACTTTCATTTCCTGGAGCTGCTGGACGCCGGCAAGCTGCCGCTCCTTTGTCGTCAGCCGCCCGAAGCGCTCGGCATAATGCTGCGAGAACTGCCGGTGCACCGGTTCCATCGAGCCGATCGCATCGATGACCTCCTCCATCGACTGGTTGACCTCGGCGCGGTGGCGGGTCGTCGCCGCGAGCTCGTGCTCGGCCATCTTCTCGATATGCCGCTGCACCGTCACCAGGCGCTTCAGCTTGTCCGACCGCTTGACTGGCCCCGCCATGATCGCCCCCTAGAAGGACATGAAGATCGGCGCGAAGCCGTCCGCATACTGGCGGATGAGCGCGGCGATCGAGAGATAGAGAAGGAAAAGCCCGCCCATCAGAAGGAAGGGCGTCGAGATGAAGAAGACTGGAATCTGCGGCGCAAGCTTGTTGATGAGCCCGATCGCCACGTTGAACATCAGGCCGTAGATCAGGAACGGGCTTGCCAGCCTCAGCATGATCATCGTCGACGCGCGCAACGTGTCGGTCAGCGTGATCAGTATCTTCTGCGAATCGATCACCGCCCCGACCGGCGTCGCCGAATAGGAATCGACGAGGGCGCGGAAGACGATGTGGTGGAAGTCCATCATGAACAACAGCAGAAGACCGCTCAGGGTCAGGAGGTTGGTCATCTGGTTTTCCGAGGTATCTTCCAGAATGTCGTGGCCGCCGGGCGCCGTGAAGCCGATGGACATGGTCAGGATCGCGCCGGCAAACTGCATGCCCAGCGTATAGAGCCGGGCGATCAGACCGTAGACGATGCCGATCAGGGTTTCAGTGAAGATAAGTCCGACATAGGTGGCGCCGGGGGCGGATACCTTGGGATAGATCATGTCCCAGAGGATCGGCAGCATCGCCATGGAAAGGGCTACGGCGGCGAAAAGCCTGACCTGCGGGGGGATACGGGCGCTTCCGAAACCCGGGAGAACCATCATGCACCCGCCCATGCGGCAGAACGCAAGGAAAAGCGCGAGAATGGTCCCTTGCGGGTCGGTAATCATGGGAGAATCGTCCTTTGCCGACACCGTAGGGCGTTTCAGAGCCGAATGAAATCCGGTCCTGAAACCCTCCACTACGAAATGGCGCCGAGTATCTTGATTTCGAGGCCCTTGGCGAGCTCCACGTGGGAGAGAACCGGAAGCGTCGCGAACAGGCGCTCGATGATCATCCGCACATAGGAGCGCGTCTCAGGCGAGGTGACGAGCACGAAGGGCAGGCCGCGATCCATGAACTCGCGGATGACCTTGGTCGCCTGCTCGCTGAACTCTTCCAGCGTGCGCGGATCGATGTCGAACTCGACCACTTCGCCCTTGTTGTCGCGCTTCAGCGCCTGGTGGAACAGCATGTCCCACTTGTTGCCGAGACGCAGCACGCGGAGCACCCCGTTGTCGGCAAGGTCGCCGCAGAGCTGCTGCGCCATGCGCACGCGCACATGTTCGACGATCTGCTCCGTCTTGCGGACATGCGGCGCAAGTTCCGCCACGGCTTCGAGGATGAGATGCAGGTTGCGGATCGAGACACGTTCGGCGAGCAGCAGCTTCAGGACCGCCTGCAGGCCCGAATAGGACATGTGCGACGAGCAGATCTCGTCGGCGAGCTTCTTGTATTCCGGATCGAGCCGATCGATCAGGATCTTGACGTCCTTATAGGAGAGAAGCTGCGGCAGGTTGTTGCGGATGACTTCCGACAGATGGGTCAGCACGACCGAAACGTTGTCGATCGGATGGAATCCCTCGCGCTTCAGGTCCTCTGCGAAAGTTTCGAGGATAGAGACCGCCGGCATGCCGAAGGCGGGTTCGCGGATTTCGTCGCCGGGGATGCTCGGCTTGCGGCCCGATCCCGTCACGACAAGCACGTCGCCGACCCGCAGGACGTTCGATGCGATCGTCGTGCCGTGGATGCGGATCTGGTAGGATTTTTCCGGAATGGCGATGTCGTCGGCAACCTTGATTTCCGGCACCACGAAGCCGTATTGGGTCGCGAACTTCTTGCGCATCTTGCCGACCCGAAAGGCGAGTTCCTGGTGGGCGCCGAGCAGCCGGGTCGAGACCTGCTTGCCGAGCGCCAACTCGATCTCGGCGGTCTTGAGGACCGACTTGACCGAATCCTTCTCCGCCTCCTTGTTCTGGACGACCTTCTTTTCCTCGTCCTCGCGGCGCGCCTTGTTCTCCGCCTCGATGCGACGCGGCACGAGCCAGGCACCGAAACCCATCAAGCCGCCGAGCGCCATGAAGGGCAGGAAAGGCAGGCCGGGAACGATCGCCAGCAGGCCCATGAGGCTGGCTGCGACCGAAAGGGCGCGCGGATAACCGCCGAGCTGATCGATGACGGCCTTGTCGGTGGAACCGGACGTGCCGCCGCGGGTGACAAGCAGGCCGGCCGCGAGCGAAACGATGAGGGCCGGGATCTGCGAGACGATACCGTCGCCGACCGAGAGCTTGACGAAGACATCGGCCGCCTCGCCGATCGGCATGTCGTGGCGGAAATAGCCGATGATGATGCCGCCGAAGATGTTGATCGCGGTGATGATGAGGCCCGCGATGGCGTCGCCGCGCACGAATTTCGACGCACCGTCCATGGCCCCGAAGAAGGAGCTTTCCTCTTCGAGCTCAGAGCGGCGGCGCTGCGCCTCCTTCTCGTCGATGATGCCGGCCGACAGGTCGGCGTCGATCGACATCTGCTTGCCGGGGATCGCGTCGAGGGTGAAGCGAGCGCCGACTTCGGCGATACGGGTGGCGCCCTTGGTGATGACGATGAAGTTCACCGTGACGAGGATCATGAAGACGATCACGCCGATCACGAAATCGCCGGACATGACCAGGCTTGAAAAGCCCTGGATCACGTTGCCCGCCGCGCCATGCCCCTCGTGGCCGTGCGACAGGATCACACGCGTCGTTGCGATATTGAGCGCCAATCGTATCATGGTCGCGATCAGCAGGACGGTCGGGAAGGAGGAGAAGTCCAACGGCCGCTGGATCCACAGCGCCACCATCAGGATCAACACCGAGAATGCGATCGAGAAGGCAAGGCCGATATCGATCAGGAAAGGCGGTATCGGCAGAAAGAGGATGCAGAGGATGGCGACGATGCCGAGCGCAAAACCGACATCGCGGCCGCTCGGAGTTACCTTAGGTATGGACAATGCAGGTGGTTGCGCCATGGCTTTCCCGTCTCTTCATGAGATGGCGGCAGGACGTTCTCCTGCCAGTTCACCATCGTGAGTATCGGTCGAAGCTTGCGCGAAAGTGGGGGAGCGAAAGGCAAACGGGGCAGCCGGGTCAGAAGCCCGATTGCACCCGCGAAAAGACGAGATTGGCGAAAAGATTGATCTGGCCGCCGATGAACGGCGCCGTAATGCCGATCGTCACCATGATGGCGACGATCTTCGGCACGAAAGTCAGCGTCATTTCCTGAACTTGCGTCAGGGCCTGGAGAAAGGCGATGGCGACGCCCACCACCATGGCCACAAGCACGGCGGGGCCGGAGGCGATCAGGATCGTCCAGATCGCCGCCTGCATGATATCAAGGGCATCAGCTTCATTCATCGAGCTGGCTCCGATTCGCGGAAAATTCGTTAACTATCTGTACCGCTATTGTCGCCCTCGGTCGATCCGTCCGTTGCATCATCATCGTCGCCGGTCGAGAGCGGCTGGTCCGAGAACACGACGCCGGCCTGCAGCAGGATCTTGTCGTTCTTTTCCGTAATGGCAACGACGCCGTCCGCATAGACCTCGACTTCCTTGACCTTGCCCGTGAGCGTATCGTCGGCACTCTTGATGTATTTGCCGACGAGATCGGTGGCGCGGGTCAGCGCCTCGGCCTGGAGCATGCTCTTCAGATGATTGTTCGTCTGGATCGACTGCTCGACCTGCGAAAAGGTCGCAAGCTGCGAAATCTGCTCGGTCGCATCCATCGGATCGGTCGGATCCTGATGCTTCATCTGCGCGATGAGGAGCTGCAGGAAGTTGTTGTAGTTCAAGTTTGCCTTGTTGGACGCATCGGTCGATGCACCGGCGTTTGCCCAAGGGTTGGCCGCCGCCGATGTGACAGGATCTACCGCCATGGCGCGATCTCCTTGCGAATGCGCTCGACGGTGGCCGGCGCGATTTCCTGATTGTTCAGAATGCGGTCTTCCACCGGATAAAGGGCGCGGATCGTCTTGAGGGCGTCGAAGGCGCGGCCGGATGCAACCATGCCGTCGATGCGCTTCAATTCCGCCAGCACCTCGTCGTCCTGGAAGCAGGTGAGCAGCATGGCGACCGACTTGCGGAACAGCGCCATCGACTGCTCCTTTCCATCGGGGTTGATCAGCATCATCTGGGCGATGAAATAGAGCTGCCGAAGCGGCGTGGTCGCATCCTCCGGCTGAAGAACATGGTTTTCCAGAAGGAACGTGACGTCGTTGAGGAATTCCAGCGCGACCTTGCGATCAACGCGCAACACGGCGCCGTTGATGAAGATCCGCTCGCCGGATTTCAAGGAGATACGAAGCGTACTTTTCATTTAAGTCCATCCCTGATGATGGTGGTCACGTCAATGATGCCCTGGAAATTGGTCGATTCGCGTTTTCTGACCTTCTCGCATTCCTTCAATATCCAGATGGCGATCGAGATCAGATCAGCACGCAGTTCGGTGGCCAATTCGTTATCCGGCTGCTTCAGGTCCTCGATGAAGCGAATCCAGACACGTCGGGTGTAAAACAGAGCTTCGACCGTCGTGCGCGTGTAACTACCCTCGTCGCGAGCTGCGATCAGCATCTCGATGGAGCGATCAAGGGCCTGCCGTTCACGATCCTTGGCGTTTGCGACGCCGTCCTCCATGATCTCGGCATAT
The DNA here is from genome assembly GCF_051400715.1 of Neorhizobium descurainiae. Lineage (NCBI taxonomy): Bacteria > Pseudomonadati > Pseudomonadota > Alphaproteobacteria > Hyphomicrobiales > Rhizobiaceae > Neorhizobium > Neorhizobium descurainiae. The sequence continues at coordinate 276,712 of NZ_JBLFFK010000006.1, forward strand.
GAAAATTGGTACATTCATGTATCCTTCATCTTCACGGCCTTCCTTTAATCATCAAAGGAAGTTGGCTAGACTCAGCTGCTGAATTTTTGCCGTTACGGTGTATGCGGTCTCGAGAAGCGTCTTCATGGTGTTGAGGCGGGTCGCGGCCTCCTCCGGATCGACATTCTCCATGTCTCCGAGACCCTTCACCAGAATATCCTTCTGCGCCTCCAGCCTTTCCTCAGCCTTGGAGACGCGTTCGGTATAGACACCGACCATAGTCCGTTGCTGGTTAATACTGTCGACACCGTTCATCGCCTCGGCGATCACGGACCTCGTCCGCGAGCTCACCGCCTCGCGAGCCTTGGCGTCCATGTTGGGCTGCAGGAGCTCCAGCGAGATGATCGAAGCGAACGCGAAATTCCGCATGCCGGCGCTATTGGCGTTGGTGGAACTGTCGACGACCTCGACCTGGCTGATGCGGCTCTTCATGTTCTCGTCGCTGGCGGAAGAGAAATACGTCGTCCAGAGATCCTCTCCGCCCAAACCCGGATGCGGCGGATCCGAGAGCGGCGTGGTGCCGTTGAACTTTGCCTCGAGGTCGTCGAGGAAGCCGTTCATCTGGTCTTCCGTCATCGCCGACATGCTCGGGATGGGCGGGACGTGCGACGACATATAATAGTTGAGCTCGGTGTCGAAAGCGGCCTTCGCCGGCGATCCCGGCGCGAAATAATCCTGCATCGGCTTCACGTCGGTATTGATGCCCGCAAAGATGTACTCGCCCTGGACGGCGGTGTTGGCGAAACTCGTGAAGGCGTCGAGCGAGTTCTGCATCGTCGTGCGTGCCGTCGCGAGGCTCGTCGCGTCGGTGGAATTGCCGAGCGTCAGGATCGCGCTCTGAATTTCAAGAGCGAGGTCGTTCATCTTCGAAAGCGAGAGTTCCGCGCTCTCAAGCCGCTGCGTCGCGAGCGATGCGGTGTTGTAAAGAGATTCGATGCGCGTGATGTCGCGCGAGAGATCGAGAGCGCGCGACGTGCTGGCGCCCAAAGTGACGCCGAGATCCGCATGCTTCCGCGTGACGGCCTCCTGGTTCGCCTTCACCATTTCACGCTGCACGCCTGCGATCGAATTCCGCATCGTGGTCTGAATGGACAATGTAGAAATGAACGATGTCTTCATGATCAGCTCGCAATATCCAAGAGGGCCTGCATCATTTCATCGACCGTCGCCATCAGCTTGGTGCCGGCCTTATAAGATTGCTCAATATCGAGAAGCAGAGACAGTTCTTCGTCGAGGCTGACGCCCGTGGTGCTGGAATAGGCTTCAAGAGCGTGGGTCAACATGGCCGTTTTCGTCTCGTCGGCGGATGTCGCCGTGCTGCGAAGCTGCTCAAGCCATCCCATGGAATCGGATGCGAAGGACAAAAGGTCCGGAGCGTCGGCGATTTCCGTATCCGGATCGAACGCCATCGGCCCCTCGAGATTTTCATTGTACTTGTCGAGCAGATCGCCGTAGCTGCTGCCGCCCGTATTGACCACATAGGGATTTGGTGTGGTCGGATCGGTGTCGATATCGTTGATGCCACCGTCGCGCAGCTTGTCGGGCGTGCCGGCCGGCGGTACGACGACCGGATTGACGAATATCCGCGAGGCAAGGCCCGGGACGATCGTGCCGGCGGCGGGAACGGCCGTCTGCTGGACCCCGGAGCTATCCTTGTAGGTGAAGAGGCCCGTGAGCGGCGTCAGCGTTCCGTCCGGTCCCGTTTCCGCAAAGGCGGTGATCAGGCCGCGGGCAATCTCGTCGAGCTGGCTCTGGAAAGTGGGCGCGATCTCGTCGCGGAGCTGCAGCAGCGACTGGATCGACCCCTTGGCGGTGGTGTTGGCGGTTTCGCCGGGCTTGAGCGGCACGCCATCGATATAGACGCCGCTTCCGGTCGTCGCAGCGTCGAAACCGGCTGTCGGCTGGAACGTCACTTTCCGCGGCACGGATTCGAACAGCGTCACGCCGTCCGATGTGTAGAGCACCAGATCGTTGTTTTCGCGAATGTAGGACGTGACGCCGACGATTTCCGCGATCTTCTTGACGAGCCCCTCGCGCGTGTCGAGCGCGTCGTTGGCATCGGCGCCGCTCGCCGTCGCATTCTTGACCTGGTTGTTGACGGTTTCGAGCTTGGCGAGCAGCGAATTCAGGTCGTCGACATTCTGCTTGATCTGGTCGTCGGCATCCTTGCGGATCTGCTGGAGCTCGTCGGCGGCCGTGTTCAGGCCCGAGGCGAGATCCTGCGCGCTGGAAATCACGGCCATGCCGAGACCGGTGTCGTTCGCCTTGGAGGTGAACGCATCCAGGTTGTTGCGGAAGGCCGTGATCAGCTTGGCGGGGGAGAGCTCGTTGTCGTTCCCCCCCATCAGGTTCTTGATCGACTCAAGGCCGTTCAAGAGAGTCCGCTGGCCGCTCGCAACCGACGAGCTTTCGATCGTCTGACGCAGGAGCGGAGCATTCTGAGAGCGGACGATGTCGCCGATCATGGCTCCATTGCCGCCGGTCACGACCATTGCGGAACGGCGGACGTAATCCGGGTTCTGCGCATTGGCGATGTTCTTCGAAACCACCGACGACTGAGTGCCGGAATTGTTGAAGATGGACTGGGCCGTGGACAATGCTGATGAGAGCGACATTTCTTATAACCTCTTGAGACTTATTCTCTCGATGATTTCGGCCGTTTATCTCTTCAGGTTGATGAGCACGTCCATCAGATCGGAGCCGGTCTGGAAGACCTTCGAATTCGCCGTATAGACGCGCTGGGACTCGATCATCTCGGTCAGTTCGTTGGCGATATCGACATTGGAGCTTTCAAGCGCACCGGAGTAGATCTGGCCGAAGGCGCCGCTCTGCGGGAAACCGATGGTGACCACGCCCGAGTCGGTGGTCGGCAGATAGACGTTGCCGTTCTGCGGCAGAAGCTTGTCGATCGCCGGGACCGTTGCCAGGGCGAGCTGATAGATCGGACGGCGGCCGCCATCCTGATAGACGGCCGTGACGACGCCGTCGCCGCCGATTTCGACATCGGTGATCGGGCTCGGCGAATTGCCGTCGATGATGCCCTTGCCCGGCGTGAAGGCGGTGGCGAACTGCGTCATTTGGGAGAGATCGATGGTGATCGTCTGCGCCGGCGTGGCGCCGTCGTTGGGATCAGTGAATGTGATTTCGGTCGGCGATGCAGGGGCCGTCGTCTTCAGCTTGTTGGTGTTCGGATCGAAAACAAGCGTGACCGTCTGCTGGACAAGATCGGTTGCGGGCGTAGCGGTATAAGGGAAACCGCCATTCGTGGCCTGGTCCTGACGGTAGACAGAAACCTCCCAGGTATTCTCGCCGGTCTTGGTGTAGTAGAAATCGTAGAGAACCTTTGCACCGGCATGGTCGTAGCCGGTCAGCGAGCTCTTGTTGGTATAGGTGCTGGTTGCGAGGTTATCGCTAGGCGTATCGCCGGTAACGGCCGTCGCTTCCTTGTTCAAGTTGGCCGGGAAGCTGCCCTGGCTGGAAGGCGAGGATACCAGACCGAAATCGTTGATGTTGATCGCCTCAAGGCCGTTGAAGCCGTTGACGACGGCCGCCGGCGGGTTCGAACCATAGGGATAGCCCATGAGCTGGAAGCCGGCGGTGTTGACGAGATAACCGTTCGAGTCCTTCTGGAACGAGCCGGCGCGCGTCAGATAAGGCGAACCGTTCGGGTCGCTGACGATGAAGAAGCCTTCGCCCTGGATTGCGAGATCGGTGGAGGAGGTCGTGTACTGGATGCCGCCCTGCTCGGAGATGCTGTAGCGGACGTTCGTTTCGACACCACCCGAAGAATACGCGCCCTGGGTCGAAGGCAGGACCAGCGACGAGAATGCAGTCGATGCCCGCTTGTAGCCCACCGTGCTCGAATTGGCGATATTGTCGCCAACGGTACCGAGGCGGTTGGCCTGAGCATTCATACCCGAGACGGCCGTCTTCATCGTGCCGAAAATACTCATAGGAAATCTCCTGTTTGTCTGATGGAGAGAGTAAGTTGCGGGCCTTGCGTGAAGCTGTCTGTCTTCTTACCCGCGAAATATGCGGCAAGACCCCACCGAGAAATCAGTTCCAATCGATGCAGTAACCAAGGAAACGCTTGGAATCGACCGGATCGAAGCCGAGCTTCTTGCGCAGCTTCTTGCGCAGCTTGCTGATATGGCTTTCGACGACGTTCTCTTCGACTTCCTCGTCGAAGATGCCGTAGATGGCATTGAAGATCTGCGTCTTGGAAACACGGCGGCCGCGATTGGCGACCAAATACTCCAGAATGCGGCGCTCGCGGCGCGGCAGCGGGAATACGTCGCCGTCGATTTCCGGATCGCGCCCGTCGGAGAAAACCCGAATCGCGCCGATATCGGTATAGTTTGAGATCGCCTTCAGACGACGGCGGATCGCGGCGGCGCGCGCCAGTATCTCGCGGGGATGGACGGGCTTGCGCACCACGTCGTCGACACCGCTGTCGAAGAAGGCGAGGGTCGCCTCCAGGGAGGGCTGGTCGCTGACCGCGATCACCGGCGCCATGGACCGGTCCCGGATCGCCCGCGGCAATTCGAGCGCACATTCACCCTGGCCAATCAGGAAGGCTTCGACCGCAGCAATGTCCGAATCTGCCGCGGTGTTCACCCACTCGCCGAATTCCTTTGGATCAAACCCTTGGGAAGGAACTCCCTCGCGCCCGAAAAGAGAAGTGTAACCGTCTTTCACGAGCTCACGCTCATCAACCACTACGATCATTCGTCCGCCTCCGAATCAGTTGTGGTGCTTCGATGGCTCTATGGGTACGAATCAGCGGAATCGGAGACAAGCTGCGTGAAATTAACCAAACAAATTAATAGTTGATTAACCATTAGCTCCCGATTTGCACTAGATATAGTGGGTGCGCCATTTTCGCACACAAGTTTCCAGTGGAAAAATTAACGCATCGTAAAAGAATGCTTGCATTGCCATTTTGCGCCACAAAGGCGGGCAATTGCAATTTTGCGATTCTTTGTTTTATGGATTCAACTAAAAATTGCTTAACCGTTGCAGAAGCGGGAAGCGTTGGAAGTCCATTTTCCGTAGCCCGTCGCGACAAGATTGCTGATCACCCGGCAGACGTATTTCTTCTGTGCGGGATCGTTGTTGGGCCCCGCGTGGTATCTGGCCACCGCCATCGTCCAGGTCTCATGCCTGTCATGAAGGTTGCGGAGAAACTTGGCCGCATATTCCACGTTGCGCTGCGGATTGAACATTTCCTCCGGCGAAGAGAAATTCTCGCCATGGAAATGATGATTGATCTGCATGCAGCCTATATCGATGAGCCTCATGCCCTGCTGCTTGGCGGCGTGGAAGGTCGTCATCGCCTCCTGCTGCGAGGGAGGGAAATATGCCTTCCCCTCCACATTCATGGCATAAGGGCTAAGGCTCCCCTTCCGGCCGGTTTCGGTGAGACCCACCGAATAGAGAATGCCTTCGGGTACGCCGTATTTCGCCGCAGCCGCCTGGATTTCACGCTCGCAGGCGCCGGGATTGGCCGGCGCTCCGAGGGCTGCTGGGCTTGCAGGCGGACGCTTGACGGCCTTGGGTGCAGGTTTCTCCGCCGCCGGAGCCGTTCCCTGGCTTCCCCACCCTCCGGAACTGAACAGCGATCCGGCGCCGGCTTCAGAGGTAGAGATGGTCAGGACGAGCGCTGCCAGAAGCGGCAGCCGTCGCGTTGTCCGATGCCGCGTCATTGGCACTCCTTGCACCTTGCTCATCCGCTTGACGGTTACCGGCCTGCTCCTGGCCACGACCTGCAGCCTGCCCCTGCCGCCCGCCTTCAGCCATGCTCTGCTGGCCCGGCTGACCCGCCTGCCCCTGCTGGCTGCCGGCAGCGTCCGAACCCGCAGTCGATGCGATGCTGATCGTTACCTGATCGACGGCGAAGCCCTGTGCGCGCAGCGCATCCAGGATGCCGCCGCTGTCTTCGCTGAGCTGGCGATAGGCCGCGCGCGTCTCCACGGTCAGATGAACGTTCAATTCCTCCCCGTGAAGGCGCAACGTGGCCGTCACCGAACCGAGCTCGTGCGGGTTCATCTGCAGCTTGAGCATATTCACCACCGTCCCGGTGCTGCTCTGCGTTGCGGCATTGGAAAGGGCCGAGCTCGGATGCATGGCGGACGCCCATTCGGGATCGCCCGACAGCATCGCCGTCAGGTTCGCACCGTTGGAACTCGGCGCTAGCCCAAGGAACCGGCGGGTGTCGAGCACGGTGACGTTTTCAGCGGCACCGTTGGAGGACGATTTGAACTCCACGGCGGCGGTGCGCCCGCCGCGGCCGCCATCGACCGCCATATCGACGCTCTGGCCTTCACCGCGGGCGTTGCTGAAACGGAACAGGCGCGTGCCGGGAACATCCGGCTCCGCCGGCATGGAAAGCGGGTCCGTTGCGGTGTCGTTCATCACCCCGACGTGTTTGGGATCATTCCCGGCAACGGGGCCGAGTTCAGGCGACCGGCCGTCGGCGTCCTTGCCTCGCTTGCTCTGAGCGCCGGCGGCATTCTTCGGCATCATCGCGCTCAGCTCGCCGGCGTTCGCCTCAGCACCGTTCAAAAGCGACAGCACATCGGCGATCTTCGCGTCGTCGGCGGAAAGTATCGACAGGTCCAGATCGGCATCCCCGCCTTCCAGCGCCTTGTCGGCCGCCACATCCTTTCCGGAAGCGGCCTCGTTCTTTTCGTGAAGCTCATCCAACTGCCTTGTGACCGCCTTGGCGGCGGCAAGCGCATCGCGAAGCTTCTTCTCCGCCGCAGTCAGTTGCCGCTCTCCGGATTTCCGCGTCTCTTCCGACTTCAGGGGCGCGGCCGGGTTTTCCGCCTCACCAGGCTTCGTGCGCAGGGATTCCGGCCTGAGATCGATGATCGGCTTCGTCTTGGCGGGCTTCGCATCGGCCATGCGGTCTTCGGGCGCAGACTGCTCCTCGCCTTCCGGCACGTCGTCCGGTTGCTGAGGAGGCGCATCGCGCCCGTAATCCGAAAGCGCGTCGGCGAACCCGCTTGGAGAACCCTCGGCGTCCTTCCGGCCGGCGACGGCATGTTTTGCGGAAGAAGCCGCATCCGCAGCGCCAGCTTTACCACCCAAAATATCGGTAATCATTTGGAAGCGCTCTCCTCCTTCAGCATTTCATCGATGGCATTCAATTTCGAACGACCGCTATCGACGAATGTCTGGAAGGCCGGATCGAAGTTGGCAGCGGTGCCGGCCATCGGACCTTCCGTGGCGGGGGCAGGCCCAGCGATCTCATTTCTGGGCAACGCGACTTGGGACTTCGCGTCTTCTGTATTGTTCATAGTGACAGGCGTTTCTTGTGCGAGGCTTTCGGCGGTCGGCTGGCTGAGGACCTGCTCCGCCACGGTTTGCGCGGCCTGACGCAAGGCCCGGTCGCGCGGCGAAAGAGCCTCCTCCGGAACATCCGCTATCGCCCGCATGGCCGCGCCGATATCGTTCGTCGGGATGTCCGCGAGGCCGCCATAAAGGCGCGCAAGCGCTTCGGGAGTGGGATTTCCGCCAAGCGCCTCGGCTTTCGAGGAGGCGAGACGGGCAAGATCGTTCCTGCCTGCAACCGCGGCCGCGCGTGCGATGCGCAGGAAGACTTCCCGGCGGCGGTCGACGTCCATGAACTCCAGCGTGCCGTCGATATCCTCTTCCCTGATCTCGCCGAAATGCCCGACGACGAGCTGCACGAAGAAATCGGCGAACTGGCTGGCATAGGGAGAATGCACGAAACGCCGGGCATACTTGCGCGAATAGGAGAGCGCCTGGCCGACCAGGTTGGCATCGACGGCGATCGCGACGGAACGGCGGAGCGCCGCTTCCTCTATGATCGTACCGGGAGCCGTCAGCCGCGCCCAATCGTAAAAGACCAGAGCGCCCTCGGGATCCTTGATGACCGATACGTTGCCGCTGACCAGCGCAAGATAGGGGCCGATCTTCTCATCGCGATACTCGTCGGCCATTTCGGCCAGGCTTTTCGCAACGAGCGTACCTTTGCCGCTCAGATATTTCCTCAGTGCGTCGGCAACGCGACTGTCGAAATTACCGGCGATGTCGCGTGACGCGAGATATTCGAGCGTCCCCGGATTGCCGCCGCTCATGGCATAGATCAGCGCGGCGTCGACATTGCGCGGATCCTCGAAGATAGACGGATCTGCGGTCCTCAACCGCCGGTCGATCGTCTCCAACATGAAGCGCTGCATTTCCGAGGCCGAATGATCACCGCGAACGACGGAATCCTGCACGAATTGCAAAGAACGAAGCATCGCATAGGGGGCCAGATCGCCGCGCTCCTGCGCCATTGCCGGATATGCCGACGCGGCCCCGAAAACGAGGCCGGCCGCCAACAGGAACCGTGTGCCCGCAAGCGCCATGATTACCCCTCGTCCGCCTGGAGCAGGATCTCGATGCGCCGGTTCGCCGCAGCCAGCGGATCGTCCGGCACCTGAAGCCGCCTGTCCGCGAATCCGGAAACCTGCTTGATGCGGTCTTCCGCCAGGCCGCCATGCACAAGCATGTAATAGGCGCTGTGCGCGCGGGCCATCGAAAGCCGCCAGTTGTCGTTTTCGGTCCCCTTGAACTGGCGGCCGTCCGTGTGGCCGCGCAGGACGATGCTGCCCCCGCGCTCCTTGAGGATCTGGCCGATCTTTTCCATCGCCAGCACCATTTCCCGGCGCGGCACGGCCGAACCGATATTGAACATCGGATCGCTGATCTGATCGGAAATCGTCACCAGCAGCCCGCCTTCGGCGGGGGTCACGATCAAGCCTTCGGCAAGCTTGCCCGCAACGCCGGAAATCTGCTGCTGGATTTCCTCGCGCAGTTCGTCCGCCGCCTTCCGCGCCTGCTGTTCAGCCTTCGCGCCGTCTTCCGGCTTCTGGCCGTCGGGATTTGCCGTTTTCTCGGCCTGAGCCGAAGCTTGGTCCAGTAGCGACCGATCAGGGCGTGGCGAGGGAACGGCGGCAGCCAGCGACTGCTGCGGCTCTGCCCCGGGAGCCTGCGGCGCTTGGCCCATCTGCGCCAGCGGGTCCTCGCTCGGAACCGCCTTCACGGCCTGGTCAGGACCGTCGGCCCGCGTCACCTGAACCTGCCTGGTCCAGAAATCCGGATCGAAGGGGTCGCGATAGGCCTGACCGCCGTCGGCGCCGGTCGCGGGACCGGAATCGCTTGCGCCGCCCTCGCCCTTGGCGCTGACATTGGCCTGCTGGCCGACTTCCTGCGCGATCTCGGCCAGAACGGAATACGGGTTCTCGAAGAAATCCGCCTCCGAATAATTCGGCTCGTCGCCGGAGGTCGAGGTCATGTCCTCGCCCGTCGCCGCCGCCGAACCCTGAACGTCGGCATCCGCCTTGATCCGGGAGCGCTCACCCTCTTCCCGGCCGTCGGCAGCATCAACCGGCTTCTCCAGGCCTTTTTCGGCCGGCGTCTCGTCGGAAAGCTTGATGGGGTTGAAATAGCTCGCCATCGAGGCCTTGGTTTCCTCATTGGCCGCGTTGACCAGCCACATCACGAGGAAGAACGCCATCATCGCGGTCATGAAGTCGGCATAGGCGATCTTCCAGGCACCGCCATGATGGCCGTCATCGTGCCCGCCGCCATGCCGCTTGACGATGACGACCTCGTTCTTGCCGTGATGATGATTTTCGCCGTCGCTCATCCCAGTACCTTCTTCAGACTCGCCGACCACGCAGACATGCGGGTCACAAGCGCGGTTTCACCGATATCGACCGTGATATCGAGGTCGGGTGATTCGATATGGCGCAGCAGTGGAGCGGATGTCCCAAGCGCCGTTTTCAGCTTTTCGAACAGATGCAGCGGACCATGCACGCTCAGCGTCCCAAGGTCCCCCTCGAGCATGCTACCGCGAATGATATCCGCCATGTCGGACACCGCCTTTGCGACGAGCGCCTCATCGAGCAGAGGCGCCAGAATGCCGGCCGTCTGATCGCTGACGGCCTGTGCGGTCAGTCCGGCGATTTCCTGAAGCCGGGCGGCAATCAGCCCGGCGGCTTCGGTCTCATATCTTTCGCGCAGGAGCGCCGTTTCCTCCGCATGCGCCGCAAGGAGCGCCTGGCGCTCCTCCTCGAAGCGCTGCCGCAATTCCTCGGATGCAGCCTCATAGCCCTTCGCATAGGCTTCGGCCCGCTCCGCCTCGACATCGACCTGTTCGTCGGCCACGGGAGGAAGGGCCAGATCGTCTTCGAAGCCGCCCGGAAAACCATCGGTCATCAACGGCAGCGGCACCGTCTGGGGCTCACTGAAATCCTTCAGGTATCGGGCGAGCGAAGCACTCATCAGGCAGCCCCCTCCCCTACAATGCCTTTTCGCCCAGCGCTCTTCATGAGTCTGCCGAGAGAGCGAAATTTCGCCGCTGCCGTCATCGTATCATCCCGATAAGGTTGCCGTTCGTTCGCTCGCGGCGAGATCAGAACATTCGCCGGACCGCAATGGAACGGTAGGAAGTCAAACTTGCGCGAAGATGAAGATGCCGCAGCGCACCGGACCACGCGGTAAGGTCCACGAGTGCCCGGCAGCGCCTGCCGGGGCGCCGCCATGGGATGAACGGCATCAGCTTATACGTGCTATTGCCGGAAGAGCTGAAGGATGTTTTCGGCGTTGGTGTTGGCGATCTGCAGCGACTGGATGCCGAGTTGCTGCTGGGTCTGGAGCGCCTTCAGGCGCGTCGATTCCTCGTTCATGTCCGCATCAACCAGTCGCCCGACGCCCTTGTCGATGACGTCGGTCAATGAGGCGACGAAATCCTCCTGCAGATCGATGCGCTTCTGGATCGAGCCGAGGCTGGAGGCCGCACTCGTCATCCCCATCAACTGCTTGTCGAGGAAGCGCTCCAGCATATCAAGCACGGCCTCGTTGTCCGGCGCGGAGCCCGGAACCATCGTGTTCATCTTCGCCGCGATTTCGTCCAGCTTGTTGATGTCAAGCGTCGAGACGGAAATGCCGAGTCTGCGGTTGTCGAGATTGTTGGCCGCGGTGACAACGAAATAGTAGCTCGTGCCGCCATTTTGATGGACCGGGGTCGTTACGGCGGGGGCGGTGGCCGGATCCGTATCCGTCACCTGAACCCACTGTCCCTCGGCCACCTTCAAATAGGAATTGCCGCCGACTTCATAAATGCGCGCATCGGCTGCGTTCGCATCCGTACCCAGAGCGGCCAAATCGCTCTCGTTGTATACCGGGACCGCATAGCTCGCGCTCGTTGGTGCCTGGGTGCCGTTCGCCGTGGAGACGGTCACGGACGTTTCGGTTTCGGCGACGAACTTGACCGACGAATCCAGAATGCCGAGATTGCCGCCGCTGAGGTCGAAGAGAACCGTCTTCGAATCCAGCGTATAGTCGACGGTCTTGACCGCGACCTCACCGGAAGCCGTGCGGGTGAAGGACGCAACGACCTGCTTGAGCAGCGGCTTTTCCTGGGCGTTCGTACCGCCGTCGCTGATGTAGTCCTGCAGCCAGTTCTCACCGGAAAAGGTCGCAGAATTGGAAATGCTCTTGAGCTGCTCCTGAAGCTGCGTGATCTCTTCCTGGATCTTGTTGCGGTTGGCGCCGACACCGTAAGCCGCGACGATCTTGGACTTGATCTCCATCACCGTGTCGATGGCGCTTTCCATGGCCGCATAGGCGGTATCCACCTTCGCAGCACCGAGGCCGAGAGCATCCTGAATCGTCGACAGCGCGTGATTGTCCGAACGCATCGTCGTGGCGATCGACCAATAGGCGGCGTTGTCCGCCGCCGTCTGGACACGCATGCCGGATGAAACTCTGGCCTGGGTGACTTCCATGTTGCGGTTGATCGCGCGCAGGGTCTGCAAGGCCGCCATGGCGGCGGTGTTGGTCAGGATACTGGTCATTGGCCGTGCCTCGGTCAAATGTTCTGAAGCATCCGGAGTGGGGCACCGGAAACGACCAGAGGCATCATGCTCACCGCCCTCCCGCACCATGTGCGCAGGCGGCCTGTCGTTCTTAGCAAATCGTTAAAGCGACAGTTATCAAAGGCAAATGCGGATTGGCAAGGTATTAATGAAGTCTTAACGCCCGAAGGCGGCGATCGTGCAGGCTTCGCGCAAGCCACGCGGCAACACGGAAAAACCGCGCCTCTTTCGAGACGCGGTCTTCTTTCCGGAATATTGTGCCGTGTCAGAGCGGGACGAAACCGCTCCAGCCAAGAGCGCCGCTTACTGACGGAAGAGCGACAGAATATTTTCGGAATTGGTGTTGGCGATCGACAGCGACTGGATCGCGAGCTGCTGCTGGGTCTGCAGGGCTTTGAGCTTCGTCGATTCCTCGTTCATGTCCGCATCAACCAGTCGGCCGATGCCGCTGTCGATGGAGTCGGTCAGCTTGGATACGAAATCCTCCTGCATGTTGATGCGCATGGAGATCGAGCCGAGCTTGGCGGTGGAGCTGATGAGCGCTTCGAGCTGCGTATCGATGAAAGAAAGAAGGTAATCCATGATGGCCGCGTCGCTGGGGGCGGTGCCCATGCCGAGGTAGCTCTCACCGCTCGAGTCGCGATAGTCATCGAGCTTGGTGATGTCCAGTTCCGCAACGGAGACGTTCAGGGCATATTCGATGCCGGCAGTGACCGTCGCACCGGCCGAGAAGTCGTAACCCTCGGTGGTGTAGACCGCGTCGATGTAAGCGCCGCCGACCTTGATGAGGTAGGTGCCGGTTGCGCCGGTGGTGAAGACGCCGTCGGTGGTGCCCTGCATGAAGACGCCGCCGCCGATGTCCTTCCAAATGGCGTCGGTCGCGTAGAAGGCTTCCGTGTTGATCGAAGCGTAGTACTGCACCCCGGTGCTGCCGCCATCATACTCGATCTTGCGGAAACCGTTGAGAGCGTTGGAGTCGAGAAGGCCGGCATTGCCGCCCGAAAGGTCGAACAGAACGTTCGTCTCGTCGAGTTCGACCTGAATGGCCTGGACCGAGACATTGCCATTGGCATCGCGGATGAAGGAGCCGATAACCTGCTTCATCACGGGACTACCTGCCTCGATGACACCGGTCGTTGCGTTGGCGGAGCCGCCGATATCGGCCTGCAGCCAGTTTTCGCCGGAGAAGGAAGCCGAGGACGCAATGCTCTTCAGCTGATCCTGAAGCTGGGAGATTTCTTCCTGGATCTTCGCCTTGTCGACACCGGCTTCGGTGGCGGCAACGAGCTTGCTCTTGATTTCCTTGACGACGTCGACGACGGTTTCCATCGCGGCATAGGCCGTATCGACCTTGGCGGCGCCGAGGCCGAGTGCGTCCTGAACGGCAGAAAGAGCCGCATTGTCGGAACGCATGGTGGTCGCGATCGACCAGTAGGCGGCGTTGTCGGATGCGGTGGCGACGCGCAGGCCCGAAGAGACGCGGCCCTGAGTCTTTTCCATATCGCCGTCGATAGAGCGAAGCGTCTGGAGCGCAGCCATGGCTGCGATATTGGTCAGAATGCTGGTCATTTTGATTGCCCCTTGATTTGGCTGATTGGAAGGGACATTCCGGATCTCACCGGTGAACGACGGTTCGGCCTGATGCCTGTTAACCTCTTTTTCGTCTTGGTTAACCCTTCGTTTCGATGACCCCAATTAAGCGGCAAATGGTTAACAAAGGTTAAATTCCCTTTACTAAAGTTAATAGAAATCGATGAAGCACAAAAAAGCCGCGCCCCGGAGGGCGCGGCCTTCTTCGATGGTTCCGGCGCGATCCGATTAACGGAAGAGCGACAGGATGTTCTGCGAGTCGGAGTTGGCGATCGAGAGCGCCTGGATCGCAAGCTGCTGCTGCGTCTGCAGGGCTTTGAGCTTCGTGGACTCTTCGTTCATCTCCGCATCCACCAGTCGGCCGACGCCGCTGTCGATCGAGTCGGAGAGCTTCGTGACGAAGTCTTCCTGCATCTGGACGCGCTGCGAGACTGCGCCGAGCTTGGCTGCCGCGCTGGTCATCAGTTCCAGCTGACCGTCGACGAACGAGGTCAGGGCGGCCATGATGTCCTCGTCGCTGACGGCGGTACCCAGGCCGAGGTATTCGTCGGCGTTCGAGTCGCGATAGTCATCGAGCTTGGTGATGTCCAGTTCCGAAACGGAGACGTCCGAGGCATATTCG